>NZ_AMZN01000024.1 GCF_000331535.1 Fulvivirga imtechensis AK7 | reverse complement strand
ACACAAGCAATGCTCAAGATCGTTATACGTTCACTAATCTCCTCTTGGGAGGAGACACAGAGGTGGGTAAACAACAGAATGGAAGCATGAGTTGTAAGTCTGGTAACTGCTCGTCCTTGAAAGGCAGTCACGCGCTACACTTCGTTAAACGTGCGCCAGCTTTAGGAAATTCACCACCTCCGGCCTATGGCCACCTCCGCCCGCGGAGGACAGTGCTGTTTAAGTTTTGGAAAGGGAGTTTTAGTTACTTTTCTTTTTTTAAGACTTAACGGGAATGGGTTACACAAGCAATGCTCAAGATCGTTATACGTTCACTAATCTCCTCTTGGGAGGAGACACAGAGGTGGGTAAACAACAGAATGGAAGCATGAGTTGTAAGTCTGGCAACTGCTCGCGCTTGAAAGGCAGTCACGCGCTACACTTCGTTAAACGCGTGCCAGCTTTGGGAAATTCACCACCTCCGGCCTCTGGCCACCTCCGCCAGCGGAGGACAGTGCTGTTTGAGTTTTTGAAAAGTGTTTAGATCCCTTTTCTTTTTTTAAGAATTGCCAGGAATGGGAGGCTATCGTTAGGAAGCGCACCAGTTCGCCTACTATCCTCCGCTGGCGGAGGTGCCCGAAGGGCGGAGGTGGTAAGAATGCATTGCAGTCGAATGAATTTAATTCAGTCCAAAATGTTTCACTACTCTCTACGAGTTGTTGCCTTTTACCGATGAACGGATATAACATTCTGTGAAATGCTTGTATTTATGCGGGAAAAATGATGCTTCCTAAAAGATCGGATAAAATTTACATTCTATTGGTGTAAGGAATAAGAGATGAGTGTAAAAGAGTATTAATACTTTTAACAATGGAAAGGTAACCTTATGTGTAATAAATTTTTAGAAGTTAAATGTTCAATTATTACATGAAGTTTTTTGGTCTTGTTCCGGCATCTTTTCATGCTTACACGGACCTTTGTTGGATGTTCTTACAGGCCGTCTTTGTTGGTGTCTTGTTGATGTCCCCACCAATAACCCGTGTATGGGCATGTCTCATCAACCATCAAACCGATTCGCATGCACCCTTGGAGGTGTCTGCACCAATATCAATGTGTATGCCGGGTACTTGCAGTTAACAACGCGCTACTATCCCACGATCATCAGAAACCCCTCCGCACTGACCGGCCACTACCTAAAGCGTTATTCCTCGATTACCGATCACTAATTTCCGATCACTAATTTCCGATCACTGATTACCGTTCACCGATCACCGTTCACTATGATTCAGCTTTCTAAAACTGATTTTCATCTTCCAAAGCAAAGCCGCTCATAGGCTCAGATTGCTGTTTTACCTCAGTATTTTGCTTCTTGGAAACAGCTTCCTTGTTGATAGTGATGAATGAAAACGAAGCGATCACGGCTACCGCGAAAGCCACAAGTATTTTAGTTTTCATATTTTTTGTTTTAAATGTTCCGGATCATACTTAATTCGTTACCCCCCCTTGGTTAGTGTCCCATTAACCAATCAAATGACTCTCCTCGCCTTGGTTAGTGTCCCCACTAACCAATTCATGTCTCACTAACCAATCAAATGAACCTGCGAAATAAAATTATGCATCATCCACTATAATATTACATTGTTTTTAACGTTATTTCCCGTTAAAACTGGTTCTCATCCTCCAGAGCAAAGCCACTCATCGGCTCAGCTTGCTGCACTTTTTCAGCTTTCTGGGCAGAAATGGATTCTTTGTTGATGGTGATGAATGAGAAAGAAGCGATTACAGCTACTGCAAAGGCTATGATTAGTATTTTTGTTTTCATTTTGATTGCAGGTTGAGTATTAGAAGCCATCGCTTTCAGATACGCCTCCGCCGGCAGTTTTAGTTGTGTTGCTTTCCGGTTTGATTTCTTCTTCTGAACATGATGAAAAAAGTGCTGATAAAGAGATAATTGAAATAAAGAGTAATAATTTCGTTTTCATAATTTTATTGGTTTTAATGTTGCTAATTTTTAAATTCAATTTTTATTGTTGGCTGAGTTGATGTATATTGAGCTATTTGTTCGATGTATATAAAAATATGATATATTTGAATTTTTTATTACATCGAAAATTTTCTATTATTTGTTCGCTATGTTTGGTAATTTATTTGTTTTGGCAAATATGAATGCAATAGTTGAATATTTACCACCTAAATATGAGGAGAACCTTACTTGTGTGTTCTTTTTCTAACTATTATATTTTTTTGAGGGGACTCTGTATTCTGTGGATTGTTTCAACCGGATCAAGTTTTTCAGTTGCCGTTGCCCAAGATAAATCTACTTCCGAAATTCAGAAGAATGGAGAGTATTGCATGCAACGTTTTATAGAACTTCGGTTATCTAACTTAGATAGCGCGTTGTACTTTGCTGAAATAACTCATGATATTGCTGAGGGTGAAGGGGACAGTCTTCTTATGGTAAGGGCGCAAAACGCCATTGGATGGGTATATCAACAGAAGGGTTTTAATCAAATAGCAATCGAATATTATAAAAAAGGTCTTGCTATTTCGAGGCGAAATAAGTATCAAGATAGAGAACGACATATATTAAATAATCTGGGTGTTGCATATAATAACAATGGTCAATATGATTCGGCATTAAAGGTGCATTTTGAATCCTTAGCACTTCGTGAAAAATACAATGATGAGCGAGAAATCGCGATCTCTGCTAACAATATTGGATTGGTATATTACCGAATAAAGGATTATAGAAAGGCAATTGATTTCTTTAGACGGTCAATAAAAATAAAGCAATCAATAGGGTACAATGATGGTGTTGAGGTCACTTTAGTCAATTTAGGTTTATGCTATATAGGTGTGGGTGACTATTCCCAGGCTTTAAAGAATTTTGATAGAATCATTGAGATTTGTAAAACAGGGTGCGCCAAGGAAATAGAAATCAATTCATATAATGGAGCCGGAATAGCATATTTTCAAATGGGGGCTATAGAAAAAGCAAAAGAAAGCTTTGCTATTTCAAACAAACTTGCCCGACAGATGGATTATAAAGGTGTCGAGGTTATAAACTTATACTACTTAGCTCAAATTGAATTTACAAAAGGGTTTTCCGAAAAAGCTATCAATTACTTAAGCAAGAGCATGGGAATAGCTGAAGTCATTAATTATAGGGAGTGGATTAGGAATAACTTTGAACTTTTCGGCCAAATCTATGCTGAGTCTAAGGATTTTGAGTCTGCTTATGTGTATCAAAAAAAATACGATTCTTTAAACAGGCAAATCCTTAATGAGGAAGTAATACGTAATTTAGCAAACGTACAGATCGCATATCAAGAAAAAGAGAACCTAGAAACCATCAACCTCCAACGCACGGAACTTACTCGCAGAACAACCCTTCTCGTACTTTCCGTCATCATTATTTTCCTGGCTTTGGCCATTCTCATTCTATTGTTTAGAAACAACCAGCACAGAAAAAAGGTCAATCGCAAGTTGTCTGATGCTAATGAAACTATTGAGAAGCAGAACGCAGAACTTACCAACATGAACCTGGTGCTGGAAGAGCGGGTGAAAGAGCGTACTCAGGAGCTAAATGCCTCCAATGCGGCTCTGCTAAAATCTAATACAGAGCTCGATAACTTTATTTACAAAACTTCTCACGACATCCGTGGTCCGCTGGCTACGCTGCAGGGAATGTGTAATGTGGCATTGATGGATATCGAAGATCAAAAATCTATCGAGTACTTCAATAAACTTGGAAAAACCGCTCAGCGACTCAATGAAATTTTATCCAAACTGTTAGTAATCAATCAGATCAACAACTCACTGATCTCGGATGAGCCGATCGACTTTGAAAGTATCCTTCGCGTAGCCGTCAATGATCAGAAGAACACAGAAAATGGGAAGAAAATATGTGTTAAGGAAGAAATTGAGACCAGTCTAAACTTTCGAAGTGATGAAGACCTGGTAAAAATAATTGTTACCAACCTGGTGACCAATGCCTTTAAGTTTCATAACACCTCCGAAAGGGTGGAATCTTTCGTGCATATTTCCGTTGCTCGATGTGGTCAGGAGCAAATCTGTCTGCAGGTGATTGATAATGGCATAGGTATAGACGAAAAAGTATCTTCTAAAATTTTTGAGATCTTCTCCAAGGCCTCTGATATGTCTGATACTGCCGGGCTGGGGCTCTACCTTGTAAAACTTGCCGTTGAGAAGCTGGAAGGCCAGATCAAACTGACCAAAACCGAAGAAGGCCACACTTGTTTTAGTGTAATACTGCCGTATTATCATTAATTTGCAGCAGAGTTATGGCTGACAGATCAATAGTGAAATTTTCGTGGAAAGACCTGATCTTGCTGGTGAAAGTACTGGACCAGTATGAACTGGCGGTAAAAACGGCCAAACCGGATCAGGGTGTAAGCGCTGTTCACATTAACATCAAAAAGCGCATACTCAAGCTGATCAATAAGAACATGAAAGCGGAAAGCATTGGGTTACCAGCCGTCAGGAGGGAGTGGGTCTATTTGAAAAATGTCATTTTTCAGTATTTTATTGGCCTGCTCAAAATGGGTATCGAAAATGAGGATACTCAGTACAAACAGATGTATGAAGCGATCATTAAGCTGCTAAGTGAGGAGGATGAGATAGAGAAGACGCTTTATATGATTGAAAATTATAAGATAGGATCATGAGTAATAGCATTAAAACATTAGTCAACACAATAAAAACAATGTCATCCTGACGAAGGAAGGATCTTCCTAAGATGCAATCTACTGTCTTTGATCTTAGTCAGATTCTTCGTGCCTCAGAATGACCGTTATCATAAAACTCACACTAAAATATATTCACATGTCCAGAAAAGTTATTTTGATACTTGATGATGAGCCTACTATTCTTGATGCCATCAAATACCAGGTAAGCAAAACCTTTGGCGGTGAATATGAATATGAGCTGGCCGAATCGGGAGAAGAAGGGCTCGAGATCCTCGAAGAGCTCATAGAAGAAGGACTGGATATGCTCATCGCTATCTCCGACTGGCTGATGCCCGGTATGAAAGGCGATGATTTTTTAATAGAGCTTCACAATCGTTTCCCCAACTGCGTCAAGATCATGGTCACCGGCCAGGCCGACCAGCAGTCCATTGACAGGGCCTTCAAAGAAGCTAACCTGCACAAGGTGATCTACAAACCCTGGGTCAAAGAGGAGTTGGTAGATGCCATCCGTTCAGGAGTGAGCAACCTCACAAAACCCTCCAAGGGTAATAAACCCTTGGAGGGTTGAAACGCCACCACATTATGCACCAGTCCCCCGACCTGGGTCTGTCCCGGCCACTCTCCATAGCCGTTAACTTAAGAGAAAAACGAGCCCCCAGAGGCCCCCAGAGGGGGTAAATCTTTGTAGCCCGGGGTGAAGCCCCGGGTTTAAACGAGAAGTTGAGTGTGCCATAGGAAGGCCCAACCATGGAACACAGGCTTCCTTGGCACACATGGCAGGAATGAGTTCGAAGCATTTACCTTAGTAAGCATGGATGCGCCAAAATAGCCTTCTCATCTTCCCAAGCTTGAATGTGGCGCATAAAAAAATCTAATCCTATCCCGGGGCTTCACCCCGGGCTATCCCTACCGGGATGCTTAAGTTAACGGCTATGGGCCACTCTCGGGATTCCCGGGCCCCGAGTATCGGAAGCCAACCTGTTTAGACCTTCGAAGCCAACCATGGAATTCCAAAAATAATTTTTACTATTTTATGCCTCCGATTTTCAGGTAGCTTTACTAAACTTCCAAAAGTTTGGTAAAGCTTACCGTTTTTTCTTGTAAGCCCTATCAGTCCTTTCAGGCTTGGTAAAGCAGGTGAATTTTCAGACCTCCAAGGTTTTGAAAACCTTGGAGGTCTTTTCCTCCAACCGCACCTCATCGGATGAATATCTTCCCAAAGCAAATTTCATCCGATGAATAATCGAAGCACCAGCCTCTAAATCCTAGCTCGCGCCAGTCCCCGGACCCTAGTTCCGGGGCCCCGATCATCGAGCGCCATGCTAAAGTGAACCTTCGAAACCACCTATGGAAATCCGAAGGAATTTTGCTATCCCTGGAGTAGTAGATCTCATTACCGCCTCATCGGATGAATATCTCCTTAAAGCTAATTTCATCCGCACCAGCCGTTCTGTGCTTATCTTCTTTTTGGAAAAAAGAGCTTTACTAGTCCTTTCAGGCTTATTAAAGCATCGCCATGTAATTAAACAAAATCAAACAAATACATTTCGTAAATAATTGTTTATGTTTGGATTATTTGTTTTATTGCAGCGAATCATTTAATTAATTTAGACCTCCAAGGTTTTCAAAACCTTGGAGGTCTCGCCCACACACACATGAAATACGTCTTAAAGCATCTAATCCCCATTGGCGTAATCATTTTAATACTTTCAGCTTGCGGAGAAAATAGTCCAGAGAATAAAGTTTCCCAGGAAGATCAGCAGCGGTTTGATAGTTTGATGGCATTGATATTGAAGTATCGGTATTCAAATCTTGATACCACTTCGTATTATGCAGATGAAATTTACAAGTTGTCTTATAAAAGCGGAGATGTCCGAATGAAATGTCAATCGGAAAATATTAAAGGATGGATTGCCAAGCAACAGGGGAACTACGGAATTGCTAAAACCCATTTTCTTATTTCTCTTCACATGGCAAGAGAGAATGGATTTATTAAGCAAGAAAAATATGTAACAAATAACCTGGGCCTTCTTTTCTATAATTTGGATAGATATGATTCATCACTTTATTATCACATGGAATCCTTAAGGCTGAGGGAAATAGAAGGTGACTTGGAAGAAATAGCGGTTTCTTATAATAATATCGCATTAGTTTATTACAAGACCCATTTCTATAAAGACGCAATTGTTTTTTTTAATAAGGCATCGGAGCTCAATGCTAGCATAGGGGTCGTTGACTATCATAGCCTAACAAACCTTGGAATATGTTACATTGGAATTGGGGAGGTTGAATATGCAGAGAGCCATTTATTAAGTGTTCTTGAAGCATGTAAAGGCAAGTGCATCCCTAAAATTTTAAATGAAATCTACATTGGTTTAGGTGACATAAGTCAGCGTCAGAAAAAATATGAGTCAGCCTTGTCCCGATTTAATAAGGCACTAGAAATAGCCCAGGAATATGGATTGAAATCTGGCGAAGCAGATTGTTTATATCGTTTGGCAAATATTCATTTTTCTTTTAAAAACATTGAAGAAACATTTCAATATCTAGATCAGGTCGAGACCCTCCTAAGAAATGCTCCTTATCGGCATTGGCAGAAATATGTCTATGAACTTTATTCAAAATTGCATGCTTCTCAAGATGATTTTCATAACGCGTATAAGTATAGGTTACTGTATGACTCTGTTTCTAATATAATATCAAGTGATAGTATTAAGAGGCAATTAACCTATCTTCAGATCAAGAATGCAGAAAGGGATAATTTAGAAACCATTTCCAAGCAAGAGCAGCACATTGCAAGCAAGAATTTCCTTTTGATTTTTCTTATAATAGCTCTTACTTCAATTTTATTTGTTGGAGTTGTAGTGTATAGATTGTATAAATTGCAAAAAAAATCCAAAGAACACCTCCACGAAACCCTCGAAGAACTCCAAACCACCCAGGAAAAGCTCATCTCCCAAGAGAAAATGGCTGCCCTGGGCCAGTTGGTAGCAGGCATAGCGCATGAATTGAACAACCCATTGGGCTCACTGCGTGGATTGCTGGAACCCGTATCCGATCATTTTAATAAAGTGGTGAAACAGTTTCATGCTGTTTTAGGTCAGCTTTCTGACGAACAGTTGAGCCATGTATTTGCTATCATTCGGGAATATGAAGGTCAGGATAGAATCTCCGAGTCTTTCCATGGTACCCGTAGAAGTCTGAAAAAACAGTTGCAAAAGGAGCTTGAGGCAAATGACCTTCACCTGAGCAGTGCGGCAGTTGAACAGCTTGTTGAAATGAACTCCACACCTCTCGATAGCCGAATAGTTGAGCTTCTTAGCTTGCCCAATGGGGAAGAAGTGCTGGATATGCTACACAGCATTGTGATGCATCAGAAAGGCACCGGTCAAATGCAGACTGTGGTGAGGAGGATAGCCAAAGTGGTAAGCGCCCTGCAAACCTACTCTCAACCCCAGCGCCATAACCAGGAATTTGAGCCGGTTGATATCATTGAGAATGTAGAAACGGTACTGACGCTGATACAAAATGAACTTAAGCGAGGGATTAGTCTTGTTAAAAACTTTCCGCCAACTGCCTCTAAAATACAGGCCAACCCCGATGCCCTGAACCAGGTATGGACCAACCTGCTGATGAACAGCATCCAGGCGCTACCCAATCATCAAGGTACTATTGAAATAATAATTAGGGAGAACAATGAATACATTGTCGTAGAAATAAAAGACAATGGCCGCGGCATCAGCCCGGAAGATCAGGATAAGATATTCGAAGCTTTCTACACCACCAAAGAACGAGGCTATGGCACCGGGTTAGGGCTGAACATTTCAAAGAAGATCGTGGAAGATCATGGTGGGAAGATTGGTTTTAGGAGTGAGATAGGGGAGACGGTTTTTAGGGTGGAATTACCCAAGCATTTAGAACAGGAGAACCATCAAGCGCTATGAAAATAAGGTTATTTCTTTTCCTGATATATTGTTGCTATTGCTCAGTGGCACAAAATATTGATTCTCTTAAAGCACTTAGCAATAGTAACGATCCAAAAATTAGGTCAGAGGCGTTGATGGAGTTATTTATAGCTTATCGAACCAAGGATTTAGACAGTGCTATGTATTTTGCTGAATTATCTGAAAAGAATGCGTTGCAAGCGGGCGACAGTTTGCTAATAGTCAGGACGCTGACAGCTATTGCCTACGTTAATCAAGAAAAGGGATTTTATGAAAGTGCCATAAAAGACTATACCAGTGCATTGGATATTTTGCGAAGAAATGGTTTTAAAGAACGGGAAAGATTCCTTTTGAATTTTTTGGGACGTTGCCACTATCATAATGGCAGTTTTGATATGGCCTTAAAATACTACTTGCCATCCCTAAAGCTGAGGGAGGCTAAAAATGATCAAAAGGAAATTGCTATTTCTTGCAATAATATTGGACTGGTTTATTATCAGGTAGGGAATTATAGTAAAGCGATCGAATATTTTGAGAGATCACTCTCTATAAAGCAGACACTTAGCGAAAACAGCTTAATTGAAAGTACTTTAGGAAATTTAGGGCTATGCAATATTGGGTTAAAAAAATATAAAACTGCTTTAAAATACTTTGACATTGTTCTCATTGACTGTGACAAAAGGGAATGTGAGCCGTCTGCCTTTGTTGAGGCGCTAATTGGTGCCGGGATTGCTCACTACTCTTTGAATCAGTTTAAAGAAGGAGAAAACTACCTAAAGAGGGCTATTAAGTTGGCAGAAAAAATTGGATCCTCCGAAAAAATAATAACGGGTTATCGATATTTAGCCGACATTAAAAAGGAAGAAGGAATGTTGAAAGAAGCTATTGTCCTTCTGGATGAAAGTCAAAACATCGCAAAGCAAAACGAACGAACGGTTTGGATAATGCGAAATCATGGACTGTACGGGGAGATATTCTCATTAATGGGAGAACATAAACTTGCTTACAGTCATTATATCATATATGACTCTCTAAGGGAAAATATTGAGGGAACTCCTATGATACACAAGTTGACAAATCTTCAGCTTGAAAATGTTGAAAAGGAACATAAAGAGGCTATTTCGCAGCAAAAAACCGAGATTGATCGAAGAAACGAACTGCTTCTTGTAGCTATTGCCGTTATATTCGCAGTAAGCATTGCTGCCATAGCTTTCTATCGGAACTATAATCAGCAGAAAAAAATTAGGGAAGAACTCCAAACCACCCAGGAAAAGCTCATCTCCCAGGAAAAAATGGCTGCGCTGGGTCAGTTGGTAGCAGGCATAGCACATGAGATCAACACCCCGTTAGGCGCTTTACGTGGCACGATACATCCGGTAAAGGACTACTTCGATAACATCAGGCAAAATTTGTCAGCTTTGATGAGCAGGTACAGTTCTGATTATGCTTTAGTAAATCAGGTGCAGGCATCTTCCTTTAAAACTACCCGTGAACGCAGGCAATTCAGGAAGTCTTTACAGATTGAGTTGAAGGAAAGTGGATTTGATGATCCCGGGCTGGCAGACAAGCTGGTGGACATGGGCTATCAGCATTTGAATGATCAATTGGTGGGTATGCTAAAAGCTCCGGAAGGAAATAAATTGTTTGACCTTCTGCACAGCATGAGCCTTTTGCAGAAGAACACCGAGCAGGCCGGACCTTTGGTGACTAAAATATCCAAGGTAGTGCAGTCACTGCAAATGTACTCGCAGCCGCAGGTGGCAGAAGAGATGGTGCAGGTAGACCTGCGACAAAATATAGAGGATACGTTACTCATTCTGCAAAGTGAGCTAAAACGTGGGGTAAAGCTGGTGAAGGTGTTTCCTGATAACTTATCACCTGTTTGGGCCGACTCTAATGCACTGAGCCAGGTATGGTTAAACCTGCTCCTCAACAGTATTCATGCGGTGAATCACCGAGGTACCATAGAAGTAGGTGTCAAGGAAAGGGAAAGAGACGTGGTGGTATGGGTGAAAGATGATGGCGTTGGAATAAAGGGTGAGGATAGGGATAAAGTATTCGAAGCTTTTTATACCACGAAAGACAGGGGATATGGCACGGGCCTGGGACTGAATATATCTAAAAAGATCGTAGAAAGACATGGGGGCAATATTACCTTTCATAGCCAGCCGGGGGAAACCATTTTTGAAGTATATTTACCGAAGTGTTTAATATCGTAGCTGAGTGTGCTTCTAAGAAATCTATTAAGAGACGTCATCGGTAACGGAGTGCGGCAATGCCATTTAGCATATGTGCAAGATTTTGGGGATTGCTTCGTCCCTACCGATGACGATTGAATTTCTTAGAAGCATGATCGAAGTTAGCGAAAGAAGCAGTTGGCAAAGTCCCTGAAATGGAAGAATACGATTACGAAAAAGAGTTAAAGCGATTATTCCTCATTGCGATCAACGACAGGTCTGTAGTACTTCAGCTTGATGAAGACACCAAAGCCGAATTCCGGCAGCTCCGGTACAGGATGGCCAAGAATGAGGTGGGGGAAACTACGATGCGCAAGATCGTGGAGAAATATCTTAATAAGCGGTTTGTTATTGTGGATTCCTGATTAACTAGGCAGTTGGCAACTGTAGGCAGTTTTAGTGATCTGTAGTCATTTCCAGTAATCAATGGGTAGCTCCCCCACGCACCAGTCCCCGGACCCCGTTTCCGGGGCCGTTAACTTAAGAGAATAACGAGCCCCCAGAGGGGGTAAATCTTTGTAGCCCGGGGTGAAGCCCCGGGTTTAAACGAGAAGTTGAGTGTGCCATAGGAAGGCCCAACCATGGAACACAGGCTTCCTTGGCACACATGGCAGGAATGAGTTCGAAGCATTTACCTTAGTAAGCATGGATGCGCCAAAATAGCCTTCTCATCTTCCCAAGCTTGAATGTGGCGCATAAAAAAATCTAATCCTATCCCGGGGCTTCACCCCGGGCTACCAATATTGCATCCCTACCGGGATGCTTAAGTTAACGGCTATGGGACCCCGTTCCGGGGCCCCGCTGATCAGGGCTCAGCCAGAGTAAACCTTCGAACTTAGCTATGGAAATCCGAAGAAATTCTTTGCCATTCTATTGAGCAGGTAACCTGGCGACATCGGATGAAGTTCTTTGCTAAAGGGCCCCGGAACGGGGTCCGGGGACAGGTGCGAGAGGGTTTTTTCTCTCTCCAAAAACAAATACTCTCTAATAAAACAGACCCTCCGAGGCTAAAAAATCCTCATCGGATGAATGTCTTCACAAAGCAAGTTTCATCCGATGAATGTTCAAGGTACTGGCCGCTATTTTCACGCGTTCAGTTATCCAACCTCATTGATCTTTTACCAACCAGCGGAACAATATCTTAAAATTCAAGATTTTCAAAAAGTAAATAAAAATTTATGAATTGTTAAAAAATATTTTTAACATAGTATTTATAAATAGTTATGATTTGATAATTATTGATTTTAGTCATTTACATGTCCAACCAACCTTAAAAATCGCTACTGTTATGTCAATTGATGAAAGAAGAACATTGTACCTGCGTCTTGACCGGATGATACGGATGAAAGTAAGAGGGAATGCTGCGGTGTTGGCCCACCGGCTGGGGATATCAAGAAGTACTTTTTTCAGATGTCTTGATGATATGAAGAACCTTGGCGCGCCCATTGGCTACAATGAATTCGCCCAGCATTATTATTATATTGAAGAAGGCTGCTTTGCATTTGGCTTTGTTAAAGAGCAGGAGTTAATGACCAGTGAATTGGTGGAGATCTCCGGTGGCTGGAATGGAATATCGAGCATCAATCTACCTGGTGTCAGACGGTTTTGAGCCGCCAGGACGTCTTTCAGGGTACCTCTGAGCCACAGAGCATCTTCTCGCAGAAATTGTCCTATTGCGGGGTGACCTCTCCCTGAATGCACCGGCTATCTGTATATATCCGTCAGACGGTTTTGAACCGTACTGACGGGGATAGTAGCACAGGGATTAGTGAAGTTAAGCTGATCATTTTATGATAGATTACTTAAAAAATTGGCATTTTCCTCCTCACGGGTACCCAGCCCATCTCCTATCGGCTGGAATGTCATTCATAAAATTTTATAAAAAATATTTTTTCAGTCTCACTTTTTGAGACTCACGACCGATAGCATTGTAGTAGGTTTTCGCGAATGACCTATAATCAAATGTTAAACTTTAAAACTTTAAAAAATGAAGAATTTAGAATTATCCGCTTTTCAAGAATTGACAGCAAAGGAATCTGCCGAAATTAAAGGAGGTGACTTTGGACTTACTTTGGCCGTGGTTGGTCTGGGTATTTATCTTTTTGATAATCGTGAAAAATTTGTGGCTGGAATTAAAGATGGCTTACAAATTGACTAATTGTCGTAATTAATTATTTTTATTACATTTAAAATATTCTTTTATGAAAGATTTATTTAATGAAGATCAACACTTAGTGCAAGAGTTAACTCAACAAGAACTTCAAATGACTAATGGTGGAGAGGACGGAGATGCAGCATACTGGATGGGTAAACATGTTGGTGCCACATTGGCTACAGGAGGTCTTGGAGTCAATCCTGTTGGTTATCTAATTTATATGTTTAATTAATAATTTCCATTAGTAGTAGGGATTCCTACTACTAATGTTAAAATCTTTACATTATGAATTCCAAGTCAAAAAAAATTTTATTTGCCATCCTTCTTACGCTACTCTTGTTAATCTTTTTATTTGATAGGAGAGAATCATTCTTTGAGGGACTTAAGGATGGGGTGGAGCTCAAAGAAGATCGTTGAGTAACTTGTATACTTCATTGTTCGATTAAACTATGAAAAAAATCATAATGCAAGCTTCAATAGCTGTGATATCGATTTTATTGCTTCTTTATGCAACAGGTTACGCAATGGGGAGGATTAATTGCATGTTATAGTTTTGAACTCTCTTCATTGAAGCCCCTTTAGACCTTACAGGTTTTCGAAACCTGTAAGGTCTTTTTTTCCATAACTCCCATTCAAAAAAATACAGATTATTCCTTCAGTCTCAGATTATGAGACTCCGGCCACTTATTCTTGTACCATCACTCTCTAAATCAGCAACTATCATGGGACTCAAGATGGCTGTGAAAGCAGGAGGGTAGGTAGTTTATATTCTAAAAATCTTACTCAGATGTCCGATAAAGAAAAAATTATAGATGGATTGGCATCCTTATACCTGCTGAAGGAGCAGGTGAACAAACAAATTGATTATGCCGCTTTAACCATTGAAGGCGAGAGTTGGGAGGACCTTCCTTATGTAAAAGACAACCTTATACAATGCAAGATAAAGCTGGAACTGATGCAGAAACGAATTGATGAAGTGCTGAGCAACTGTGGGTAGAGGAGTCCGAAGTCGTTGAAGACCTCAGCCTATGGTAGAGGGGCACGCGTTACGCTATCGCCAAACGCGCGCCAGATTGCGGCCGAAGCGATTTTAACTCCTTGTTTATTATGGTTAGATCTTTTCCATATGCTGTAGCCGGAAGATCAAAGTCGGAAGTCGGAAGTCGTTGAAGACCTCAGCCTTTTGGTAGAGGGGCACGCGTTGCGCTATCGCTAAACGCGCGCCAGTTTAGAGAATGTTCCTGGGCCTGCGAAACACTCCAAGGGTTTGGTGATGTTGGAAATTTTATCTCCCAGTCCCACTTTTTGAGACTCCGGCCATTTATTCTTGTGCCGTAATTGAAAATAAAAATTGTAATTCGTTATGTATTCTAGAAAACGATCGTTGATCATCACAAGATTAAGCGCCTGGATATTCGTGCTTTTATTCATAGCATTTACCTATGGCTATCTGTTTCATAAAATTTTCGGATACCTGGGTTAGGCGCTTATGCAGAAACAGATTTTTCCTAAGGAGATTGTTGATCATACCGTTGAGGTTCAGGTGGCAAGGCATTCTACCAGATCGCAGCTTATTTACATGATGGTGATTTTTGTATTAGTGGCAGCTTTTGCTTCGCTTCCCTTCATTGATGTAGATGTTACGGTCCGAAGTGCTGGGTTAGTCAGGCCGGTAAACGAAGTTACTACCATTTCCTCCCCTTCAAGCGGCCGCTTATTCAAGCTAAACGTGCAGAACAACCAACATGTGTTTGAAGGTGATACATTGTTTATCATTGAATCCAATATACTGGATAATAGGGTAAGTTATCTCCATACCAGGCGTTTGGAGCTATTGGCGCAGGCACGAGACCTGAAGAGGTTGATAAGCGGCTTTTCTATATCCGCTTTTAATAATATAGACAGTATTGAAACCGCCCCTTACAGACAGGAATACCTGGAGTTTACACAAAGAGTAAACGAAGGAAACGCACGCTACCTGCTGGCCAAAAAGAAATGGAAGAGAAATCGCCAACTATTTGATGTGCAGGCAATAGCAGAAGCAGAGTATGATAACAGCAAATTTGAGTATGACCGTATAACAGCCGAATTTAAAATGATGCATCAATCTCACATTAGCAATTGGCAAATGCAACTGCAAAACAATGAAGACGAGATAGCAGACATAAGCAATCAGTTAGCCCAACTCCGAGAGGAGCAAAATGACTACATCATAAAAGCCCCCGTTTCGGGAACGATACAGGGCTCGGACGGAATATTTGAAGGAGTGCAGATTTTTGCCAATCAGTCGTTAATGAAGATATCTCCGGATTCGGAGCTGGTGGTGGAGACCTATATTTCCCCGGGTGATATCGGTTTTTTGAAGGAGGGCATGCCCGCCAAATTTCAGATAGATGCTTTTAACTATAACCAATGGGGTCTCGCTACGGGTACAGTCAAAGAGGTGGCAAATGATGTGATCATGTATAATGATAAGCCGGTGTTCAAAGTGCGATGCAAGCTTGACCAGGAAGCGCTGCAATTAAAAAACGGCTACAGCGGCAAACTGAAAAAAGGTATGACATTAAGTGCAAGGTTTATTGTCAGCAGGAGGTCTCTCTGGCAGCTCTTGTATGATGATGTTGATGACTGGCTGAATCCTGCACGTGCAGAATAAACTTTTACTTATGAGTAGATCTATAAAAGTAAAACAACATGATGTTACCGACTGTGGAGCGGCATGTCTGGCCTCAGTGGCTTCATTCTATGGGCTGAAGCTGCCCATCTCCCGGATAAGACAATATGCATCTACTGACCAAAAAGGGACCAATGTGCTTGGTATGATAGAAGCTGCCGAAAAGTTGGGTTTTGTGGCTAAAGGGGTACGGGGAGAATTCAGCAGTCTTTTAAAAATTCCCAAACCTGCCATTGCCCATATCATAGTCAATAAAGTTTTACACCATTTTGTGGTGATCTTCGAAGCCAATGAGAAGCATGTTAAGGTGATGGATCCCGGGGATGGTAGAATGCACACCTACTCCAATGACGAGTTTATGCAGTTGTGGACAGGTGTGCTGTTGCTGCTATTGCCTGATGATGGTTTTGAAAAAGGGAATGAAAAAGTTTCGGTGGGCAGGCGTTTGTGGTATTTACTGAGGCCACACAAAACTATTATGCTTCAGGCTTTATTTGGTGCTGCTATTTTTACCATCCTCGGACTTTCTACCTCCCTCTATGTGCAGAAGATTGTTGACCACGTGCTTGTAGAGGGTAATAAAAATCTTCTTAATCTGCTCAGTATCATTATCATTATGCTGGTGCTTTTGATAGTGCAGATATTTATAGGTGCCACCAAATCTATTTTCACCCTAAAAACGGGCCAACTGATAGATGCCAGGTTGATTCTGGGTTATTACAAACACCTGCTGAGGCTACCGCAACGATTTTTTGACAATATGAGGGTGGGAGAGATCATTTCCAGGGTAAATGATGCCGTCAAGATCAGGGCGTTTATCAATGATACCTTGATCGAGCTAATTGTCAATATCTTCATTGTACTTTTTGCCTTCGGTCTGATGTTCATTTATTACTGGAAGCTGGCGTTGATAATGTTGATGATCATTCCTTTTTACGGACTGGTTTATTTTTTCACCAACAGGCTCAATAAAAAGACACAGCGGAAATTGATGGAAAGTGCCGCTGACCTGGAATCTCAGTTGGTGGAGTCTTTAAATTCGGTTTATACCATAAAAAGTTTTGGCCTGGAGGAGCATGCTAACATCAAAACCGAAACAAGATTTATCAAGCTGCTGAATAATGTCTACGTGTCGGGTAAGAACAGCATATTTTCGGGCAATGCTTCTCAGTTTATTTCACGGCTGTTCACGATTATTTTGTTGTGGGCAGGGTCTGTATTTGTGATTGATAATGCCATTACTCCGGGGGAGCTTTTGTCCTTTTACGCGCTGGTGGGATACCTTACCGGTCCTGTCAGTAGTTTAATTGGTATGAACAAAACTATCCAGGATGCGCTGATAGCATCAGATCGGCTTTTTGAGCTGATGGATTTAGAAAAGGAAGATGGAGAGAACAAGATAAAAATATCACCCGAACAGCTAGGGGATATTCATTTTAAAGACATCCATTTTCGTTATGGTTCAAGGACTAACGTTTTCGAAGGACTGAATATGAAATTGGCATTTGGAAAGGTAAATGCAATAGTTGGAGAAAGTGGTTCCGGGAAAACTACGTTTATGTCTATCATTCAATGCATATATCCCATAGAGCAAGGAGCCATTACAATAGGTGAGCTTAACCTGAAGTATACTGATAAGGAAAGCCTGAGGGATATAATTGGCGTTGTTCCTCAAAAAATAGACTTGTTTGCGGGGAATGTGATAGACAATATTGCAGTAGGGGACTATGAACCCGACATGCAAAGGATTATTAAGATCTGCTCACAATTGAATATTTTAGAATTTATTGAATCTTTACCTGCCGGATTCAATACATATCTTGGGGAAAATGGAGCGTCTCTTTCGGGAGGGCAGAAGCAACGCATAGCTATTGCCCGCGCCTTGTATAGGGAGCCGGAAATATTAATTCTCGATGAGGCTACATCTTCTCTGGATTCAGCCTCAGAGCAGTATGTTCAGAATGCTGTTGACCTGTTGGCCAGGCAAGGAAAAACGGTCATTTTAATAGCGCACAGATTGAGTACTGTTCGCAGTGCAGACCATATTGTCGTACTTCAAAAGGGTAAGCTGGTGGAACAGGGTACACATGAAGCTCTGCTTGAAGTCCGGGGACACTATTTCAACCTCTGGAAACAACAATTACCCATGCTGGAGGAGAGGAGTGTGGCTTGATGTAACCATGTTTTTTTTGGTTTTTTTAAACAAAAAATTCCCTCAATCTCATTTTTTGAGACGCACATACCTTATACTTGTAAAATCTAATCGACCTGTCTTACCTAGTACCTTTTAAGAAAATGCAGAAGGAGCTTTCTTTTATGCAATGAGAGAAAGTTGTTTAATATTAATTCTAATAATAAAACCTGGAAAAATGCTTAAGAGAGACCGAATAGCAGATGAACTGGCAACATTGTACTTACTGAAGGAGCACGTAAGTCAGGAAATTAATTGTATTAGCGATACGAACGCAGGTCGGGAAGACTTAACCGTTGTAAAAGAAAAACTTAAAGATTGTAAAACAGCTATTGAGTTTATGAATAACAAAATAGATGAAGTTTTAGATTGCTGTGACAGAGGGGTTATTTACTATTCAAAGGAATTATCCAATTAATGCCATAGTTCATTGGTAAACCACATTTTTTTTGATAACTTATTGAGTTAGTTTGAGATATCTCAGTAAGCCGGGTTTGCATGCGCTCTCTTTATGTTGTTATGGTGGGCTTCTTTTTCTGCTCTTCTATTGCCTGTTGCCAGGGGAGAGACGAACTACTGCTACGCCTGGAAAAGGCTCCTGTTGAAGACCAAATAGAGGTCCTTCACCAATTAGTGATAAAAACCTGGCTCAATTATCCCGATGAGGCCATTAGCTATGCACATCAGGCATATAAGCTATCCCTGGATATACAGGACAGAGCACTGGTAGCTAAATCTCTCAGACTCATTGGGGGTGTGCATTATTATAAGAACAATTACGATTCGGTACTCCATTATTGCACACAGTCACTGGAAATAGCTGTAGAAATAGATGATGCAGTCCTGATCAACAATGCACTAAACAATATCGGTCTGGCTTATTATAATCTAGGTAGCTATCAAAGTGCCCTGGAAAATCTGCTGCGCTCTTTAAATATGAAGATAGCAGTAGGCGAGATATATGGCCGGGCATTAACTATGAATAATATCGGTCTGGTTTATAATAAGCTCAAAGATTATGAACGAGCAAGAGAATATTTTGGGCAAGGCCTTCAGGTAGCCAGGGAATATAATGATCCTAATCTTATGCTGTACTCGCAGAATAATATTGGCACCACATATCTGATGCAGGGTGATATTGATGCCGCCAAAATGTACTTTGAGCAGTCGCTCGCACTTGACGTGGATAACAAGAACTGGAACGCGGTAGCTTTTAGTGGTTTGGGTCGCGTGTACCAGTTAAAAGGTGAATATGAATTGTCACGGGATTATTTTGAAAGAGCCTTGAACTTGCGCCAGGAAATCGGGGAACGAAATGGTGTTTCCGAAATATACTATTACTATGGAAAGGAGGCTCAGCGCAGAGGTAATTATGACAGTGCAGTATCGTTGCTTCAAGAAAGCCAAAGAATTGCAAAGGAAATAGGTTCCAGGGAAAGGATGTATGAAAACTACAGTTTGTTTGTAGAACTATATCAGCAACAGGGACAACTGGAAAAATCTTTTGAATACCAAACAAGACTTTTGCAGCTAAGGGATACTCTTTTTAATGAAGGCCTTGCTCACAACCTGTCTGCGATCCAACTGAAGATACAAGAGGAGGAAAACCAGAAGCTATTGCGCAATAAGGAGCAGCAGTTATCGCAAAACCGTAAATTCAATATATTTCTCATAACCATATTTGTACTGGCAGTTTCACTGGCAGGATTTATTTTTTATGCGTACACACGAAACAGGAAACTTAGCTTCATGCTTGGAGAGAGAAATTCAGAGATCATTGCACAGAAAGAAGAAATTGAGGCGCAAAAAGAATCTCTCGTATCTAAAAATATTCAATTGGAGCAGGCTCATATTCTTATCACCGAGCAAAACAATAAGCTGGAGAAGTACAATGCTCAACTTAGGGACAAAGTGGACCAGCGGACACACGAACTGGAGCAACGAAATCGTGAGCTAAAACTGGCCAACCTGGAGCTGGATAACTTTCTCTATAAATCCTCGCATAACATCAAAGGGCCACTGGCTACATTGATGGGCGTATGCAATGTAGCGCTGATGGACGTTAAGGACGAGCAATCACTGAAATACTTTTCTTTGCTGGCAGAAACCGCTGGTGGACTGAACGATATACTGGCGCGACTAAAGACTATAAGCGATATCAATAGTTTGCAGTTGACGTACAAGAAAATAAACCTGCCCGGATTAATTGACAATTGCATTACGCAAATGCAAAATATTGAAGGAAGTGATCGTTTTGATATTACTTACGACATTGCGGCCCATGTGAACCTAATATCCGATCCAATACTGGTAGATCTGATATTTTTTAACATGATCCAGAATGCTGTGAAATTTCAGGACAACCAAAGTGATGCTAACTTTTTGAAAATAACGATTTCTCGGGAACAAGACACTACGGTTATCCATTTTCGAGATAATGGTATCGGAATTGATGACGAGGATATTCACGATATCTTTCAAATGTTTTCCAAAACCGCTCTGAGGCATCAGACACTTGGTCTTGGTCTTTATATTGTCAAACAATGTGTACACAGGCTGCAAGGAGAGATCATGCTGTTAAATGACAATGACCAATATACTCATTTTCGTATCACACTTCCGATAGTATAAGGTATGAGGAAATTGCCGGTTTAGCAAAGCGCTTTAATAGTTCTGCCCGCAGCTTCTTAAATTTTGGGAAAAATCCGTATTTCTGCAGATAAGCTTTTGAGAATCCCGGACTTCAGTCCTTCCGGATTTCTGCTTCCCGACTCACCTTTGTACCTCTTCCCGGCTATGCTATTAGGTTATGACCATTTATAAAATCCTTCTCCCTTCCATCTTCCGACTTCCGACCTCAGTCTTCATAAATCTTCTCCTAATCATACTGATTATTAACAATTCCCTTGAATATCTTCTATCTTTGCGGCATTAATATTTAGAAGATAATGTCAGATAAGAAATTCAACAGATATACAATAACGGCTGCCCTGCCCTATGCCAACGGACCTGTCCATATTGGTCATTTGGCCGGGGTTTATGTGCCGGCAGATATATATGCAAGATATTTAAGAAGCCAAAAGCGTGACGTTCTTTTTGTTTGCGGATCGGACGAACATGGTGTTGCAATCACCCTGAGGGCAAAGAAAGAGGGGGTGACTCCCAAGGAGATCGTTGATAAGTATCATCAACTCATCAAAAGATCATTTGAGGATTTTGGTATTTCGTTCGATATTTATTCAAGAACATCTGCACAGGTGCATCATGAAACTTCCAGCGAGATGTTTAAGAAGCTGTATGAGGATGGTGTGTTTGAACAGAAAACGTCAGAACAATATTATGATGAGCAAAGTAAGCAGTTTCTTGCCGACAGGTATATCATAGGTACCTGCCCCAACTGCAAATACGACCAGGCTTACGGTGACCAGTGTGAAAAATGCGGTACATCTTTGAGCCCTTCGGAACTGATCAATCCTCGCTCAGTGCTTAGCGGTGATCCTCCTGTGCTCAAGGAGACTACCCACTGGTATTTTCCCATGAATAAGTACGAGGAGTGGCTGCGAAGCTGGATATTGGAAGGTCATAAAGAGTGGAAATCTAATGTATACGGGCAGTGTAAATCATGGTTAGACAATGGTTTGATGCCTCGCGCCATGACCCGTGATTTGGACTGGGGCGTGCGAGTGCCGGTGGAAGGCGCCGATGGTAAAGTATTATATGTTTGGTTTGATGCACCCATTGGTTACATCTCAGCGACAAAAGAATGGGCGGAAAAAAGCGGAAAATCATGGGAGCCCTACTGGAAGGAAGACGATACCCGGTTGATCCATTTCATTGGTAAAGATAATATTGTTTTCCATTGCATAATATTCCCCAGCATTTTGCATGCTGAAGGCAGCTACATACTCCCTGACAATGTGCCAGCCAATGAGTTTTTAAACCTGGAGGGCAATAAGATCAGTACGTCTAAAAATTGGGCTGTCTGGCTGCACGAATACCTGGCGGAACTTCCTGGCAAAGAAGATGTACTTCGCTACGTGTTGTGCGCTAATGCACCGGAAACGAAAGACAATGACTTTACCTGGAAGGATTTCCAAACAAGGAATAACAGTGAACTGGTAGCTATATTTGGTAATTTTATTAACAGGAGTGTTGTGCTTACCAATAAATATTATGAAGGAAAGTTACCGGCCAGGGGTCAATTGTTTGATATCGATGAGGAAACTATCAAAAAGTTGAATGAAGCTCCGAAAAAAATAGCGGATTCGTTAGAGCTATTTAGATTCAGAGAAGCTCTGGCTGAATTTATAGATCTTGCGCGAACAGGTAATAAGTACCTGGCTGATACGGAGCCCTGGAAGCTCATCAAAACCAATCCTGAGAGGGTTAAGACCATTATGAATATTGCTTTGCAGATAGCCGCTAATCTTTCTATTGTCGGTGCGCCATTCTTGCCTCACTCCAGCCATAAGTTAAGCAAAATGCTGAATATATCAGGGAAATTATGGGCAGATGCCGGCTCTGCCACTCTACTCGAGCCTGGCCATCAGGTAAATGAAGCCGAGCTGCTGTTTGAGAAAGTTGAGGACGAGACAATTGAGCAGCAGGTTCAAAAGCTGGAGAACACTAAGAAGGTTAATGAACAGGAAAATGCCGCAGTATCGCCATCAAAAAATGAGATTACCTTTGATGATTTTATAAAAATGGATATTCGTGTTGGAACCATTCTGGAAGCCGAGAAAATGCCAAAATCTAAAAAACTGCTTAAGTTGAAAGTCGATACGGGCATAGATCAAAGGACTGTGCTAAGCGGTATTGCAGAGCATTATTCTCCGGAACAGGTGGTGGGGCAGCAGGTATCCATCCTTGTTAATCTTGCTCCCCGAAAAATAATGGGAATAGAATCTCAGGGGATGATACTCATGGCAGAGAATGTTGACGGTACCCTGCGCTTCATTCAGCCCTCTGAAAAAGTGAAAGCGGGATCGGGAATTAGTTAGCAGTTCACAGTTCACAGTTCATGGTTCACAGTTCATGGTTCACAGTTCACAGTTCATGGTTCACAGTTCACAGTTTATGGTTCACAGTTTATGGTTCACAGTTTCAATCATGCAGAAAAATTAAGTTTCAGTCGATTTTGTAGTGAGGAATCATGCGCACAGCCCTTGCTCTGGGCATAGTGGCAAAAACGAAGGCTATGCTTTAATTTTTTCTATAGGGTCCTTAATGAGTTCTTTGGATCTCTGAGGTTACTACTTTTGTTTCAATACAAAAAAAGTTATGCTATGAAAAGTTACCTGTAGCAATTTTCAAGACTCTTTCACACTGAGAACTGTAAACTGAGAACGGAGAACTTTAATCATTAAACATGTTCATCGTTCTCGTGGCGCCCACGGTGCAGAACGAGAGGGTCATATCAATGGCTTTGTCCATTTTCTCGGGTAGCGCTTCAAATTCTTCTTTTTTAAAAGGGCTAAGAACATAATCCACTTGTTGTCCTTTGTGAAAGTTATCCCCGATGCCAAACTTAAGCCTGGAGTAATCACTACCCCCGGTCGTCTGCTCGATATTCTTTAATCCATTATGGCCGGCAGAAGACCCCTTGGTACGGAGCCTTAGGCTGCCAAAGGGGAGAGCTATGTCATCAACAATGACCAACATGTTTTCTTTAGCTATTTTGAGCTCCTGAAGCCAGAAATTCACCGCTTTGCCACTTAGGTTCATGTACGTTGTGGGCTTAATAAGGTGAATGTGCCGTGACTTATGTTTAAAATCGGCCTTAAAAGCGAGCCGCTCTGTGGTAAATGAAATATTTTGCTGTTCTGCCAGGCGGTCGAGCGTGAGAAAGCCGATGTTATGACGGGTTATTTCATATTCAGGTCCAATATTTCCAAGTCCGACAATCAGATATTTCATGAGAATAAGAGTTTTGTGTCGTTCGTTTAGCCTTAATGGCGGTCTGTATTATCCAAAAATAGTGTAAAACAAAAAATCCTGCCCGTTATGGGGCAGGATTGAATTCTGTTTGATAGGAGCTTATCCTTCAGCAGGAGCTTCACCTTCTGCCACTGCTTCTTCAGCCTCCTCTTCTTCAGCCGTTGTAGTCTTACCGCGAAGCGCTCTTGGTATCTCAACAACCGCTACTGAAGCAATTTTGGTATCCAGGATCTCAAAGTTCTTTTCTTCGATCTCACCCACCTTAATAGCCTTACCGAAGTCAAGTTTTGAAAGATTTACCGTAATGTATTCAGGCATATCCTTAGGTAATGCCTTTACGCTTAGATATCTTCTCTTCTTAATAAGTGTACCACCTTTTGTTACACCTGGAGCATCACCCTCAAAATGAACAGGTACGTTCATTTTAATAGGTTTTCCTTCGAATAACTGGAGGAAATCCACATGTAGTATAACCTCACTTACAGGGTGGAACTGAAGGTCCTGCATGATTGCTTTATATTCGGTGCCCTCAATGTTCAGGTTAACGAAATGCGCTTCGTCAGTATATACTAACTCACGGAATAGAATCATCGGTGCATAAAAGTGTATCTGCTCATCACCACCATAAAGCACACATGGAACGTTTCCTTCCGCGCGTAATCTTCTAGACACTGATTTGCCGAGATTTGCTCTTTTATACCCTATAATCTCAACTGTTTTCATCTTGTTGTATTGTTATGTTAAAATTTAGTTTTGCTTTTAGTATTCTATAAACAATGAGCTGATGGACTCATGATCATGAATTTTTCTTATTGCTTTTGCAAAGAGGTCCGAAACGGTAAGGACCTTGATCTTTTCTATCTCCTTTTTAAGCGGGAGGCTATCTGTCACCACAAGCTCTTCTAATACGGAGTTTTCAATATTTTCATAAGCTTTTCCGGAAAGTACGGCATGTGTGGCTACTGCTCTTACGGAATTTGCCCCTTTTTCTTTAAGAAGCGCTGCCGCTTTACACATAGTACCACCAGTATCGATCAGGTCGTCTACCATCACCACATCTTTTCCTTCCACATCACCGATCAATCTCATGGAGGCTACTTCGTTGGCTTTTTCACGGTACTTGTCACAAACCACCATTTCAGCGTTAAAGAACTTGGCAAAGCTTCTTGTTCTTTTTACGCCACCCACGTCAGGTGATGCAAACATGATATTTTCAAGGTTGAGCGATCTGATGTATGGAATAAAGATAGCAGTACCATCGAGGTGGTCAACCGGAATATCGAAGAATCCTTGTATCTGATCAGCATGTAAGTCACATGTCATGATGCGGTCAGCGCCAGCAGCAGAAAGAAGGTTGGCCATTAATTTTGCCGCTATAGCAACCCTCGGCTTGTCTTTCCGGTCTTGTCTGGCATAGCCAAAGTAAGGAACGACCACTGTTACATATTTAGCGCTGGCACGTTTGGCAGCATCTATCATCAGCAACAGCTCCATGAAATTATCAGCGGGAGGAAAGGTAGACTGAATAATGAACACATCGCAGCCCCTCACTGATTCAGTGAAAAAAGGCGACATTTCACCGTCACTAAATTCTTGCAGTGTTACTTCTCCAAGAGGTTTGCCATACGACTGGGCAATTTTCTGGGCCAGGTACTTGCTTGATTTACCGGAGAAGATCTTGACTGATGACATGATAATGTGTTTTGCCTTAAACAATGAAGGCGGGCTTTTCGCCCGCCCTTTTTGTTGCCCGACTAGGGCTCGAACCTAGACTCTTCTGAACCAAAATCAGACGTGTTGCCAGTTACACCATCGGGCATTCAAATAATTCCCTCATTTTTGGGATGGCAAAGGTAAAATTAATTTTTAAAAAAGGAAAAATTGTTTCAGGAATATTTTTCAATAATTGAAAATCATTCTGAAATAGCTCTTTGCTGTTCCTCCAGGAAGCCATCTGCAAAGAACTGATACTTGTTAAGGATCGATTTCACAGCATTGTTGACATCCCGAAGGTCGGTAAAATTTACCTTTCCGTAATGGTCGGTAGCATAGCCTTGCCAAATAGAGGATTTTTGTTTTCTGTCAAATATCTGGATCAGCAGTGTTCCTTGTTTCATGCCTATCTTCAACCTTTCGTACTCCAGATCGGGGTCTTTTTTTGCCATCCAGTCTTCTATACGGGGCTGGTTGTATCCACGAAAGTTGAGGCTATCAGCAAACACCCTGAAAGAAAGCAACAGATCAGGCTTATTATCCTTTCGTTTGTATCCTAAAAATTTCATGTGCGATTCGATAGCACCATAGATCAAACTTCTGTTTTCCGTACTTAGCTTTTGGTTTTCACCCTGAATGAGAAAATCGTAACTATTATACTTGTCAAATCTACCTTTGTAACTGTAGTCATACTCTACAGGTAACTCCCTGTAGGAAAAGCAGCCCATCATTATTGCGGAGATGAATAAAAAACTGGGGAGGAGAGGAATCTTTTGCATAAGCCATTGAATTTAAACTTACCCGATAGTATATAAATATAAATCAAATGGTTTTGTTTTAATAGACTTCCATTATTTTTTTCTTACTATGTAAGCGGAAAGACATTAATGGAGAGCATGGTGTGTGCCTGTATTCAAATCGATGACGGCTTTCTCTTGGCAGGCATTAAAAACCCCGGAAGCCATTTGTAGAAGTAAACAAATGGCTCCACAGGGTACGTAGTGAAGTGTATTCTGAGAAAAATTATGTAAAACTTACACTCTGGCTGCTATCCTCTGCTCTACCCACTTTCTTGCATTCACGAAAGCTTCCATCCATGGAGATACTTCATCATCCTTTCTTGATGGCGGGTAATTGGCCCAGTTCCATGGGTATAATGAGCGTTCCAGGTGAGGCATAATAGCCAGATGCCTGCCGTCTCTCGAGCACAGAGCGGCTGTTGAGAATCCCGAGCCATTTGGATTACCAGGGTATTCGTTATAGGCATACTTGCTTACAATATTATAGCTTGTTTCAGCATCTGGCAGCACAAATTGCCCTTCTCCATGAGCCAGCCAAACACCTAATCGTGTGCCAGCCAGCGATCTCATCATTACAGAGTTGTTTTCTGCTATATTAAGATTGATGAAGGAAGATTCAAACTTTCCGGATGCATTGTGGTGCATTTTAGGATGGTTTTCCATGTCAGGGTATAGCAATCCAAGCTCCATCATCAGTTGGCAGCCATTACACACGCCAAGGCTGATAGTATCCTCTCTTGAATAAAAGGCGTCAAGAGCCTGTTTGGCCTTCTCATTGTAAAGAAATGCCCCAGCCCAACCTTTGGCCGACCCCAGTACGTCCGAATTGGAGAACCCCCCCACAAATACAATAAAATTAACATCTGAAAGATCTTCGCGACCACTGATCAGATCTGTCATGTGAACATCTTTTACATCAAATCCGGCCAGGTGCATTACCCAGGCCATTTCACGGTCGCCATTCACTCCTTTTTCCCTTATTATTGCAGCTCTGAGCCCCGTTCTTTCCCTGCGCTTATTGCTGATGCCGTATTGGAATAATTTTCCTTTGAAATGTGCCGGGAAGGTATATGTGAGAGGCTGCTTTTTGTAATTGTCAAACCTCTTTTTCGCCAGTTCTTCACCGCTTTGCTGAACGTCAAGCAAGTACGAGGTTTTGAACCAGGTGTCCCTCAGCGCGTTAATATCAAATGAATATTCATCGTCAGCGTGTTGAATAGTCAAGATCCTGTTAGTCAGTAAAGTACCGATCTCTAAAGCGCTTATTCCTTTTTCATCAAGCTTATCCAGCACACTCTTTACATCTTCCACCTGTATAATCAGTCCTGGGTTTTCACTAAACAAAACCTTGATGATATCTTGTTCTTTGACTTCTGATAAGTCTACATCCAAACCCAGGTTATTCGATGGAAAACACATCTCAAGTAGCGTGGTGATCATTCCACCGGCAGATATATCGTGACCTGCCAGTACTTTTCCATCCGCTATTAATTCCTGGATAGTACCAAATGCTTTTTTGAAGTACTCAGCGTCTTTTACCGTAGGTGCTTTTTGTCCCACTTTGTTTATTACCTGCGCGAATGAGCTTCCCGCCAGCTTGTACTCATCGCGGGAAAGGTCTATATAGATCAGCGATGATCCGTCTACTTTTTTCAGATCTGGGCTAATCACATTGGTAACATCTGCTACTTCTGCCACAGCGCTAATAATTACTGTACCGGGAGAGTATACAACATCACCGCCAGGGTACTTTTGCGCCATAGAAAGAGAATCCTTCCCGGTAGGGATATTGATGCCCAGCGCTCTCGCAAACTCGCTGACAGCACTTACAGCTTTATAAAGCCGTGCATCCTCGCCTTTATTTTTAGCAGGCCACATCCAGTTAGCGCTAAGAGATACCCCTTGCAAACCATGTGTAAGCGGAGCCCACACCATGTTGGTTAGTGCCTCTGCAATGGATAACCTTGAACCTGCTTCCGGGTCAGCAAGAGCGGATACAGGAGCATGACCAATAGAAGTAGCTACTCCCTTATTACCAGCATAATCGAGCATCATTACTGCCACATCATTCAGCGGAAGCTGGATCTCACCACATGTTTGCTGCTTAGCCACTTTTCCGGTTACCGAACGATCTACCTTATTTGTCAGCCAGTCTTTGCATGCTACAGCCTCTAGTTGCAATACTGACTCCAGGTATGAAGGTAGTAGGTTGGTATTGTAGGTAATTTCGTCAAAATCAGTTTGTTCAGTGGTATCGGTAAGGATGGTTTTAGGTGAAGAACCAAACATGTGCGACAGGTCCCAGTCCACCGGATTTTTTGAAGTTCTGCTATTTTCAACTTTAAAATGCCCGTCTCCGGTGACCTCTCCCACAACATACATAGGTGACCGCTCGCGCTCCGCTACCTTTTTGAGTGTATCGATGTCTTTTTGATTCATGACCAGCCCCATGCGCTCCTGCGATTCATTTCCGATAATTTCTTTATCGGAAAGGGTAGGGTCTCCGACTGGTAGTTGGTTAATATTAATTGTTCCCCCTGTTTCCTCAACCAATTCTGAAAGGCAATTGAGGTGTCCGCCAGCCCCGTGATCATGGATAGAAATGATCGGGTTGTCATCACTTTCTACCATAGCGCGGATGGCATTCATCACCCTTTTTTGCATCTCAGGATTAGACCGCTGAATGGCATTGAGTTCTATCGAATTGCCAAATTCACCTGTAGCCACGGAAGAAACTGCACTTCCACCCATCCCGATGCGATAATTGTCGCCACCCAGTATTACAATATTGTCATGTGTACCCGGCTTATCTTTCAGGCTATCCTTTTTCTTGCCGAAGCCGATGCCGCCGGCAAGCATGATCACTTTGTCGAAGCCGTACTTTTTGCCATGCTCTTCATGTTCAAAAGTAAGTACACTACCGCTGATCAATGGTTGTCCGAACTTATTACCAAAATCACTGGCTCCGTCTGATGCTTTTATCAGGATATCGAGCGGTGTTTGGTACAACCATTTGCGGGGTTGTGTATGTCTTTCCCAGTCACGTCCCTCTTCTAACCGTGAATACGAGGTCATGTATACTGCGGTGCCTGCCAGAGGTAAGCTCCCTTTTCCTCCCGCCAGCCTGTCTCTGATTTCTCCCCCGGAACCGGTTGCTGCACCATTAAACGGCTCAACGGTTGTGGGGAAATTATGTGTTTCTGCTTTTAGGCTGATGACAGTATCAATATCCTTTGCAATAAAATAATCGGGTTTATCCTGTGTTTCGGGGGCAAATTGTTCTGCCACCGGCCCCTGAATGAAGGCCACATTGTCTTTGTATGCGCTGACCAGGAAATTTGGGTTTTCTTCAGAAGTTTTTTTGATCAGCTTGAACAGTGAAGACGGCATCTCCTGTCCGTCAATAACAAAGGTGCCGTTGAATATCTTGTGGCGGCAATGCTCCGAATTGACCTGGGAAAAACCGAACACCTCGCTATCGGTGAGCTTTCTGCCTAGTTTTTGGCTTACTCCATTGAGGTAATCAATTTCTTCCTGACTGAGCGCCAGGCCCTCTTTCTCATTGTAAGCAGCTATGTCATCTATATCAATAACGGGTTCAGGCTTTCTGTTGATGGTAAAGAGCTCCTGATCCAGGCTCTTATACATTACTTCCAACATAGGATCGTACTTTTCTTCCGGGGAAGCAGCTTTTCGAAAGCGCTCTATACGGGTAATCCCGCTGATACCCATGTTTTGGGTGATCTCCACAGCGTTGGTACTCCAGGGGGTGATCATTTCTTTCCGTGGGCCTATAAATATGCCGGCAACGGACTCCTGATCAGACAATTTTGCATTGCCAAATAGCCATTCGAGTTTTTTGATATCTGTTGTTTCTAATGCTTTAGAAAGACCTACAGCGTAGGTGTTTTGGGTTTGATCCAGAAAAAATTTGATCATCAAATTGCGGATTTGAAAGTAGACGATTTTTCAACCGCAAAAGTAGTTAAACCTCACACAATTAACAATGTGAAATTTCTTCTTTTAGTAGTTGAGCTTGATATTTGACGGCATTGCTTTTTATGACTACCGCTATTAACCTTCTGCTTGTTGAAAGGCTCGTGACTTTATTTCTTGCTCGACCTTTGAAATGCTGTATTTACCGGCGATCTCTCTCCAGTTTTGCACAGATGTTTTGACTTCTTTAATAATTTGATTAGCTTTTTTCAAAGTTAACCGGAAGAAGGGAAGGACTTCCATTGCTAAGCCAATATCGAGAGTATTTTCATCTTCGGAGATGTTCAATCTGAGGCCCAAACCTGTTTCAATTGGGTTGATATCATATGCTGGAGATAAAACCCACCCTTTGGATGATAAGATAAAGCCATGGTTTCGAAGGTGGTCATCCGTGTTAGAGATACAAATGCTGAATACAATTCTTCTCCATAGTTCTTCAAGATCCTTGTTTACCTGCGCTCCCTGTGTGCTTATAAATTCAGCCAACTCCAAATAACTTAAACCATCATGATGGTCTTGCCCATCAGTGTAGCCAAGCAAAGTCATTGCTGACGCGAAATGTATTCGTGCTTCACCAATTGCCCTGTCGAAGCGTTTGGTTATAAAAGTGTGGTTATTACTTGAAAACTTTTTTGCCTGTGCTTGTGCCATATTTATGCGTGCTGCGATAGCCAATTCGTGCGCTACCATTTCCCATGCTCCGATGTCAGTTTGATCATTTTTGCTGGGAAATTTTGCAATACACAAATGTTGGTTCTCATCCAACACGCTCGCCTTAGGTCGTGCTCCTCCCAGCGATGAGCCTGGAGCTATTAGCATATTTAGCCATTTAATATACTCAGGGTCATCAATAACATCATCATCTTCCAGTCTCAAACTGATCTGCTCCAGTTCTCGTATCGATGTCCAGGGAGGGGTTGCCATTTCCTTATTATCGTTTAAAAAAGGACCATCGGGGGTTATCTTAAACCGCAGTCCGCCCATTCTGTGGGCATCGTATACTCCAAGCAGGTAATCTGTCTCAAAAAGAGTATTCTTTGGACGCCCTTCTTTTCGTGCCATGGCTGCCTCTCTTCTTAACATGAGGACACACCCCCAACGGTCGGGAGACGAATCAAGGAAGATGCTGAAATTCTGCTTGCGCTCATCACTTAGATATTGCTGCCCTCTGTAAAGTTGTAAATCAGGATCAATCAATTGGGCGTGTCCTGATTGCAACCAGTCTTTATTATATTCAAAAGAAAAAACTTCCTTTCCACGGGAATAAAGGACACTTAGCATGCCCATTGGCCTGGGTCTGTCTATGCCATGCCAATCTGCATATACTAAGATGTCTCGTTTTTTATTTGCATTACTCATACCCTAATCTCTTTTGGGAGCTCGTTCCTTTGTTGTCAGGTTGGCATCCTGCAATTTCCTTCCTAATTCATCGTCCTTTGCTACAAATAATAGATCCTTCTCTAGTCCCAATACATGTAGTACCATTAAGTAGTGTCCGAGACTGACTGAAGGAGAGCCCTTCTCGATAGAAGTTAAAGTTGGTCGGCTAATGTTAGCTCTTTCGGCTACTTGTTCCGCACTCAGTTTTCTACGCAGGCGAGCTAACTTAATGTTTTCTCCAAATTCCGATAAAATACGTTTTGCGGTGGTCCGTAAGATAAATTCTTTCTTGGGCATAACATTAAATATATTTTACAAATATATGAATTTTTGCTAAATATATTTTGCGTTATAACTGTAAAACAGAAGAAATACTTTGGTAGTTTTAGCTATTGGGGAGGCATGTAGATATGTGCAACCGATGAGTATGCTAAGATCATATCCTCAAAAATACTTCTTATAATTATCCTCGTCCTGCCAAAACTCCCGGCATTTCCTAATATGCTCCTCGGTAAAGCTTTCATCATTCTTCAAATCCTTCCAGTCACCGTACCCCAACTGCTCACATAGTTTGTAGAACCTATCACCTTGCCCGTTTTTCTTGCTTTGCACCAGTACACTTAAAAGTGGTCTGCCAGCCTGATGTTCTTCTGTTGATACCTCATCCAGTATGGTGCCTAAAAGCTGTTTTTCATGTTTAATATCCAGGTTCAGACCAAGATCGGTGGTGTTGATAAGCCTGCGATAGGAAATGGGCGATTCGTCCATTCTTGCAAGCTGGATAAGTTTGTTTCTTACTCTGGTATTCAAAATTTATTAAACATTTTGAGGTTAACTGAACGTACCTCAATATTAATAAAAATATGAAAATATCAAGCTTTATTTCTGGTGATATGTCGCGCAGTATTTTCAATTAATTGGTTATGACCGCTTTTGATCACGTGTAACTTATAATCATTTAAATGTTTAAGAAGTTTTTGCATACCTTTTTCGGTGATGATCTTATCATATGTGCCCAGGTACATTGTTACCTCTATACCATGATCATTGATCAGCTTTCCCAGTTTATGCAATTTAAATTTCAACTCTTTGAAAACTACCCAGGCAAAATAAACTCTCCTTCTCTTTTTGGTTGTATTCATTTGGGTAGCGGCAAATTTAGAAATACCTTTTTCTAACCATCCCGTTTTGTTAATTGTGTTTAGAAGGTTAAAGAAACGATGAGGTTTCACTATCATACTCTTGAAATAGCCTTTAAAGGCAACGGGGTAGGTAGCCAGGCTATACCACATGCTTGTTTTTATACCGTCAGGTGCCAATAGTATAAGCTTTTCCGTCTTTTCAGGAAAAGATTCCAGGGTAGAAAGCGCAAATTTTCCACCAAGGCTAAACCCACATAATGAAAATGTGCTGATATTATGCTGCTCAATAAAGTAATTGATGAAGTCAGCCCAAAAATTCTTGGTCATAGCTTCGTCTTTATTATTCCAATAGCTACGGCCATGATAAAACAGGTCAAAGCAATATACCGTATATTCATTTGCCAAAACATCAGTCAATGGCCGGAAGTCCGAGCCTTTTTGGCCAAAGCCATGAAAGGCAAGCATAACCTTTGCCCCATACCCAAACTTGTAATAGTGGATGGTATGATCATGAAAATCTATATGGCCTGTCGATGTCACGGTTATGAAATAATGAGTTTGATATACAACTAACGTAAAACAAAATAGATTTTTGGCAGATGCCAAAAGAATATTTTCACTTTCTAAAAATATTTTCATCGGTCATCCGACTACAAGGAAGGCGATGACACACGAAGCAACTATATCATTAACTTTATCCATGGCAGAAAGGCAGGAAGAAACCATAAAGCGGGAAAAAGGACGACTTCTTAATTTTATCCGTACGCGGGTAAATAATACGGAAGATGCCGAGGATATATTGCAGGATGTGTTCTTCCAGTTTGTCGATGCTTATGATACTATTGGTTCGATCGAGAAGGCCACTGCATGGCTTTTCAGAGTGGCGCGTAATAAAATTGTTGATTCGTATCGCAAGCAGAAGGTGAGGTCCAATCAAATGTCTTTTGTTCAGGCAGCAGATGATGGCGAAGAACCATTGATGCTCAGTGATATACTTCCAGACCTGGGGCAGACTCCCGAAGACATGCATTTTCGCGACATCATTTGGGAGGCGGTGACTGCTGCTTTAGGCGAATTACCTGCAGACCAGCGTGATATCTTTATTCAGCATGAATTAGAGGATAGGAGCTTTAAAGAGCTGTCTGAGCAGTATAATATACCGGTAAATACACTGATTTCCAGAAAACGGTATGCTGTGCTGGCGCTACGAAAGAAGTTAGAGACACTTTATGACGAAATTTGAAGATAATGAGACATTTCAATACAAAAAGAATCGTGTTGTGCATTTTGGCGGCACTTGTGATGGTGGCCGTATTCGGTGCAGTGGTGATGGTAGTTTGGAATTGGCTGATACCAGATCTTTTTAACGGACCTCATATTAATTTCTGGCAGGCGCTCGGACTGTTTCTATTATTTAAGCTACTATTCGGTGGGTTCAGACCTCGCAGGGGAGGTCATTGTGGCCCGGGATGGCAGGCTGACTGGAAAGCCAAAATGGCTCACATGACCCCTGAGGAAAGAGAAAAGTTAAAGCAAAAATTCGCCTGCAAATGGCACCAACACGATCCTTCCGCAAATCATAATGAGGAAAAATCAGAGGTGAGTAGAGAAAAATAAAAAAAAGTTTGGCAGAAGTCAACTTTTTTCAGAGACACTCGTTCAAACCTTGGGAACTGAGGAAACTTTGAACATTCAAAAAGTTTCCATAGTTTTGTGGCTTCATAAAAACAAGGAATGAAAAAGTGGAAATAAAAGACAGAATAATAGCCGGGGCTGTGGAGCTATTTACAAGGTATGGGGTGCGAAGTGTGTCTATGGATGACATTGCCCGACAATTGTCGATTTCAAAAAAAACGATCTATCAGTACTTTAAAGATAAAGATGAGATAGTGACAATGGCAGTGCAGGCACACCTTAAGCGGGAGCGGAAGGAATACGATGAGATTTTTGAATGTTCACATGATGCAGTGGAAGAACTGTCAAAGGTTTGCACATGCATGCGCAAGGACTTTAAAGATATGAATCCATCGTTGTTGTTCGACCTGCAGAAATATCATCCTAACGCCTGGAATGTGTGGTTGCAGTTCAAAAATGAACATATCAAAAATCAGATCGTCAATAACCTGAAGCGTGGCATTAAGGAGGGGTATTTCAGAAAAGAAATAGACCCGGAATTTTTGGCTACTCTGAGGGTGGAGCAGGTGCAACTGGTATTTGATAAACAAATATTCCCTGCCGACAGGTTTGATCTGAAAGACACGCAAATGAAGCTCTTTGACCATTTCGTGCATGGTGTGGTGACAGAGAAGGGCAAAATGCTTTACATGAAATATTTAGAAAAGGAAAAAACTATCAATCAAAACAGTATCTAATGAAGTACGCAGTAAGCTTAATTCTAGTATTTACATTGTTTGTTGGCCAGATAAAAGCACAGGAGGATGCTGCCGGAGGCTACACTCTACAGGAATGTATTGATTATGCTTTGAAGAATAATCAAAACCTGATCAATAAGGCCTATGATAAGGAAATAGCAGAAACTCAGGTAGGAGAAACTTTAAGTAGAGGTTTGCCACAAGTAAATATTGAGGCAGGTGTTAACTATAATTTTGAACCCCAAAAATCTTTACTGCCTGCTCGTATGCTTGATCCTAATGCCCCGGAAGGACGCGAAGTGGAATTTTCCTTTCAGCAAAAGTATGACGGTAATGTTGGTTTGAAGCTAAGCCAACTGATTTTTGACGGATCTTTTTTCGTGGGGTTGGAAGCGGCTAAGACTTATAAAGAGCTTTCTACAAAGGAGTATATCAAAACAGAAATTGATGTGATTGAGGCTGTATCTAAGGCATATTATAATGCACTGGTTACAGAGGAAAGGTATGAATTGCTTCGTGCCAATCTGGCAAGGTTGGATACCCTGCTGAATGATACCAAAGTAATGTACGATAATGGCTTTGCTGAAAAAATTGATGTGAGCAGACTTAAGGTACAGCATAACAATTTGAAAGTTCAGGTTGATAATACTGCCAAGCTATTGGAATTGAGTGAAGACCTGCTTCAATTTCAAATGGGGATGCATGTTTCTGAAGAAATTACGCTGACAGACAAACTGGAAGAGGTTGCTTTCTCGGATCCCTCAATTGATGAAGACTTCAGCTATAACGAAAGAATTGAGTATTCCCAGCTTCAGACCAATATGGCGCTGGCTAACCTGGACTTAAAAAATAATAAGGTGCAGTATATCCCAACATTGTATGCAAATTTTAATTATGGTTATAATACACAGACCAGCCAGTCTGACCAACTGTTCAAATCGAACAGATGGCTTAACTATGGAACAACGGGCCTGTCTCTCAATATTCCTGTTTTTGATGGTTTGCTGAAGAGCAATCGTATACAGAAGAATAAGATCCAGATCAGGCAGATAGAGCAAACATTTGAGCAACTGGAAAATTCAATAGACCTGGAAATTAAGCAGGCAAAAGTGAATATGGTAAATGCGATGGAGCAAATGCGCGCCCAGAGGGAAAATATGGATTTGGCAGAGGAAATATATAATGTAACAAAAATAAAGTATCAGGAGGGTGTAGGCTCAAACCTTGAGGTAGTAGAAGCTGATACTGACTACAAAGAATCACAAACAAACTATTACAATGCGCTTTACGAGGCGCTTGTGGCTAAGGTAGAGCTTGATAAAGCTTACGGGCAGCTAAAAAATAAGTAAATCACTAACTTGAAAATATAGGTATAATGAGAAATAAAGTTATCTACGCCATCGCCTTTATCACGATTTTAGCTTCGTGTGGCGAGAAAAACGAGCTCGAATCGAAAAAGGAAAAGCTCTCGCAATACAAAAAGGAGGTAAAGGAACTCCAGTCCAAAATTGAGGACCTGAAGAAGGAGATCGCAAAGGAAGACACCGCCTATCAGAATCAGGTAGCTAGAAATGCAGTTTTGGTAAATACCAAGCCTGCTGAGGTAAGGGAGTTTAAGCATAAGATCGATATCAGAGGTAGTGTCGAATCCAAAAGGAATGTGATGCTTTCTTCTGAAACAGGAGGTAAGATACAATCTATAAGAGTTACAGAAGGTCAGGCAGTACAGGCAGGGCAGACATTGGCTACTCTGGATGCGAGTATTATAAGGAACAATATTGAAGAACTAAAAACTTCACTGGAGCTGGCAGAAGCTGTCTATAAGAGGCAAGCTAATCTATGGGAGAAAAATATTGGCACCGAGATCCAGTATTTAGAGGCTAAGAATAAAAAAGAGGCACTCGAAAGAAGCCTGGCCACTGCTTACTCTCAGTTGGATCAGTCCGTGATAAAAGCTCCGTTTTCAGGCACTGTGGATAAGATCCCCGCTCGTGAGGGGGAATTGGCTCAGCCAGGTATGCCTCTTATCAGGTTGGTAAACCCAGGCTCACTCTATATAGACGCTGATGTTTCTGAGCGATATGTCGGAGATTTCAAAACAGGTGATTTGGTTGAACTTTATTTCCCTGTACAGGATAAAACTGTGACCTCTAAGGTTTCCTCTGTTGGTCAGGTGGTAAATCCCGACAACCGAACCTTTTCTGTGGAAGTACAACTGCCTAAGCTGGACTTCCCAGTGAAGCCCAATCAGGTTGTAATACTCCGCCTGGTAGACTATACGGTGGAGGACGCTATCGTGGTGCCTTCAGAGGTGATCTTGTCGGACAAAGACGGTAAATTTTTATACACTGCTACCAAAAAAGACGGTACTACGGTGGCAAGAAAGACCAGGGTGGAGATAGGTGAGAGCCAGGATGGTATGACTGAAATAAAACAAGGGTTGAACAACAGCGATCTGGTGGTAACTGCCGGCTATCGCAACCTGAGCGATGGCGTGCTTATTAAGCCGGTGGAAAGAACTACTGAAACTGCCCATTTATAAAAACAAATTTAACCAGACTTGAGGATGTCAGATAACAACAACATAAACAAGGCAAACGAAAACCCAGAGAACGAAAAGCATAACGATAAGGCCTTCGGCCTCACCACGTTTTCGCTAAAGAATAGAAATACTGTTTTCTTTCTGTTATTCTTAATTGTGGTGATGGGGATCAGTTCGTATATCAATTTGCCAAAGGATAGTTATCCTGAGGTGGAGCAGCCTATGGTATACGTGGGCACTTCATACCCGGGTAATTCACCTGTGGATATTGAAAACCTCATTACCAGGCCTTTGGAAAAAGAGATTAACGATATTTCGGAAATTGATAATATAAAATCTACATCCGTGCAGGATTATTCAACGATCATCGTAGAATTCCAACCTGACATGGAGATAGAGGAGGCTCTTCGAAAAGTGAAGGACGCTGTAGACAAAGCAAAAGCAGAATTGCCCTCAGACCTGGACAAGGATCCGAATGTTTTTGAAATGGATTTTTCTGAGATGCCAATCATGAACATTAACCTGTCGGGGAACTACAGTCTGGAGGAGTTGGAGAATATTGCTGAGGACCTGCAGGATGAACTGGAAAAGATCAGGGAAATATCATCAGTGGAAATACGAGGTGTAGATGATAAAGAGGTGAAGATAATGGCTAATCCATATCTTATGGAAGCCAGGAAGGTCAGCTTTGAAGATATTGAAAATGCCATCCGCGCAGAGAATATTACCTTTTCAGGGGGCAACATCAAAGAAGGAGATGTGAGGAGAACCATTCGTGTGGTAGGTGAATTTAAAGACCCTCAGGATATGCTTGATGTAGTGGTGAAATACGAAAACAATAGTATAGTATATCTTGGAGATATTGCCACTATCGATTTTGGGTACAAAGAAAGACAAAGCTATGCGAGATTGGCCATGAAGCCGGTGGTGTCGGTCGATGTAATTAAGGGCAGCGGTGAAAACCTGCTTATAGCTACAGAAAAGATCAATAAGGTGTTGGAGCAGATGAAAGAGCGTTTTCCTCCGGGACTTGAAATAGCCATTACTAATGATCAGAGCCAAATGACCAGAGATCTGGTGAACAGCCTTGAAAATAACATCATATCCGGTGTAATTCTGGTGGTGCTCGTACTACTGTTCTTTCTGGGTACACGCAACGCATTATTCGTGGGTATTGCCATACCGGTGTCTATGTTCATCAGCTTTATGATACTCAGTGCGCTGGGAATAACTATCAATATGATGATCCTGTTTTCGCTGATTCTGGCGCTGGGTATGTTAGTGGATAACGGTATTGTGATCGTGGAGAACGTATACCGTCTGATGGAGCAGGGATATGACCGTTGGGAGGCTACAAAGTTAGGTGTTGGAGAGGTAGCATGGCCTATCATCACATCAACAGCCACCACCTTGGCGGCATTTTTACCTCTTGCACTATGGCCGGGATTGATGGGCGAGTTTATGAAATATTTACCCATAGGTGTGATCATCACCCTTGCATCTTCCCTGTTCGTGGCGCTCGTGATCAACCCAGTGCTTATTTCTGCCTTTATGCGCATAGAAAATAAGGAGCATGTGGATCACAGAAAAATTCTAAGGAACGCTGGACTATTTGTGATTGTTGGTATACTATTTATTTTTATGGGCTGGATTGCTTTTGGTAACCTGTCGGTGTTCTTTGGGTTGCTCATCTTATTAAATGTGTACGTGCTGATGCCTGCAAGCCGCAAGTTCCAAAGGTCATTTCTTCCATGGCTGGAGGATATATATTCCAGGACATTGACTTTTGCCTTACACGGGTACAGGCCCTGGTTGTTCTTTTGGGGCACGATACTGTTGCTGTTCCTTTCTATATTCTTAAATACAGTCAGGCCTCCGAAAGTGCTGTTCTTTCCGGAGAATATGCCGAAGTATGTGAATGTCTTTATCGAATTTCCTATTGGTACTGATATTGAAAAGACCAATGAATTTTCAATGCAGATCGAGCAAAAAGTGCTCCAGGTGATAGAACCTTACAATGAGATAGTAGAATCGATGATTGCAAAAGTAGGACAGGATACTGCCGATCCGAATGACCCGTCTTCTTTCGGACAGACTGATACGCCTAACAAAGCGCGTATTACTGTAAATTTCGTAGAATTCAAAGATCGCAACGGTATCAATACTACTGAGGTAATGGAAAAGATCAGAAGTGCCATCAAGGGATATCCTGGTGTATCGATATCGGTTGATAAAGACGCTGCGGGGCCCCCTGTGGGTAAGCCGGTCAGTGTTGAAGTTTCCGGTGAAGATTTAGCTACGCTGATTGATCTTGTAGATAGGATGAGAAATTACATCAATGAGGCGGGCATTGCCGGTATCGAAAACTTGCAAACTGATCTTGAGACAGGCAAGCCTGAGCTACTGGTCAATATTGACAGAGAAAAAGCCAGGAGGTTTGGTCTTTCTACCAATATGATCGCAAGTGAAATAAGGACCTCACTTTTTGGGAAGGAAATATCCAAATTTAAGCAGGGAGAAGATGACTACGAAATACAACTGAGGCTTCAGGATGAGTACAGGTATGATCTGGAAGCTTTGAGAAATAAGCAGGTTACCTTCCGAAATCAGGTAACCGGTAAAATGATCCAGATCCCTGTGTCCGCAGTTGCAGATGTTGAATATAGCACTACCTTTGGTTCTGTGAAAAGGAAGGACCTGGACAGGGTAATAACATTGTACTCCAACGTAATAGGAGGGTACAACCCCACTGCCATAAATGAGGATATTAAGGAATTACTTCAGGATTTTGAAATGCCGGTAGGTTACAGCTACAAGTTTGGAGGGGAGCAGGAGAAGCAGGCTGAGGAAATGGCTTTCCTGCAGCAGGCTTTGATCCTGGCAATCTTTATTATATTTCTGATCATTGTGGCTCAGTTTAACAAAATTACCACACCGTTTATCATCATGTCTTCGGTGGTGTTAAGTACAGTAGGTGTTATCCTGGGACTCTTTGTCTTCAATATGGAGTTTGTGGTTATCATGACGATGATCGGTATTATTTCGCTGGCAGGAGTTGTGGTAAATAATGCCATAGTACTGATCGATTTCATTGAGTTGATCAGGGGTAGAAAGCAGGCTCAATTTGGTGTGGAGAAGTTGGACTTTAAACATGTTAATGAAGCGATAGCCGAAGCCGGAAAAACCAGGCTCAGACCAGTGTTGCTAACAGCAATCACTACCATTCTTGGCCTGATTCCACTAGCTGTTGGGATTAACTTCGACTTTATAAAGTTTTTCTCCAGCTACGATTCAGACTTTTATCTTGGAGGAGACAACGTTGTGTTCTGGGGACCTATGTCCTGGACAATCATTTTCGGTCTTACGTTTGCCACATTCCTGACACTTGTAATTGTGCCGATCATGTATCAATTCTTTGCTAAGATCAATAGGAAATTAGGAGTAAGTTGATTGGGATTTTTTTCTCATGTAATTCCCCGGAACGTTTATGACGTTTCCGGGGTTTTTAGACTGGTATGAATAAAATATTAGTGATTTTGGCACTGCTCGCAGTGTTGGTATTTGTAGATTGGTATGTGTATCAGGGCATTGGTCTTCTCACTAAGGGTAGCTCTGCCGTTTTACGCAACAGCGTAAAGTATACCTATTGGGGAATAACAGCTATTACCTTTGGTGTTATTCTTCTTTACAATTTCGGTGACCCGGAGTGGTTCAGAGGACAGTCCAGAAGCCTTATTTTCACAGGCATTTTTATTAATTATTTCTCAAAAGTCTTTGCCATACTCTTTCTTTTTGCCGATGACCTGATCCGACTTGGAAAATGGATCGCATCTTTATTTCAAAATCCACAGCCGTCCTCCGAGGTAGGTAAGGGGATTTCAAGATCAGATTTTTTAGTGAAAACTGCTATTATAGCCGGTACAGTGCCTTTGCTGTCGATGAGTTGGGGTATTATTTCCGGGGCTCACGATTATCGAATAAGAAGAAAGACGATTTACTTACCAAATTTACCTAAGGCATTTGATGGCATTCAGATAGGCCAACTCTCCGACATCCATTCAGGCAGTTTTTTTAATAAGACTGCTGTAAAAGGCGGAGTGGAGATGCTGATGAAGGAAAAGCCTGATGTAGTGTTTTTTACCGGAGATCTCGTGAACAATGAGACGGAAGAGGTGAAGGAGTATATTGATATCTTTAAGAAAGTCAATGCTCCGCTTGGAGTTTACTCCACGACCGGTAATCATGATTATGGCGAATATCGCTCATGGCCATCTGTACAGGCCAAAAATCAAAATTTTGTGGACCTGAAGGAGGCTCACAGGTTAATGGGATACGATCTGCTGATGAACGAAAACAGAATGTTAAAAGTGGATGGAGAGCAAATAGCAGTGCTGGGAATAGAAAACTGGGGTACCGGAAGGTTTCCTAAATACGGTAAGATGGACGAAGCATATAAGGGTACTGAAGAAGCCCCGGTTAAGCTTCTGTTGTCGCATGACCCGAGCCACTGGGATGCCCAGGTGAGGCCAAACTACCCGGATATTGATCTGATGTTTGCCGGGCATACACACGGCTTCCAGTTCGGTATTGAGATCGGTGATTTCAAATGGAGCCCTTCGCAATATGCATACAAGCAATGGGCTGGTATGTACACTGAAGGAAAGCAACATCTGTACGTAAACAGAGGCTTTGGCTATATAGGTTACCCCGGCAGAATAGGCATGCCTCCCGAAATAACATTGATAACATTAAAAAAAGCGTAGTAAACAGGCTATGTTTTTTTCTTACCCATGGTACGTGTCCACACGTACCACTCACCTTCCCATGGTACGTGTCCTCACGTACCACCCATTGCTACCCCTTCCCGTGGTACGTGTCCTCACGTACCACCTACCACCCATTGCTACCTAACCCACGTACTCCTTCCCATGGTACGTGCCCCCAAGTACCATTAAGTAATATTGACATTACTCCTTCATCCAATCATCCGAAGAAGATACACCCAACTTGCCATTCTTATACTCCATAATGAAATCCAACATCACCCGCTTGCGACATCCCTGAAAAGAAGTCGGGCTGGTACTTTCCATAAGAATTGGATAAGAGCGTCCGTATTCCCTCTCGAAACTCACAATTTTATTATTGTCATCCAGCAGGAATCCCCATTCGATTTCAATAATGCCTTTTTTACAGCCGTCAGGGGCAAAGCCAAAAACATCGTAGTTATAAGTGCCAGTTCCATCCGCTTTGAGGGTGAGATATCCTTTTTTATTACCCGAATAAGTACCATAAAATGTTTGTGGCACATCAAATGTGGTTTTAACAGCCTGGCCATTGTACTCTATGGTTCTGTTTTTTTCGTTGACCCCTGAAAAAAATAACAGGCAGGTGATGAACAATACTATTTTCATAATTTTCTAAAAAGCTTTTGAAGTGATACTTCTTTAAATCGTCAGGTAACTATAAACGAATAAAAATTTAAGATAGAAGTACAACCCAAACATTCAAAGCTTTTGGAAAAATTAAAATCAGGTGTGTAAGGAAGGTAATGTTTTGTGCAGGAAAATGAGCCCATTATTACAGTTTAAATTTATCCCCGGTCTGATTATAGGCCGGGGATAAATTCAGTGGGAGTAGGTAAGACACTTAGCGGACTACCAAAGCATCTACCTGCTCCAATGCCTGTTCGATATCCCAGATGATGTCTTTATAGTTTTCCACGCCAACGGACAGACGTATCATTTTGTCTGTAATAGACATTCTCTCACGAAGTTCAGGCTCTACATCTGAGTGGGTCATGCTGGCGGGGTGTTCCGCAAGGCTTTCCGTACTGCCCAGGCTTACTGCCAGCTTGATCAGCTTCATACTATTCAGAAATTTAAAAGCTTCCTTTTCTCCTCCTTTTATGTCAAAAGAAACCATGGCGCCATCACTTTTGCATTGCTTTTTGTAGATGTCGTATTGCCTGCCATGTTCAGGGCCGAGATTACCGAGATAATACACCTTTTCCACCAGGGGATGGTTGTTTAAGAAGTCAGCTACCTTGGCAGCGTTAAATGCCTGTTGTTCCATGCGAACTTTTAAAGTCTCCAGGCTTCGCATCAATAGCCACCCTGTCCAGGGGCCAGCCATGCAGCCGAGAAAAGTGCGAAGCACCTTTACCCTTCCTATCAGTTCTTTTGACCCCAGGCATGCACCCGCAATAACATCACTATGTCCCCCAATATATTTAGTTGCGGAATAAAGTACTAAGTCAGCACCATGTTCCAACGGATGCTGCCATATGGGACCCATGTATGTATTATCTACTCCAATATAGATCTCTTTTCCATTTTCACGGCATTCATCGGCTATTTCTCTAAACATACCAATGTCAACCAGGGCGTTTGTAGGATTGGCCGGAGTCTCCAGGTAAATAAAGGCCAGATTGTCTCCGTATTTATGTTGTTTTAGTTGTTTCAATACTTCTTCTTTGGTGTCATAAGGGGTGATACCCAATGTGTGGATACCATAAGAGGGCAGTATTTTCGAGATAAAGTGATCCGTACCACCATAAACAGGAGTTGTATACAAGATCAGGTCTTCCGGTTTCAGGAATTCCAGCAATGTAGTACTAATGGCAGACATGCCGCTTTCAAAAACTGCGGCATCTTCGGCTTTATCCCAAAGTGTTAACCGGTCTTCCAGTATTTCCAGATCGGGATTGTTTAATCGGCTGTAGATCAACCCCAGTTCTTCGTCCGGCTGTTTCTCTTTCAGTCCATAGGCTACCTCAAAGAAATGCTTTCCTTCCTCCGCACTTTTGAAAACAAATGTGGAGGTTTGGAATATCGGACATTTTATAGCGCCTACTGATAGCTCGGGTTTGTAACCGTATGACATCATCAGGCTTTCAGGTGAGAGTTTCATTACTTTAATTGTTTTGTTTAGCGTTTTATCGATATTAGTTATTTGTTCTATTAATATCCATATCTATAGAAAATTTTACTATTTTTAATGTTAATGCATTGTTTTTTGTCTAAATTGTGTCTTAACAACATGTCGTTATGGAACATTTATCTTTTTTAAAACTGGATAAGATCGACTTTAAGCTCCTGAACCTGCTACAGCATGATGCCAAGATGAAACATAAGGAGCTGGCAGCAGAGCTTGGGCTAACGGTCACCCCTGTATATGAGCGTATTAAAAGACTTGAAAAAACCGGAATAATCAGGAAGTACGTGACCCTGTTGGACAACAATAAAGTAGAGCGGGAGCTGATTGCCATTTGTATGGTAAAGCTGGAGAAACATACGCTTGATAACCTGAAGTTGTTTGAAGAGCAGACAGTAAAGATCCCGGAAGTGCTGGAGTGCTACCACCTGGCCGGGGAGTATGATTATATGCTAAAGGTAGTGGTGAAAGATATGAATGCCTACCAGGAGTTTGCCGTGAAGAAGCTTTCGGTGATCAAGAATATTGCTACGGTGCAGAGTTCTTTTGCCATGTCTGTGCTGAAGGATACTACGGCTTTGGTGTTGTAATTGAGAAAATTAAAAAAATGGTTCGTGGGGACACGAACCATTGTAGTTAGTTAGTCGGTGTGCCAGATTTAAAAAGGCAGATCATCATCGCCTTCGCTGACCCATCCTGGTTCTTCCATTTGATCCATACCATTATCTGTTGAAGGTGGTGGTGCAGATTGGGCATTGCCGGCTCCTTCAATTTTCCAGGCCTGGAGCGAGTTGAAATATTTTACTTCGCCTTTGGGGTCGGTCCATTTTCTTCCCTTCAGGTTAAAGTATACATCCACTTCGTCATTTGCCTTATAACTATCTAAAACAGAACATTTATCCTGGATCAATTCAAACTTTAAATACTCAGGATATTGAGGGTTTTCTGCATACTCCAGTACAAATTCTCTTTTCTTAAAACTGTTTGACACCTGCTGCGTGTCTGAAATTTCTAATATTTTACCCTTAACGTTCATTGTTCAATTTTTTGTAATACTAATTTAAATAATGGTTGTAAGAAAACTCTAAGTGGCTTTAAGAAAACGTTCAGGTCAAGGCTTGTGAAGTGCCAAAAAGCGGAGTGTACTGGGGTACGTAAGCATTTTTGGAACGAGCTAGCGCAGACATTGGCGTTTTCTTAGAGACACTAAATAGCAAAGGTAACAGAGTGTTCCAAGTTTATATAATTCTAGCGCCTTTTTCTGAATATGGCAGTGAAAATAACTACAAACAAAATGGCACCCACTACAATGGCCAATAATACCGAGGAGTCGATCATATCTACTGCATGCATATCTATCGTTCTTTAGCTTAATATTTACTTTTGTTATTTTACAAACACTACTTCACTATACAAATAGTCTGTGAGAAAAATTCTTTAGAACCTGATCCTGGCTTGGAGCTTTACGTCTGTTTTAACACTTCCGGCAATTTCCTCAAGGCCTGTGCCTATGGTTTCTCTATCCCTGTAGTGTGTTCTGGCGTATTTAGCCCATACATCTATGTGAGCAGTTACTCTATACTGCAGTAAGAGGTATTGTCGAGTTCCTCTTCCGGAATAAGGTGGTAGTGAAAATGCATATAACACATCTCGCTCATAAGCATACTGTTTGTTTTCATAATTATCAGTGTCAAAAAGTGCAAAACGAGTGCTTATCCTCAACCTTTTCAGGTCCAGGTTAAGATCCTGAAGGATAAGGAATCCATGTGTTCTTTGCTCAAGGAAATCATAACTGCTCCACTGTACCCTTGATTGTAATGATATTTTTTTATCGGCCAGAAGCCTCAGGTTCGCAAGATAGCTACGTTTAAGACCATTGAATGGGGTCCTCACTTGTAACTGATCCTCACTGGCCGGGTTGATCCCTTTCGATTCACCACGATATTGGGCGTAAAGCAAAACAGATCGTTTGGGAGTATAATTTGCTCTCATTAAGTACTCATAACCCGCTGATGGCGCATCTACGCGATATTTAAGCCACGGAAACTTGAACTGATCAAAGTATGCTGTAAAGGAGTATTTCCTTGATGGCTTATATTTTATTCCCCAATACCAGCCCATTTCGTTTTGGTTTTGCCCTGCAGACTCGGCAAATGCAGCTCCATGCAAGCTATGAAAATCTCTGTCGTAGCTGCGAATGAGTACAGCAGCTTCCAGTTTTGGAGTCAGACTGGATACAAATCCTGTAACAGCACCAATGCCACCACTTTTTGATCTTGCCATTTCTCCAAAAAAGCTAAAATTTCTCCACCCATAGCTGTAGAACAGTCCTGTATTATAATTTTCCGTTCCGGCAAACCTGAAGCGGTTGTAGGGTTTGTCGGGACGTATCAGGGGCCGGCTCAGGTGGTCACCAATAAGGGTGGCGCCTATCTGAAGGTTACCTGACTCATTGGTATATAGGAAAATTCCGCCAAAGCTTTGCTGCACAATTTGATCTTTGTCGGCCAATTCTGTTTCTGTACGATGATAACCCGTTGTATGTATGGATGATATGAAATCAGCTCCGGACACGGCTGTGTCAGATTGAAGGCGGGCATCTTCCCGCAGCCTTGAGTAATAAGAGGTAACCTGAAACCTGCTGTTCAATGCGACTGTTGCAGCCGCTCCCCTAAAGAAACCGCCTTCTACAACGGATGAATAGGGACGAATACCTGTATTTGCACGCCTGAGGGTAGTAATGGTTTCAGCTCCTTTACCTACGTTGAAGCCTGCTGCTAAAAGAAGGCTTTGACCCGACTGAATTTGATAGTCGCCAATTACCAGGTTTTTTAACTCACCTTTATTTTTCAACTGAAAGTGGAAACTATAGAAGTCAGCGCCATAAGTATGGCTATTCTTATCATAAGTTAGCCTTTCTCCCGCATCCTTTTCAGCAGTTATTCCAATACTAAAGTCATTGATGTGGCTTGTTCTGAACCTTGTGTACAGTTTGTCCGGGTTTCCTTTATAGTAACTCCGGTCTTCATGTTTTTGATAACCCTTTTTATCCTCAAGTGTACGTTCGTAGCGCAGTAGTAAATAGTTGTTCGGCTCTTGCCATATTCTTTTAAGTAATGGACGGTTATGGGTATTTATACCACTTTCTGCCACACGCACAAATGGAGTAAGTTTATAAATAGTGCTGAGATCAAAGGTGGGAATGGCTTGAAGTTCATAGAGTGATAATAATTTGCCGTATTGTTGTCTGTAGTTCATGAAACTGTTGACCTGCTGATCGGATAAAATATAGAGCGCTTTCAGCTCTTCTGCCGAAACCGAATTTAGATCTATGGGTGAAGAGTAATACAATAGCAGCGATTCATACAATTCTTCATAGTTAAGATCCGTGTCCTGAATGGCATAAATATCATCTACAAGGTCCTGAAGATGTGTATAGTCCGCAGTGCGCTGACCATGTAGGCTGATGTGAAGGAGAAGGCACAAGGAGAGTATGATCGTGAATTTCATTCTGTTCTTTTTAGCCGATACGCTATAGCTGCCTGGTGGCTGAGGCCAAGTACCGGGTGCATTGAGAGGGAGTAATCAATTTCTACTTTGCTCAATTTAAACCCAAGACCAAAATAGTTGGTGAAAGGAGCGGTTTTTATGCCTGTGCGTGCCGCTAGCTTTTTTAAGAATTGATATTCCAATCCCGCTCTGAAAAAGGCCTTATGGTCTATATCTTTTTCTGCTTCTGCACATAGCATCACTTTTTCTATTGGTCGGTATGAAAGACCCGCATTGAGGGTGGTGGCTACCCGTTCATCGGCCAGTTCGGATACTTGCGCCTGATTAATGTTTCTGATGTATGCTCCGAAAAATAGTTGGTTGGTGATCTCCGCAATACCTCCGAAATCAATGGTCAATAAGCTTTTGCTTCCAAATCCTTCAATATTATATTGTAAATAATTAGCTCTGAATCCCAAGCTCGCTATTCCGAATCTGTTTCCGAAGGAAAGCGAGCCGGCTTGTTCGTTGTAAAGGTCGTCACCAAATCGAAAAGCTGAGACGCCAACAGTTCCAATGGAAAATGAGTTGACCACCCCGGCTGCCATACTATTTAATCCGGTTATGTTAAATTTGTTTTCAAAGGCAAAGACAGCAGTAGCATCGTTGATACTGCCCAGTCCACCCGGGTTATTAAATATTGACCAACTGTCTTCAGTGGTAGTGGATGCATAGCCCATGCCTGCAGCCCGGGCACCAATCTGTTGTAAGCCGTTTTGAGAAAAGCAATGAATGGTAATTGCGGAGAGAATTGTGATAAAGAAGTATTTCAACAGTAGATTTGATCTAAAAGTCAATGAAGTAGGCAATTTATAAAAAGAATTAAATGAAACATAATAAAATGGTTTATTTTTTATCCTTAATCAAGATTACGATGCTATTGGTCTGCTTCGAGTCTCCAAGCAAACGTCAATGTACCGGCTCAAGCATGCGATATATTATAAAATGGCTGGCCGCATGGTGAGTGGAATGTTTACAATGAGACCGGCATGTCAGTTCAGGAAGGGTGGCATGAGCTCGGTAAGGAGGTAGGGGAAATTATATACCGATAAAGGGCGTTTGGAATATGCTGGGGGTTTTAAAGATGGGGAATGGGTGGAAAAGGAGAAAACAGGAAGTTGGCTATTGAGTTATTAAAACTCCTTCTTCAAATGAAGGAAGAACCCCGTTTCTTTTTCCCTGTTGATGGAATATTCCAGACGCAATACCGTGTCGTAATAAGTGACAATGTCCAGACCTGCGCCCGTCCCAAACAAAAATCTATCTGATAGTCTGATGTTTTCACCATAATTATCAAAATTCTGAGCATAACCTACATCAAAATAAGTTTTTAGGTATATAGCCAGCGGCATGTTCCTGAATTCTTCTATAGGCATTAAGCCCAGACGCATTTTAGTATCGAAAAGTCGTTTTTTAAATGTGGTACGATTAAGATAGAAGGTTTGCCCTTCCACCACATAAAGCTCATATCCCCGAATAAAATCTTTCCTATAGCCCAGTCCTCTGCGATTGGCATAAGGCTGTTCATCAGGCCCGCTAACATAAACCGATGTATAGTTGGCCAGGTAGAAGTTACGCTTTAAGTCCAGGTATCGTGCATGGTTAATACCTGCATCGAATTGATCAATATCTTCATATATGCCTAAGCCATACTTCCGCAGGAAGAAATTGGTTTTATGTCCGTGCAGAGGGTAAGAATTGATGTCTCTTTTATCGATGTCAACTTCATAGATAATGCTGAAAAAACGTTGTGTTGTTTGCCCATCCAAATAATATTCGGGGTTGGCAATGGCTACGGTGTCACTGATTTTGTTATCATGAAACCCCAACAATACGCTATGTGTGGTATAAAATGAATTTCTGAACTGGTAGCCCAACTGATAGACCCGCTGTAGTCTGAGCAGGCTTTCAGAGTCTAGAAAATTTCTCTTATGCTCCACCGTTTCGATGGCAATGTTTTTATTTTCTGCATATAAAAATCCAACTGATAATCCGTGTCTCTGAGCGCGATCGATATAAGGGATCTTGTAAGCAATATCAAATTGCTTCGTGTAGCCGAGTTGGATCTGTAGCCTCAGCGTTTCATTTCGTCCACGCATATTATTCCTGTACAGTCTGATGCCATAATTGACCCTGCTTAGGTCACGCCCCTGATTCTGCCACCAATCGTTGAAATTTCTATCTACGAGATCAAAAATGGGCGATGGGAAAGTATACCACCTTTCAGTTACCCTGACCACCACATCTACTTTACTTTCAGAAAGTTCCAAGGTAGTCACTTCTACTGTGTTGAACAGGCGGGTATTCAGGATCTTTCTCCTGTCAATTTTTAATATTTCCGAAAGGTCTTCTTCATAATAAAATTCACCGTTAGTAACACTCATTTCCCTAAGAATGATGTTTTCACGGGTTACTTTGTTGCCAATAATAAATATATTGTCTATTTGTATATATCGCCCCCTTACAGAGTCAATGACGGTAGACAAGACCGAATCGTTAGAGGAAGAGGCGTACAACTCTCCCGCTGTGGGTGAATAACCTTGAAATGTTAATAAAAATGAAAACAGGAATGCCAGCATTGTTTCTCCTACACCAATTTGTCAGCTTAGGGTATGGTCCCAATATAGGCCTAAAATAAAAAATAGTTATTTGATAAAACAGACCTTAGGCAAAATAACCATTTATGGTGTAAGAAAGTGCCACACATTTAACTGTTCTGCTCTTTTTCTTTATACCTGCCTTTTGATATGGCTCTGTAGAGGATCAATACACCGGCAATGATCAACGGGATACTCAGGATCTGCCCCATATTGTAGGTCATTTCATCTTCAAAGGCCACTTGATTCTCCTTAAAAAGTTCGTGTACAAAGCGCAAACCAAATAGCAGGATCAGAAATAAGCCAAGTAAAAGCCCCTGAGGTGTTTCATTCTTATACTTGAGCCATAGTAATAACAATAAAACAAAAATCAGGAACGATGTAGCCGCCTCATACAACTGAGTAGGATGCCTGGCAATGCCATATACTTTTACAATAGCGGTATAGCTGCCATCCGGGTTTTGAGAAAGCTTGTAGTCCAACTCCTGGTTTTCGGGGTGGTAAATATGGGCACTCACATAAGCGTAGTCTGTGATAACATTTTTAAACTTACCGGTCAGGTATTGAGTTATGCTCTGTTCATTTAGTATTTCAGGCTCATTCTTGAATTTTACTGCTAATTCAATGGGAACATAGCCTTGCTCTGAAAGGGCACGGCCTCCATCTTTTTTATAGTCTATTTCATCAATAGGGCTGGAGTAGCCGGCAAATGCTTCGGTGGCATTGTTTACAAAAACCACCCCATATTCTGACTGAGTAGGAATTCCGTATATCTCCGAATTCATGAAATTGCCCAATCGGATCAGACACCCGGCAAGCGCCACCACTATCACAATGCGATCTACAACCTGGAGATAACTCTGGTGCTCCCTCTTATGTTTTTTAAACGCAAACCGTTTCTTTGGCTTTGAAAATGGGTTTAGATTTATTTTTATATAATAATTAACATATACCCAAAGTGCGAAAAGAATTCCGAATGCTGCCCCATGGCTGGCTAATCCGCCTTCCCAGATCTTCAGAATGTCGATAGGGTTAGCAAGATATTTTTCAGGTTCATAAAAGAGCACGTGCCCCAACCGCGCCCCCAGTATGGTGGCTATAACCATATATATCGTCAATGTTTCTACATCACGCTCAGGCTTACCCTCTTTGCGGTAGATATAAAACATGATCTGTTGTGTGATAAGAAAGGCTAGAGCGAATAACAAACCGTAATAACGCACAGGACGATCGAGTATTGGAATGGTAAAAAACTCCGGATCAGTGTTCCAGATGATATAGCTTAAGATTGACATGCAACAAATATAACTATCTCGTTATAATTGGCAATTAAAGTTGGTGTTAAAGGAAGGTGTTTTGGAATGGAAGGTACCTATGATTAGTGATGTAATCTTTTACTGTTATGATTTTCGTGTTGCCGATCTCATTCAGATCCAAAAGATCATTATCACCGGTAATTTAAAAATCAGCTTGGCTATCTACGGCAAGTGAGAGTAAAAAATTATCTTTTTTATCACGACAGACATCAATCGTACTGGATACCTGGAAAAAATCAGCATGATCATCTATAAAAGACAATACACTAATTATATCATCCTTAGTGAAATACTTTTTGAATTTAGGGCGCCCAATAACTTCTAAAAACTCATCGAGTAACTTTTGGCTAATGATCAGAATGGAACGACCTGAGAATATATCCTTGTCAAGCTGTGAAAAATCTTTCGTTATTAAAAAACTGATCCAGATGTTTGTATCAATGATGATTCTCCTAACCTTCTTTGCCATAGCCTTTGGCTCTCACTTTTTCGACTTCTTTTGTTATTTCATCGAATGTAGGTTTCGGATTGTCCTTATTTCTCAGTTTTGTCACAAGGGCCTTGAAGCTTTTGTCGTCACGAGCTATGGAAATCAGATTGAGAGCCTCTAAGTCTTCAAGAAGCTTTCGGACTTTAGGGTTTATAATATTAATTATTATGGTGTCCATATCCTAAATTAACGAAAATTTCAGAAATCAGTTCCAAAGAAGGTGTATCCGTATTACATATCAGAATAAACTGCTCCTACAACCAATGCTTTTCAGCTCCCTCAATTCCTCCTCAAACCCACTGGACAAAATGGGAAATCTGCACCAGGTCCGGGGGTCCACATTGAAATCATCCAAGTGGAAAGCAGGAGCGGTCCTTTCGCGTTTCCATTGGTTTCGGCTCCACAATCGGAAGAATTTGGAAATGTGGACCTTCAACAAATCGTCACTTTCGAGTTTCTGTTTCCTTAGCTCTTTAAAAACTTCAATGGGCGACATATGGTCACGGATGGCCAATTTTTCTATTTCAACAATGACCTTGTATGGCATCAAATCATCCTCGTCAGTCTGCTCTGAGGTAAGAGGTCTTAGCTCTGCGCTCGGCTGCAGGTTATTGACTTTGCTTAGACTTTTGTATCCTAAATTTGTCTCGGCCCATTTTAGCCAGTTGATGATGAAATATTTATCTACAGCAGCAATAGGCGCTATGCTTCCGCTAGTATCTCCGTCCATAGTGGCATAGCCCACATCGGCCTCACTTCTATTGGAAGTAGTAAGCAACAAGGCGTTTTTTATATTAGCCAGCATCCAGATAATAGGAGACCTGGATCTTGCCTGGATATTTTGCAAAGCTATGTCATCTCGTTCCCAGGACAGCTTACGGGCAAGGATATTCTCGATCTTTCGGGTATATGAAGTTACTTCTTCATCAATTTGCCAGGAATAGAAGGTGGCGCCTATATTCTCGGCAAGGCTTTTCGCAGACTGGTATGTGGCATCAGAACTATTCACCGTACCTTGATATGCACAGGTAAGGAGTTGAGAAACAATAAATTTAATCGCTTCTTCTTTGCCGGACGAGGGAGGTATTTCTAGCGTATTTAATCCTGATTTCACTAAAAAAACCTCGACTCCCAAGTGATCTACCGCACGCTTCACCATCTCAGCTACCAATATGGCTATTGAGGACGAATCAGCACCTCCGCTTAGAGATAAAACAAAGCCTTTGCTTCGGCTTTTTCTCAGGTAGTCGAATAATGCCAGAGATGAAGCTTTCACAAACTCGGTGTTTTTGTCGCGGACAAATTCTTCAGGTGCAGGATAGTTTTCATTTTCCTTACTAAAGTCAATATCTGCGTATTGTAACTGTACATTATCAAACGACAGCCAATCATTACGTAGTATCAACTGGCCATACCTGGCAATGAGTATTTCCCCATCGTAGATCATTCTTCCGGCTTCGTTGCCCAAAAGGTTGGCATATACATAGGTACAGTGAAAATTTTTGCTACTTTCAACCACCAGCTTTTCCCGTGCTACCGTTTTGTCAAATGCAAAGTGACTTGCACTTGGGTTTAGGATCAACTGTACCTTCTGCTCATACAACCGACAAGCTGGGCGTGTTTTACACCAGGCATCTTCACAGATCTCAAAACCAGTCTTTACTCCATCAATATCGAAAATTACATCACCGATCTTATATTCTTTTCCTTCAATGTCGATGGTGTCCACCACTCCTAATTTCCATGGAGTAAACCACCTTGGCTCGTAATGAACACCGTCTCTGGCCATGTTCTGTTTTGCATAGATGCCCAGGATATTCTGGTCTTTGACTACACAGGTGACATTGTAAAAATATCCCTTAAATTGTATCGGGAGTCCGATGGCAACGGTGATGCTCTGGCATAGCGGAACAATCTCCAATAGGAGTTTCAACGATTTTTCGTAGATCCACTGGCTGAGGAAGACATCTTCACAGCCATATCCTGTAATACATAGCTCGGGCAGGCAGAGTACGTCTACACGTTTATCATTGGCCTTGTTAATGGCTTCGATAATATTTTTAACATTGTTTTCCCAATCTAGTGGCGTTTGATTTAATGTGGCTCCTGCTAATCGTAGTTTAGACACCTGTGTTGGTATTTTTTCGTTGAAAACAGTAATCAGGAGCGAATATCGGAATCTTTACTCTAAGTCCAATAGTTCGCATGACTTTTGGGCAGCATCCTGTTCGGCTTTTTTCTTGCTATGCCCGAACCCTTTGCCCAGGGGTTGATCATTTACAAATACCTGCGCAGTAAATTCCCGGTGGTGTTTCTCGTTTTTAACGCTGATGATCTCAAAACGCACCTCCTGGTTCTCTTTTTGAGCCCACTCGATGATCTTGCTCTTGTAGTTAGGATTCGACTTTATTACTTCCTCTATGTTAAGGTAGGGGATGAGGAGTTTCTCAAGAATGAAGTTTTTGCAAAACCTGTAGCCTTTGTCTAGGTATACGGCTCCTACCAATGCTTCAAGTGTATCGCCATAGAGCGATTTGTGGGAGAGTTTTCCTTTTTTTCGCTGATCATATTCTACTACCTGGTTAAGCCCTATCCTTTTACCAATAGTATTGAGCGACTCTCTGTTGACGATCCTGGAGCGAATGTCAGTAAGAAAGCCTTCTTCCTTGAAGGGAAAAGTTTTAAACAGGTAGTCGGCCACAACCGCTCCCAGTATGGCATCTCCCAGATACTCCAGGCGTTCGTTAGATTCCTTCAAGCCGCGGCTGTTAGCTTTGGCAATAGAGCTATGTTTGATGGCAAGCCTGTACAGATCTAAGTTTAAAGGCTTACTACCAACAATTGTTTTAATTGCGGTAATAAGCCTTTTATCTCTCTCGGATTTTTTTTCAAAAATATTGAGTAAGCGCTTTACAGCACGATGCACAGTAACTTAGATTTTTCTAAAAATAATTGAGGTATTGTGTCCCCCAAACCCGAATGTATTGCTTAGCGCAACATTGATCTTTCTCTCCTGCGCTTTGTTAAACGTCAGGTTCAACTTGTTATCCAGTTGGTCATCATCGGTGAAATGGTTGATGGTTGGAGGTATTACACCATGTTCCAGAGCCATTACACAAGCTACAGCCTCTATAGCCCCGGCAGCACCAAGCAAATGCCCGGTCATCGATTTGGTAGAGCTAATATTGAGGTTATATGCATGGTCACCAAACACCTTTTTAATGGCCAATGTTTCGCTAATATCTCCAAGTGGCGTTGAAGTGCCATGTACGTTGATATAATCAACCTCTTCAGGTTTTATCTTAGCATCGGCAAGTGCGTTGAGCATCACATTAGTAGCCCCTAAACCTTCTGGATGAGGCGCGGTAATATGATGAGCATCTGCTGACATACCCCCACCTATTATCTCGGCATAGATCTTGGCCCCTCGGGCCTTGGCATGCTCATATTCTTCCAGTATAAGGGCACTTGCACCTTCTCCCAGCACAAATCCATCGCGATCCTTGTCAAAAGGTCTTGATGCGGTCTCAGGAGAGTCATTCCGCTCTGAAAGTGCCTTCATGGCATTAAACCCTCCCATTCCTGCTTCTGTTACTGCAGCTTCACTGCCTCCCGATATGGCAACATCCATGTGGCCTAAGCGGATATAGTTAAGTGCATCTATCAATGCATTGGTAGATGAGGCACATGCTGAAACAGTAACAAAATTAGGTCCACGGAATCCATATTTTATGGATATGTATCCGGAGCTGATATCGGCAATCATTTTAGGAATAAAGAACGGATTAAACCGCGGAGTACTGTCATTATTGACATAGCTCCTTACTTCTTCCTGAAATGTCATTAGCCCACCAATACCTGAGCCCCAAATCACCCCTGCTTTATCTAAGTTAATGGCATTCAGATCTAACTTTGAGTCTTTCATGGCCTCTTCAGCAACTACCAAAGCATATTGGGTAAAGGGGTCCATTTTTCGGGCCTCTTTTCTGTCAAAATGATCTTCGGCATTAAAGTTCTTTACTTCGCATGCGAATTGTGTTCGGAATTTCTCTGGGTCAAATCTGGTAATTCGTGCAGCTCCACTTACACCATTTTTTAATCCCGCCCAATAATCGGGGGCAGAATTACCTATGGGGGTGAGCGCACCTATGCCTGTTACTACTACTCTCCTTAATGTCATAAAAGAAGTTTAGAATGGATAAAGGGGGTTTGTCTTTATTTAATTTTTTACGTTTTCTTCTAAGTAAGAGATGGCCTGGCCAACAGTAGATATATTTTCTGCCTGATCATCAGGAATTGAAATGTTGAATTCTTTTTCGAATTCCATAATTAATTCAACAGTATCTAAAGAATCTGCTCCTAAATCGTTAGTGAAACTTGCTTCAGGGGTAACCTCTGACTCTTCAACTCCTAACTTATCAATGATGATTGATTTAACTTTTTGTGCTATTTCAGACATATTTGTAATGATTTAGTTAAAATATCTGCAAAGAAATGCATTAAATGTATTAATGTCAAACAATTTATCTAAAGTTATTGTCATACCTAAGATGGCAAAAATTCCCTAAAAAACACGCACTATCCTCTTAATTTTCAAGAACTTTGATAATATGAAAAAGACGCGCCTGATAATTGATCATGAATATGAGTTTGATTTGCTCGGAGTAATAGCGTCAGTAAAGTCATATAAACTTGCCTGGGCTATTAACAAAAAGCTCGATATAAGGTTGGTAAAACAGGAGGATTTTATCCTTGAGATGAGGAACAATGGAAAGGCAAATTTTATCAACTATTTATTTGATCCGGAGACCAGCTATTTCCACCTGTTTAAGAATAAATCCATAGAAGGTGAAAACACACATTTGGTACCCGAATTGAACCACTTTGATTACATAGTGAAAATAGACCGGCACTCGCAATCGTTTGCAAAAGAAGAAATTTTAAAAGAATTAAAAGAAGTCCCGTGGATTGAATATATTGCCGCCATTGAAGTAGAAAAACTGAAGTCAAAGGACAACTTTTTAACTTGATTATGGACCAGAAAATTAAATTCAATAAGACGAAAATTATTGCCACGGTAGGACCCGCTTCTAATGAAAAGGAGATGCTCCGCAAACTAATAAAAGAAGGTGTTGATATCTTCAGACTGAACTTTTCTCATGGTACACATGCCGACCATGAAAAGGTTGTTCAGTATGTGCGGGAGCTTAATGATGAAATGGATACCCATGTTTGTCTGTTACAAGACTTACAGGGCCCTAAGATCAGGGTAGGTGAAGTAGAGAGTGGCGCCAAACTAAAGGCCGGACAGATCTTTACTATAACTACCGAAGAGGTTGTCGGGAATTCAGAGCGTGCGAGTACGGTTTACCAGGATCTTCCCAAAGATGTTGGTGTTGGCGATATGGTCTTGATTGATGATGGTAAGATTGAGTTAAAGGTAAAAGAGATCAACGCTACAGAGGTGATCACTGAAGTGGTACACGGTGGAAAATTAAAATCTCGCAAGGGTATCAATATGCCTTATACCAAGGTATCGGCTCCATCTCTGACGGATAAGGATATAAAGGATCTGGAGTTTGGTTTAAAGCACGAGGTAGAATGGATAGCTTTGTCTTTTGTACGTACGGCAGATGACATTCATAACCTGCGCAAAAGGATTACGGATGCCGGAAGGCAAAGTAAAATAGTGGCGAAAGTTGAAAAGCCGGAAGCCATACGAAATATTGACGGCATCATAGAGGCTACTGATGCGGTAATGGTAGCCAGGGGCGACCTTGGGGTGGAGATATTTATGGAAGAAGTGCCTATGGCGCAAAAAATGATCGTGAGAAAGTGTAATAAGCTTGCCAAGCCTGTGATCATAGCCACTCAGATGATGGAGAGCATGATCGAGAACCCAAGGCCAACAAGAGCAGAGACTAATGACGTTGCCAATGCTGTGATGGACGGAGCAGATGCATTGATGTTATCAGCAGAAACGGCAGCGGGCGCATTTCCTGTTCAGGTAATTCGCAGTATGGTAAAAACGATAACCAGTGTAGAAAGAGAAGCCGATGTTTATTTCAAACACGACCTTCCGGAACAAGGTGATCCTTTGTTTTATAATAACACACTGGTGCTTGCTGCCTGTAGATTGGCTAAAGCTTCGAGAGCTAAAGCCATCATCGGTATGACGCAGTCGGGATATACCGCTTTCAAGCTTTCATCGCACAGGCCAAAAGCTAATATTTTTATTTTCACCAGTAACAGGCCTTTGTTGAATACCATCAATCTTATTTGGGGTGTCCGTGGTTATTACTATGATAAAGAGGTGTCTACGGATGATACGTTTGCAGATATTGAGCAGATTCTGAAAGAAAGAGGTCATATCAACCCCGGAGATGCTTTTATAACAACAGCCAGTATGCCGATCCATGCACGTGGGCGGACCAATACTGTAAAGCTGAATGTGGTGGAATGATTAAAAAAATGAAACGGAATTTTAAATGAGTCAGCAAAATAAAATAGGCAATACTATTAATTCTTATTTTATTGTCTTGACTGGAGGTGGGGCTGTTGGCGGTATTGTGGGATTAACATATTGGCTTTATAAAGTAGCGATTAACGAAAGGACCTTTAATTGGCCAACGTTAATTGCTATTTTAGTCGTAATTTTGGTATCCGCTGCTATTAGCTACATGCTTTTTAGAATGATAGACGAGGAATCTGAATATCATTCAGAACGGCGAACCAGGAACTGAGAACTGAACAACAGCTCAATCTCTTTCCGGTACTGCCAAAAGCACTTCCATCTCTTTATCCACCACCACTGCCCCTGGAGGGTCGCCTTTGCGCTTTCTTACAAATTTCCTGGGGGTGACAATGACAGGGCATAGGCTATCCGACTTCCTTTTTGAATACCATCCGGCCAGGCTTGCGGCTTTTTCTATAACATCTTTAGGGAAATTTTTTCCAGCCTTATACTTTATTAATACGTGTGATCCGCTTACATCCTTGGCGTGAAGCCAGAGATCTTCTTTATGAGCATACTGCTGTAGCATTCTGTCGTTGCTCTTGGCATTTTTGCCCACCCATATGTCGAACCCGCCATAGTTAAACGAATGGTAGGGCTTGAGTGCTTTGTCCTTTGTTGAAGCCTCTGGCTGATCTTTTTTAAGCAGGTTCTTGAGAGAACGGAAGTCGTCTGCTTCTTCTATCATGCCTTTCCTTTTTCGCAGTGCGTCCAGTGATGCTTCTTTTCGGGCAAGGTTTTTCTTTAAAGCCTCCGTTTCCAGCGACTGGTTTTTGGCTTTTCGGTAGTATACTTCCGCATTTTTTTGAGGCGACAGGTCCTGTTTTAACCGGATGGTTACAGGGAGGTTATTGTCATAAAAGTTTTCAAGGGTTACCTCTTTTGCTTTGGCAGGCACACGGTGTAAATTAGCCATTAATACATCCGCCAAAAGATTATACCCTTGCTGCTTTTCAATGTCTTGCAGTTTTTTTGTAGTCTTTTCTATATAACTTTCACCCTGCTTCAGTTGTTTATGAATTTCTGATAGTGCTTCACGTTTTAAAGTATTTAATGTGGTCTCACTAATGTAGCGTATGTAGAATGCATTGATGGCTACGAGGGGATCGTTATAGTGCTCAAGAATATTTCCAAATTTCAAAAGACTAAGGTTCAACTGGCCTTCACTTTCTGTGATATAAAAATCATTTTTTGCTAATCTCTCCAGAATATGCTGTACAAGCGGCCAGCTTTCTTCCGTGTTTTTGCTATCAATCCCATTTTCTTTGAGATAAGCTTTAATTATTTTGCCAAAAGTAGGGAACAGCTTTTTGAGATCCCCATCTTCCCTTTTGAAGGCTTCATAACTCTGATTGATCTCCCGGTCCAGTTCCTTGATGTTTAATTCAAAGTCTTTCCTGAGATTTTTTTTAAATACTTCTTCTATCTCATCACCTTTAAAAAGCACTATGTTGGATCGGTTGCCATGCATTTTGAAAAGCAACTGCATATTATCCTCGAAGACAATAGAGAAGCAACGCTCATTTTTGAACTGATGCACGCGCTCTACCTTCTTTTTATAAAGACCTTTAAAGAGGTCAACACTGTTTTTTCTGGCTCTGCTGAAATCGTCAGGGAAGAACAGGCAACAGAAGGAAGGGGCGAGGTAGGCTTTGATGTAAAACTCCGAAGTACCATGACCAAGCCCTAATACCAACTCATTTTTATTTTGAGAGAAGCACTCCAGAAGTTCAAAGCCTCTGATTTTGTTATCCAGAGAAGCACTCAGGTGTTTGAGAAAATAATAGTTATTATGCATATTATATCTCTAAAACCAGTCCGTCATAAGCAAGGTTAATTCCTTCGGGTAATTTTTCTGCGATATCTTTATGCTTACCCATCCTGTGGCTTAAGTGCGTAAAATAAGTTTCTTCGGCATTAACTTCCTGTGCAAGTGCAATGGCTTCCTCCAGGTTAAAATGGGATACGTGAGGTTCTTGTTGAAGGGCATTTAATACCAATACCTTGCTTCCTTTTATTTTTTCTTTCTCCGACTCGCTGATGTAATTAGCATCAGTGATATATGTGAAATTGTTGATCCTGAAGCCGTATACAGGAAGTTTGAGGTGTAAGACTTCAATAGGTGTAAAAGTCACACCATCTACAGAAAAAGGCTGTCCATCAATTATATGTGTTTCTATCTGGGGCACACCGGGATATTTTTTCTCTGAGAAAGCATAGCTAAACTCCTGTTTCAACTGGTCTATGACTTTCTGTCGTCCGTAGATTGGCATATCTCGCTTCTGCCTGAAGTTAAACGCACGGATATCATCAAGCCCGGCTGTGTGATCTTTGTGCTCATGAGTAAAAATAATGGCATTGAGCCTTTGTATCCGTTCGCGCAGTACTTGTTGTCGGAAGTCAGGCCCTGTATCAATGACAAAGCCTTTGGTGTCTACTTCCAGGTGAACGGAAGTGCGAAGTCTTTTATCTCTGAAGTCGAGAGACCGACACACATCGCAGTGACATGCAATAACAGGCACTCCCTGTGAAGTTCCGGTTCCGAGGAAGGTTATTTTCAAAGCTCGAGCTCGGTTTGTGCCAGTTCTAAATAAAGTTTCTTATTTTTTTCGCTTAGTTGGCTTTTGTTGATATCAACAGTCTTGATAATATCCAGCAGACAGTTGATCTTTCCATCCGTAGCGAAATATTTATTCACTATAATGATTTTATTGTCATTCAGTATGCACCAGCCAGATTTAAAATTTCCCCGTTCGTACCTGAGGATGTAATCTGTTTCGGCTATTAGGTCTTCAAGCTTATTTAAAAAGTGCTTTGAATATTTTACGGCCATTTACTGCGTATGCTTTTTCACTGCATTTACCAGTGCATCATAGTCCAATGGTTTGATAAGGTATTCGTTAATTCCTACCTCATCAAAATCCGATTTAGAATAGTTTTTGTAATTACCTGAAATGGCAATAATAGGTATATCAGCTTTCTTTTTGTCTTTAAAACCTCTGATTTCTCTTGCCAGTTCCATACCATCCGCACCAGGAAGAATGATATCAAGGATTACCACATCGTAATCATTCTTTTCTATTTCTTCCAATACCTTCGTGCCCGTTTTAATCCCTTTTATTTCATAGCCTTGTCCTTGAAATATTTTCTTTGACAAAGTTTGGATCACCGGACTGTCATCTGCAAGTAAGATCTTTTTCACCATTCTTAAAGTTTAAGTTTATCAAACCTTTTTGCTTCTTTAATATAGGACCTGTAAAGCGATACCAAAATATCAAGATCCCTTTCAAAGTTACAATATTTTTGTTCTTTTATATCGCTTTCCATTGTTTCGGCTTTAAAAGCCAACTTTTCGATTCCCAATGTACTGGCATTACCTTTTAAAGTATGCAATATATCTAAAATTTCTTTAAATTTTTTCTCCGGGAAAAGCTCGGTGCAATTTTTTATTTGCATTTCACATTCCTCATTAAATTCTCCCAATGCCTCAGCTACGGCTTCTTCCCCCGCATACTTAATCAGTAAATTTAACGTATCTTCATTAATTGTATGATGCGCTGTGCTGATTTCTTTTTCGTGGTGCTTTTGTTCATGCCAATCATGCCCGGTCCATTGTTCAACTTTTTCAATAAGAACAGTAGGTTTTATCGGTTTTGCAATATAATCATCCATGCCGGCTTGCAGAAATTTCTGATCATCGCCATGCATGGAGTATGCAGTCATGGCAATAATAGGGGGAGTAGCCTCCTTGCATCTTTTTCGGATGTGTGTGGCAGTTTCAATGCCGTCCATGTCCGGCATTTGTATATCCATTAATATCAGATCGTAACAGGTGCTCACGGAAAGGTCAATAGCCTGCTGACCACTGGAAGCAATGGCCACGCGGCAGCCGGCATTTTTTAGCATCTCCGAAGCCAGATCCAGGTTCACTTTGTTGTCGTCTACAATTAGCACGTGGGGGGAGTGACTTAAAGTGACGCCCTCTTTAGCTGATTCAGCTTTTTTCTCGGCTTTAGCAACAGGCTTGGTTTCAAAAGTAAACCAGAATTTACTACCCTTGTTTTCCTCTGATTTTACCCCTATCCTTCCATTAAAGAGTTTTACTATTTTTTTAGAAATATACAGTCCCAAACCGGTCCCCTTGTAACTTTTGCTGTTGGAGCTGTCAAGCTGGGTGAAACTGGTGAACAGCTTGTCCTTATCTGTGTTTGAAATGCCGATGCCCGTGTCTTTTACATAACCTTTCAATACAACCTTTTCATCAAAACGCTCATCTAGCATTATACCAGCAGTAACAGTCCCACCTGATGGAGTGAACTTTATTGCATTTGAGATCAGGTTTGAGTAGACCTGTATGAGCTTTGTTTCATCAATAAGAATGTATTGAGGTACTCCCTTCTTCGTTTTGAAGATAAGCCGGATATCGTTGTCTTGGGCCTGCTGTTTGTAGAGTAGCGCAAGCTTTTCAAACACTTCCCCGGTGCTGACTTCACTGTTTTTCAACTCCATTTTTCCTGCTTCTATTTTAGACAGGTCCAGGAGGTCATTGAGTATATTAAGCAGTATATCCGAAGAGCTCTTTAAGGCACGGACATGTTTTTTTTGATGGTCATCAAGTTTGGTCTCATCCAGCAGATGAAGCATACCCATTATACCATTTAATGGGGTTCTGATCTCATGGCTCATGTTAGCCAAAAATCGCTCCTTTATTTTTAAGGACTTTTCCGCCAGGTCTTTAGAGCGCTGAAGTTCTTCGTTTGTTCTCTTTAATTCGGTTATGTCGCGTGCTACACCTTCTACATGCATCAACTTACCTTTATCATCCTGTATTATTCTTACGTTACATATACATGGAATTATCTCGCCAGACTTATGTACAATCCCTGCTTCAAAGTTTCTGACTCGCTTCAGCTTCGCCAATTGGCGCAGAAGAAATTTAGTTTGGATGTTGTAGAGGTAGAAATTAGTGATATTCTTTCCTAAAAGCTCCTTTTCAGAATAGCCCATAATGTCTCTTACTGATGGGCTGAGCATGGTGAGTTTACCATTAAAATCACACCTGAAGTACAGGTCCTGAAATGACTCGAATATGTTCCTGAACTTTTCCTCACTCTTTATAAGGGCAAGCCTGGAATACATCTTTTCTGTAATATCATATGCAAGCCCTGACACACCAGTTATTTCCCCGTCAGTATCATAGATAGGATTGAGAAATACTTCCTTCCATACCTCGTTATCACCAACTTCCATACGGATCTCAAAATTGTGCGTACGGCCAGTAAGCGCTATTTTATATTTCTGCTGCCAGAATTTGGCCGAACTGGCAGTCTTTATTTCACCATTCTTTTCGTAGCCTACTCTTGATTTTGGATTTTTGTGAAGAAAGAAGTTAAAATAGTTTTGATTGAAAGAGATTAACTCCAGATGAGTGTCAACAGCCCAAATGATAAGTGTTCCGCCTTCCAGAATGGCATTGATAAAAGAGTTTTTCCCCTTCTCATCGCGTAGCTTTTCCTTTAGCTCACTTATCGTTCCCTCTAAGTCGTTGGAATTTATTAAACGGTCCTTCATGTATTGTGAAGATAACAAATTATCGCCAATCAAAATTCACTGACCTGACTTTTGGTCAAGTCGCGATTTAAACACTATTTTGTCTGAGTCTTGGTTGTCATGGTCTGGAAGGCCATGAAACAGCGATATTCAGTCTCAATACTCAATACTAACATCTCAATACTAAATTATACATGAAATATCTGATTGCTGTTGTTGGTCCTACTGCTGTCGGTAAAACAGCCCTATGTCTACACCTGGCGCAGCAATTGGATACCGAAATTATATCTGCTGACTCACGGCAGGTATTTCGTGAGATGCATATTGGTACTGCCAAGCCCACTCAGGAGGAACTGGCATTGGTAACGCATCATTTTATTGATTCACATTCCATACACGAACCATTCAATGCGGGAGATTATGAGAGGGAAGCTTTAGAAAAGATTGAAAGACTTTTTATATCGAGAGATAAGCTGATAATTACCGGGGGATCAGGGCTTTACCTGAAAGCGATTACAGAGGGCATGGCTGATATACCGGAAGTTGACGAAGAAATACGCATGCAGTTGAACCAAAGACTAGCCGAAGTCGGACTGGAGGCGCTTACTGAAGAGCTGAAAATGCTGGATCCCGAGTATTACGATGAGGTGGATCTTAAGAATCCTCAGCGCGTTACCCGCGCTCTTGAGGTATGTATAGGTACAGGTAAGAAATATTCTGAATTGAGATCTCAGAAACCTCGAAGAAGAGATTTCAAGACTATAAAGATTGGTTTAAATCGGCCCAGAAAAGAGCTTTACGAAAGGATTAATGCCAGAATGGATGTTATGATCGAACAAGGGTTGTTTGACGAAGCCCGGAAATTGTATCAATATCGAAACCATTATGCGCTGCAAACAGTAGGGTATAAAGAGATCTTTGACTACATGGAGGGAAAATACGATCGGGAGGAAGCGGTACGGTTATTGAAGAGAAATACACGAAGATATGCCAAACGTCAGTTGACATGGTTCGGTAAGGATGAAGAGATAAAATGGTTTCATCCGGATGATTATGACGATGTGTTTTCCTACATCAAATCGGTGACAAATGATTGATTGCTGGTATTAATAATGAAATTATTTTAACTTAAGGGGTGTTTTAGCCGTATAGACCCAAAGCTATGAAAAAGAATGTATTATTGATCTTGTTCCTGTCGCTGGTTGTAGTTTTCCTTGGCAGTTCAGCATTTATGCTTAAAAATTCCGGTCCGCAGGTAAGAAAGGGAGCAGCGGGAACCGTAAACTGGATGACTTTTGAAGAGGCTGTCGAGAAATCCAAAGTGGAGAAGAAAAAAATATTTATTGATGTATATACCGACTGGTGTGGCTGGTGCAAGGTAATGGACAAAAACACGTTTAGCGAACCAGAGATCGCCAAATATCTGAACGAAAATTTCTACCCTGTAAAATTTGATGCCGAGCAAGAGGAAGAGATCACCTTTCGTGATCGTACCTTTAAATTTGTGCCATCAGGGAAAAGAGGGTATCATGAGTTGGCGGCAGCGCTTCTTAACAACAAGCTAAGCTATCCTTCAGTTGTATTTCTGGATGAAGATTTCAATATGATCCAGCCGCTGGCTGGATATCAGAAGCCCGATCAATTTGAGAAAATAGTTAAGTATATTGGAGGTGATCACTTTAAGACTACAGCCTGGCAGGAGTGGGAACAGAATTTTGAATCTAAGATCAGCCAATAGGTTTTCCAAATTCTGATAACTACTGCTTGTAAGAAAACTCTAAGTGACTTTAGAGACACTAACTAATAGCGCGGGGTAGAATCCGGCGCTTTTTCTTTTTATACACTATACCACTAAGCAGGATTTACTATCTTGTGGCATGCTTCAGTGGATTCCGTACGCGTTTCTTAGGATCACAGGGTGTTTTATTGCAGGTATACTATCCGCTATCTATCTGGGTGAGTATATGAGTCAGCGCATCGTAGTCTACGGCATCATTTTACTTTTGCTGAGCTATATCGGATGTAATTGGTGGTTTAGAAAGCGGTTTTTTTCTCTCAACTTGCTTTTGTCAGGCCTGGGGTTTGTCACCCTCTTTGCCTTGGGGTATTTTCACTTGACGTTGTCTACCGAGGCCAATGATCTCAACCACATCCTTCACCAGAAGGGCATCAGTCATTATGTAGCAGTGGTCACCAGGCCAGGGGAACAGCGAACAAAAACAGCACGATACCAGGCGGAGATATTGAGCTACAGAGCTAACGATCAGTGGAGCGAGGGGCTGGGAAAAATTTATCTTTATTTGAATAAAGGATCTGATTTAAAATACGGAGATAAAATACTTGTCAAAGGTGCTCCTCAATTGCTTACTCCTCCGCAAAATCCTGAGGAGTTTGACTACAAACGGTTTTTAAGTTTTAAAAACATCTATCACCAGCAGTTCCTGGATTCAGCCGCTTATCAACTCATAAAACATGATCCACCTAATAAACTGCTGAGCTATGCTTTTGTAGCAAGAAAATGGGCAACTCACCAATTGAGTGCCCGAATTAGCTCTCCCAGAGAACTGAATATAGCCCTTGCTCTTGTGCTGGGAGTGAAAGATGGGTTGGATAATGAAATTCAGCATGCTTATGCGGCATCGGGAGCTATGCATGTTTTAGCAGTATCAGGTTTACATGTAGGGATCGTTTACGGTATGATAGCGCTACTGATGGGTAGGATCAAACGTTCTAAAAGTGGCCGGTGGGCCTTTGCGCTGATAAGTATTTTGGTGCTTTGGTCCTATGCGCTGATCACAGGTTTTTCGCCTTCAGTACTTCGGGCTGTTACGATGTTCAGCTTTATAGCCGTTGCTGATGCTGCCAACAGAGATACTAATATCTATAATACACTTGCCGCTTCAGCGTTTGCCCTTTTATTATTTGACCCATATTTAATTATGTCAGTGGGCTTTCAATTGTCTTTTCTGGCAGTATTAGGGATTGTTTATATCCAGCCAAGGCTTTACGGCCTGTACGTACCAAACAATTGGTTGGTAGACAAAATATGGGCTATTACAGCCGTGGCATTTGCCGCACAACTGGCTACTTTTCCATTAGGTCTACTCTATTTCCATCAGTTTCCCACCTTTTTCTTCCTTTCTAATCTCGTGGTTATTCCTGGTGCATTCGTCATCCTCTGTTTGGGGTTGCTGGTGATCATATTCAGTTGGATAGGAGTATTAGCCGGTTGGTTAGGAAAGCTCCTGGAGTGGTGCATATACCTGGTCAATGAGGTGGTGTTTTGGATCGAAAGGATCCCTTTCTCCCAGGTCACAGGAGTCCACACTTCTGTACTTGAAACCTGGCTGATCCTGTTGATCATTATCATGCTGTTCATATTCTTTCGAGTAAAACATATGAGGTTTGTTTATATAGCCTTCCTGTTGGTATTATGCTTCAGCTCATTTCGAATAGCCAGCCAACACCTCGCACAGCAAGATAAGATCAGCATATACCGGATTAGCCACCATACGGCTATAGATTTTATGGCTGATGGACATGCCTTTTTTTATGGAGACAGTGTGTTATTGGAAGACTCCGGGAAGATCAGGTTTCATATTATGCCTAATCGCCTGTCTTCAAACATCAGGGAAAGCACTCCCGTACGGCCTGGCGAAGTGTCATTTATAAATACATTTAACGGAGTAACCATGGCTTCCTGGCGGGGAACAAAACTGATCATCCTCAATAATGAGGTCCAAGATCAGTTATTTACAGCACCAGTTACCGTAGATTATATATTGATATGCCGGGAATTCAATAAAGATTTAGAATGGATAAAGAATAATTTTATTTTTGACCTGCTCATTCTTGACGGAACGCTATCATACTATCAGGCCAATAAATTTAAAAAAGAGATCGAGGCTGATGGGTTGAAATATTACTCCATATATCATGAAGGAGCTTTGGAAATAACATACTAAAAATATAAATAGATTAATGATGAAATACGTGGAATACAGCGTGGTTGATATGAAGGGCTATATTACTTTAAACCGTCCTGACAAAAGAAATGCGCTGAGTTACGAAGTGGTATCTGATCTCAAAGCGGCTTTTTCTAAGGCTTCTGAAGATAAAAATGTCAAGGTTATCATACTCAGAGCCAATGGAAAGGCTTTTTGTGCGGGTGCAGACCTTGCATATCTCCAGCAGTTGCAAAGCAATACCTACGAAGAGAACCTGGAGGATTCCAATCACCTGAAAGAGCTTTTTTACCAGATATATACTTTGAATAAAGTCGTGATAGCCCAGGTGCAGGGGCATGCGATAGCCGGAGGGTGCGGGTTAGCAACAGTGTGTGATTTTGCCGTTACTGTGCCGGAGGCGAAATTTGGCTATACTGAAGTGAGAATAGGATTTATTCCTGCGATAGTCAAGGTATTTCTGCTTCGAAAAATAGGGGAGATGAGGTCTAAGGAGCTGTTGTTAACAGGTGAGCTTGTTACTGCCGAGGCAGCGAGGGAATATGGCTTGGTGAATCAGGTAGTAGCACAGGAAGACCTGGAGCAACATGTTGAGGACTTCGCTAATAAACTGATTACCAATAATAGTGGTCAGTCCATGGCTTTTACAAAGCAAATGATAGCGAAGGTGCAATCCATGTCGGTTGAAGATGGATTGCAATATGCAGCAGAGATGAATGCCGAAGCACGTGCCAGTGAAGATTGTAAAAAAGGAATAGCAGCTTTCCTTAACAAAGAAGAAATAAAATGGAAATAATTCAGTGTTTTTTATAACAAAAACAAATTTTGATTGTTTTGGCCGGTTATTTGATAGGTTAAAGCGGAAGATAGTGTTTTATTAGGGGTTGTAAATCAATAATCAGCGATATGAAAACAAAAGTATTAACATTTTTTTTTGGTGTAAGTGCCGTTTTTCTGGGCTTCTTATGCTCGCCATTGCATGCGCAATACAGTGGTGATACATGGCAAAAGGCTGGCAGTTCAGGATCAGGAATGATATCCTTAGCCTATGTAGAGACTCCCGGATTTGTTTATAAAGACAATGCCGGTAATCTGACAGGGATTTGTGTGGATATCATGAGAGATTTTGTGAGTTACGTGGGTGAGAAAAAAGGAGTAAAGCTCTCGGTTCAGTTTGTAGGCGATGGGAGTAGCTTTGGTGGAATGTATAACAACGTGAAAGGCAGTCAGGGTGGAGTGTTCGGATTAGGAAATATTACGATTACGCCTGCCCGAAAAAAAGAGATTAAATTCAGCCCGCCATTCATTACTAATTTTGCAATACTGGTAACACAAAATAGCGTGCCTACGCTAAATAGTTTGAATGAAATATCGAAGACTTTTGCAGGTCTTACCGCTTATACTGCGAAAGGTACACTTAACGATAAGAGATTGGCAGACCTCAAGAGTAAATATTACCCTGATATGAAAGTAGCGTATGCGTCATCCAGCCCTGAAACATTGGAAAAGGTGCTTTCCGACCCCAAATCTTTCTCGTACCTGGATCTCGCTTTTTATCTGGATGCGGTACAAAGAAGGCAACCCCTGAAAAGACACCCGGTTGGCGACCAGTCGTCAGAGCAATTTGGATTCATAATGCCAATGAACAGCGACTGGCAGCCCTTAATGGAAGAATTTTTTGCCGCTGATGGTGGGTATACCAACTCTATGGCGTACAAGAAAATACTATCTAAACATTTGGGAGATACTGGGGTAAAGTTGCTTCAAACAAAACGCTAAGGAGCTAAGTTACATGATTGAAGGCTGCCTATCTGGTGGCCTTTTTTTATGGCCGCTGAAAAAAATCACAGGCTAAACTTAAGAGATCACTGTTTTTATTGCAAATGTCTTAATATTAAGATGTCGTTATTTGTTTAATTTGGATCAGAGAGAAAAGTGTGAAACAAACCTTATCCATACTGAACCGATACTGGGGTTACACGGCCTTTCGTCCTGTACAGGAGGAGATTATAGATGCTGTGCTGGCTGGAGAGGATGTTTTGGCGCTCTTGCCTACAGGTGGTGGTAAATCCATATGTTTTCAAGTGCCGGCTATGGCCAGAGAGGGCATTTGTATTGTTGTGACACCTCTCATAGCATTGATGAAAGATCAGGTGGAGCAGCTTACAAAAAGGGGCATCAAAGCAGAGGCCGTTTTCTCCGGTATGAGCAAAAAGGAGATCGATATAAAACTGGACAATTGCATTTATGGCGGAGTGAAATTTCTGTATGTTTCCCCTGAACGACTGCAAACGGATATATTCCTGGAAAGGCTGAAAAAGATGCAAGTGGCGCTTTTGGCTGTAGATGAAGCACATTGTATCTCTCAATGGGGCTATGACTTCCGGCCTTCTTATTTGCGCATTTCTGACGTTCGGGAGTTGATACCGGATGTGAATGTGGTGGCGTTGACGGCCACTGCCACACCTGAAGTGAGGGACGATATTCAGGACAAGCTACTGTTCGTTAAAAAAAATGTTTTTCAGAAGAGTTTTGCCCGTGATAACTTGTCTTACGCTGTTCGCAAGGTTGAGGGCAAAGAAAAAAAGCTACTCGAAATCGTAAGAAATGTTCCTGGCTCAGCTATTATTTACACCCGTACCAGAAAATCTACCAAAGAAATTGCTGCTTTGCTATTGAAAAATGGCTTTTCAGCGGACTTTTACCACGCTGGTCTGCCTCATGAAGATCGTGTGGCAAAACAGGAAAACTGGATCAGGAATAAGAGGCGGATAATGGTGGCTACCAATGCTTTTGGTATGGGCATCGATAAGCCCGATGTGAGACTGGTGGTGCACATGGACCTTCCTCAGGACCTGGAATCGTATTACCAGGAGGCGGGGAGAGCAGGACGGGATGAGAGAAAGGCTTTTGCGGTAGTAATATATGAAAGCGTGGATATCGATGATCTCAGGAACCGCGTGCAGCAACAATACCCTTCAATTAATTATATGAAGAAAGTGTACCAATGTATGGCCAATTATTACAAAATGGCGGTGGGAAGCGGTATGGGCCAAAGCTTTGATTTTGAGATACAGGATTTTTCTGACAATTATAAACTAGATCATATTGAAGTATATTATGCATTGAAAAAATTAGAGGAAGAAGAGCTGATCCAGTTTAACGAAAGCTTCTATAATCCCTCACAACTTCATATGGCAGTAGATAATAAAGCGCTGTATGAGTTTCAGATAGCCAATGCAAAGTTTGATTATTTTATTAAAATGCTACTACGGGTTTATGGTGGGGAGCTGTTCAATAATTTTGTTAAGGTTTCGGAAGCGCAGTTGGCAAAGATGTTGGAAACTACAGAAACAGAGATTGTGAAAGCACTGGAAAAGCTAGGAGAATATGGAATTGTAAACTATGATCGAAAAAAGGAAAAGCCGCAGGTCGTTTTTACTGTTCCCCGGCAGGATGCCAATAACCTGGCGCTAAACAAGGTGCGGCTGGCACAGCGGGAAAGCAATGCGAAACAAAAAATGGAGGCTATTATTGCCTATGTCACTCATGAAAAAGCCTGCAGAACGAGGTTGATCCTTGACTACTTCGGGGAAACCAGTTATGATAGCTGTGGTATTTGCGATGTATGCGTAAGCCTGAAGCATAACAAAAAAGATCACGATATCGATCAATACCATTTGCAGGCCAGGCACCTGTTAGGGGAGCAACCATTGACTATGGAGGAATTAATGGACAATATCAACCCCAAAAACAGAGATGCTTTTTTGGAGGTAATGCGCGAAATGGTGGATGCAGGGGAGGTATCGTATGATGATCAGTGGAGATTGGTGTTGGTTATAAGTCAGTAAAAGTCTGGTTTGAGCAATTTAATATACAGCTCCCTTATACGTTGAGTTGTTAGAATGAGTTAACTAGTTGTAATACTTTTTGAAAATGTCGTTGATCTGCTGTGGATCCATGAACTCATAGCCGTTAAGGGCTAATTGAATAATATCATTAATCGCATATAAGTTCAGACCCATCTGCAGCCCCAGGTTTTTACAAAAACCAATTTCTTCATCATTTATTCTGGTGTCGATACCCATTAATATTAATGACCGGTGGAAGAGGGGGATAATGTGATGCTCAGCCTTGGGAATAGATCTTTTCTCTATTCCCAAAGCCTCGAGTCTCGCCAACTCAAGCTGATCAATACCGAGTCTTTCTGCCACCTTAAGGATGTAGATGGTCTCTATCTTTGATATTTGCTCGTCTGCCTTCGCCAGATTCATCAGATCCAGCAGGTGGCTTAGCTTTTCTTCATGAGAGAGTGCCATTAATCTTCCAAAGCTGCTACGCCCGGTAATTCTTTACCTTCCATATACTCCAATAGAGCGCCACCGCCTGTTGAAACATAAGATACCCTGTCACCATAGCCCAGGTTGTTCACTGCTGATGCCGAGTCACCGCCACCGATAAGTGAAAAAGCACCCCGTTCTGTAGCTTCTACCACCGCCTCTGCAATGCTGACAGTACCTTTCGCGAAGTTGCTCATTTCAAATACACCCATCGGACCATTCCAAAGGATGGTTTTTGAGTCTCTTATGATCTTAGCAAACACCTCACGCGCCTGGGGCCCGATATCGAGGCCCATCCAGCCATCAGGTATAGCTCCATTTTGCACTACATTTGTTTTTGCATTATTGTCGAACTTATCGGCAATTACTGAGTCGAATGGCAATTCCAAATTAACATTCTTTTCTTTGGCTTTTTGTATCAGTTCTTTAGCCAGATCCAGCTTATCCTCTTCTACCAACGAAGCGCCAATTTTGCCTCCCATGGCTTTGAAGAAGGTATAAGACATGCCACCACCGATGATCAGGTTGTCCACCTTGTCGAGCAGCTTTTCTATGATCAATATTTTGTCAGATATTTTGGCGCCTCCCATAATAGCAGTGTAGGGGCTGGTAGCACTGTCGAGCACCTTTTGTGCATTTTCAAGCTCGGCAGCCATCACATAACCGCATACTTTTTCGTCAAAGAATTGAGCAACGATGCTGGTGGAAGCATGCGCCCGGTGGGCTGTCCCGAATGCGTCATTTACATAAATATCGCCGTGAGCGGCAAGTTTTTTGGCAAAAGCCTCGTCACCTTTTGTTTCTTCTGGGTGAAATCTCAGGTTTTCCAAAAGCAGTATCTCACCGCTTTTTAGGTTGGATGACATAGCTTCGGCTTCATTACCGATGCAGTCACCGGCAAATTTCACCTCGGTGTTAAAGCGGCCTGAAAGGTCCTTTACCAGATGCTTTAAAGAGAATTTTTCCTCGGGACCTGTTTTGGGCCTGCCCAGATGAGACATTAACACTACAGAGCCACCATCGTTAAGGATTTTTTTGATAGTAGGAACAGCGGCCCTGATCCTGGTATCATCAGTAATTTCGTATTTATTGTTTAAGGGCACATTAAAATCTACCCTGATCAATGCTCTCTTATTTTTGAAGTTAATGTCATCAATTGTTCTCATAAGCTCTTGTTTTTTCGAGGCGTAAATATCTAAAATAATATCTTAAACTGCTTAATGGCAAAGATTGTTTTTTGAGGCTCTGATTGGCTTTTTTATGCCTTAAAAGCGGTTGATAGTCAAGTGAATGCAGTCCGTAATCGTTTGAACTTCATCGAGAAAGTGCTTCTGGTGCGGGACTTATGAGATGAAGATTTTCTGAAAAAGGAAGTTATTTTGCTGCTGCTCTTGTCAACCTGTCATTTATAGCTAAACCCAAACCGTGTTCGGGGACACGTTCAGCGAGGATGACGTCCACGTCCATCTTGTCCATGATGCGGAGCGCTGAAAATAAATTTTTAGCAGCAGTGGCTAAATTGCTATCTTCGGCAAGAATGATTTGATTACTTGTGGGAACTCCGGGTATGGCTTTATCAAAGGCTAAAATGCCTACACTTTGGTCGGCATAATTTTTTAGATGCTCCTGAATATTGCCTAAAACGACTTTTTTTCCCGGGGAGTAATGACTTTTTAACATGCCGGGGGCTTTCGGATTGGAAGAGGAGTTGGGCATGAGTTTTACCCTTCCGATAGCACTTTCTATTTTTTCCCGACTGGTGCCACCCAGTCTGTGAATAATAGCATCATTTCCATCAAAACCGACAATAGTAGATTCGATTCCTACGGAGCAGTTGCCGCCATCGAGAATATACGGGATTTTTTGTCCCAACTGGTCTTCCACATGTTGCGCAGTGGTAGGACTGACATATCCGAATGGATTAGCGCTGGGGGCTACCAGGGGGAAGTCAATAGATCTTAGCAACTCCAGAGTTAATGGTTGTTGAGGTATTCTCACAGCTACGGTATCCATACCGGATGTAGCGAGATCAGGAATTATGGGTTGCTTGGGTAGTAGTAATGTAAGTGGACCGGGCCAAAAGCGCTCTGCCAGTATCAGCGCTTTTTCGGGTAGATCCCGTACTATTTTTTGAACCTCAGCCAGCGAATGGGTATGTACAATAAGCGGGTCAAAAGCAGGTCGGTTTTTTGCCTCAAATATTTTAGCGATGGCCTCAGGCTTATAGGCATTTCCTGCCAGTCCGTAAACTGTTTCCGTAGGAATAGCTACGAGGTCCCCCTGTTCCAAATAAGATTTTGCCGCCTGTACGTCAGTGCCAATGGTTGCCATGGTGATAAATCGATCTGCAAAAGTATTAATTTTAACAGTTATGGCATCAATTACATTAACTTTATATATTTACCTGACAACCAACTCCTATCTATCATGAGCAATAAAACCAGATCTACCTTAAAGATAATTTCTATTATACTTATTGTCCTATGGGCTTTAATGGCAAAGTCTATAATCATTATTCCTGTGCTTGTACCTTATATGTTTTGGCTCGTGGTAGTAAGTTTTGGGCTTCTTTTGGTTGCAGCACGTTGATATTTGCATCATGCTGCCGGGTTTAGTGCCACCACTATTCTATAGCGTAAAATTGTGGTGGTGCGATACATTTAATAATAATATTAAAAAACACAAAACCATAACTGCCTGAAGTTGTTATAAATATGATTCGCCTTTGAATCACTTTGGATGATGACTTAACTACTCATCTTTCATGGTTTTTTAGTGTTATTACAGTTAATTTTAAGGTTGATAAGGATCCTGCTGCACCGCAGGATCCTTTCATTTCATTACCTCAGGTGTAGTTGTTGTTAGAAAACACCAATTACAGCAGGAGAAGTAGACGAACGCGTTACAAACACGCCCGAGCAGGGTTTGTAACCTACTCATCAGATGACTCTAAGTCATTAGATGAGTATCATTTCAATGATTTCTCCGCCATTCTCAAGATGCTTTCATTGTTGTTGGAAAGTTTCCAGAGCTCGTTTTTATACAGCCACGCAAGCTCTTTTGACTCTCTGTTGACTACCAGCGGTTCTTGTTCATCAGCCTTAAAAAGGAATCTCACATCATAATGCAGATGCTCGGGCTCGGCTTTTCTGGCTGGAATAGTATGAATGTCAATATCAAAGATCTGATCACTGACCAGTTCAATAGATGAAAGACCGGATTCTTCCGTTGCTTCTTTTGTAGCTACCCTGATGATGTCAGGATCACCATCGGCATGTCCGCCTAACTGCAGCCAGCGATCAAGTTTGAAATGATGAGTAAGTAGTGCTTTATCTCTTTCATGATTAATAATCCATGCCGATCCGGTAATGTGCCCCTCTTGAAGTGAACGTTCGAAACAGGTGGAGTTTACCTCGATAAAAGCCAAAAATGAAGCCCTGAATTGCTTTTCTGCTTCAAGTTCAGGGCTGTAGGATTGTAGTTGCTCTAATATTTTCTGTCGATGCATTTATTCAATAATGATCGTCACCTTGTTGACTTTTCCTTCTTGCAGGGTGTCTGTTTGCACGCCCGCGCCTATATTGTTTTTGTCACCTTTTACAGCATTTACAAAGTATACCTTTGCCTCCAGATCCTTAAACCTTACTTTGCCTTTTTTATCTGAATATTCTATTTCAGTGGCAGGATTGGTTTCATTCCGGTAGTCTTCTTCTGTAGGGAAAAGTTGAACGCCAACACCTTCTTCAATATTGCCCAGTTCATTTCTGACTGTAATTGTAAGTGAGGTTTTCATCAACTGGACACTGCTGAAAGCAAACAAACATGCAATTCCTATTGCTAATAATGGGTATTTAAGATTTTTCATGGTCAATAAATTTTTCTCGTTTAAGCTGCCTCCTGCAAAAAGGCTGCCATTCACGTGTGAATTTAATGAACAACTTTAGCGTATCAAAGTTATCCCTCCGCGAGTTTCCTGTAAGTTGCTACGTTCGGGAATCACACTTCTGAAGTTAATCCTGTATGCATAGGTTCCTCCAGGCAGTGGTCTGTTGGGGTCATTGTTATAGCCTCCGTTCCAACCGGTTTCCAGGAAACTGGCCAGATCGGTTGACTGGAATATCATTTCACCCCACCGGTTGAAGATAAAGATCTGGAAGTCCTCGGCAGAAACCAGTATGGGAAAGACAGTGAAGAAGTCATTTCGCCCATCCCCGTTTGGCGTAAAAGCGTTTGGAGCGTTTATTCTGGCTTTGCAGTCTTCCACTACATCGAAATCCCCTTCAGTTATACAGCCAAAGGCATTTGTCATCCTTACATTGACCTTTCCCGTTACAAATACCTTGATACTATCTGCATATATTTCATATCCATTACCATCTTGCAGGGGATTGCCGTCTTCATCGAAGAACTCAACATTGACGAAGCCAGGTACAAATATAGTTACAGTTTCATCCAGTTGCGGGCATATGCCAAATCGTGAGTCAAATGGAATAGGGTCAGAATTCCCAAAAGATACGGTAAGCGTTTCCTGACGATCACATGTGTTTATTCCATCACCAAAAGCAGTAACCGTATAAGTACCGGGTTGAGTTACCAGTATGATGCTGTCTCCTTCAATCTGCATAGAAGGATTGGTAGCCACTAATTGGTTGCTGGATGTAAAATAAGGTACTCTCGCCACCGTTTCATCACAAACTGCAAACTCTGTGGGTAGTGCCAGATCAATCGGAGGTGGAGGAGAGGCAATTACGTTAGCCGATGTAATACACCCATCAGTATCTCTTATTTCCACATAATAGTTACCTGTGGCGACAGGGCTAAAAGGAAGGTCCGCTTCTGTTCCCGATGCAACAGTGATATTTGTTTCTTGTGTTCTCAGTGTCCAGCTATACGTTGCCGGGGCGGGACCAGTGAAGGTAATGGGTGCTAACTCACCATCTACCTCGCTACATGTGCTGTTGATCTGTTGATCATTGGCAGTATAAGGCACAGGATCGTTTAATACGATGGTTCTGACATTACTACATCCGGTGGCTACAAAACTTGTTCTTACTGTGTAGAATCCTGCTGACAAACCGGTGACATTCACTGTGCCTGGTCCGGTAACACTGGCAGCGGGATATGACACTGGGCCGGTTACTGTGTACATCATATCTGCCGATGAGGTGAAATTAACTGCAATAACACCGTCGTTAGCCATACACGCTGAAGGCTGGTTAATCACTGACAAATCAAAGTTTGGCAAGGGATTGATCACAAAGGTCTGGGGAGGCATAGTGGTATTACTAAATCCAGAGCATTGCGGGTCAATTACTACAGTAGCTACGTAATTGCCGGCTTGGTTTAAAGTAAAGGTGAAGCTGGGATTGTCTTGAGTAAGATGAATAGGACCTCTTACCGGATTTACCAGATCATTTTCACTAAATATATTCAAATAATAATCTTCAAGATTCTGAGCATTTATTATTTGGAATGTCAGAGATTCTCCCTCGCAACCATTGGTTACTTGTAAACTGGCGCCTTGTAATGGACTACCAATGTTTTGTATAAAATTGGGCAGCCCCAACCTGCTGGTGGTTCCCGGCGCTAAACCGAAGCTTCCGGTAATATCCGGAGTGCCCGTGGTATCCACATTAGGGTTGCTGATTGTAGCTAAAGCTTGTATACCATTTTGGGCTATGTAAATTTGTCCGTCTGGCCCGGTTTGAAGCGCACCCAGAAGGTCCTGATCAGCGCCTACATACCTGGTAGAATTTCTTATAAACTCAGGCGTAGTTGTGGTTGCTGTAGTGGTGGTAGTATCCACCCTCCACCAATAAATATGACTTTCCGAGGCGCTTTGAAAAGTGGAAAACAGATTTCGGCCATCCGGGCTAAATTCCACACCATAGACCTGGCCCTGAACATTGGAGGGAGGAGTGGGGCCATTCGGAATAGTATTTGGAGTAGGATCATTGAAATTCAATTGTGTTATAAGATTCACTGCTCCGGTACTATCCACAAAGTCGAAAAGCTCTACAAAATTTTCGCTGTCTGATACGGAATATGCTACTGCCAACATGCTATTTGGTCCGAGTTTCATATAACCTTCGCTTTCTCTGTCGGAATCGTGTACTGAACCAACATTAGATATCACCGGAGCTCCTATTCCGGTGGTAAATAAAGGAAATGCCTTGAAATTGTTGTTGCCATACTCATGTACAATTACCCAGTTATTATTTCCTGTTATTCTTTCGGTTACTCCCGAGCAAAGGGTGGTGGAGAGATTGCCTGCCGCTGTTCTCACCAACGCACCTTTTGTGCCACTTGATTCATCCTTAAGATCGAAAACAGCATATTTGAGGTCATAGGTGCCGGTGCCATACACTTCCTCTGTTGTGAAAATGTAAAACAATGTTTCATCATTTGGGAAAGGTACGATCATCACTGATTGGGTGGCAGTTTGATCACCACCTATTTTATCTGCCGGATCGGTACCTGTAAGTTGGTTGCCTTCCCGGTCATAAACGTCCACACCATCTGAATAAAACAAAGGCTGTCCATTGCGGTCGCAATAAATAGCGCATCCCTCGGGAGCCTGCATTTGATTGCCGCCATTGTATATATCAGGGTCACCCAGGGGGATATTTACCGGAGACCCACCTTGGGCCAGTGGGTTGAAATCTATTCCTGCATTATTACCAAAATACCACACATTTGCTCTTTGCTCCTGTAAACCATAAGTATTTACAGTTACCCCCGCATAGGCGGAGCATCCTGAGGCATCAGTTGCAATTACATAATAGTAACCGGAAGAATCCGGTCTTAAAGTGTTTCCTGTTTGGCCATTCGACCAAACCACACTTGTAGCGTTGCCAGAGATCTGAGCAACTACACTTGCAGTACCTGTGCTTCCGTAAGGAGGTGGAAAATCTTCTCTACAGAAAGTGGTATCGGACTGTACAGAGATCTGCAGCTCAAACTGTGTGATCGTCACAGGATGCACCACGAAAGCTGAATCACCATTTAGAAAAGCGGTAAGCCTGACATCAAAGGTGTTGGCTTCTGCATAAGTATATATTGGTGCCAATTGATTGGAAGAATTCCCATCTCCGAAATCCCACCTTACACTGTCTGCACCAGGCTGGATATCCGGGTAAAACAGGGTAGGGGCATTTTGGCACTCTCCTGAATGGGTAAAGTCAACAGTTAGGTTTTGATTGATCCTGGGGAGGAATGCTGGAAATTGCCTTCCTGCATAGTTTTGAATACCGAGTGGAGCCGGATCATAAAGTACTTGTGAGGCTACCGAATCAGGGTCGTTGATCCTTCCCAGCCTGAATTCTCCTGCAACATTTTCATACAAATGATATATAGTACTGTCGGGGGCCATTTGCAGGCCATAGCTTCTTACTACATTCCTGGTTTGTAGATAGGTCAATGTGGGCGGCACCTGCGTCATATCTGCCTGGACCACAGAATCCTGTGCATCTCCAAAGTTGCCGGATATGTACAGGAAATCTCCGTTGTTAGACCATTCGGTGTCATAAATATTTTCATTTGCGAGGCTGCTCAACTCTGTTCCAGGGATATCTGTCACAAAGGAAAGAGCTCCTGTTGCCGGATCGATACTCAGAATTTCGACCGGCTGCCCGGGATTAACCGGGGATACCGATACTTGACTGGTGGCTGCATTGTAGGAAAAGTTGGCTACATTGTCTATGGTGCCAATACTGCCGGAAGATACAGTACTGAGGGTTCCATCAGCAGCAATTGTAGTGACATCATAGCTGGTGCTGGCGCCACTTTCGTGGGAAATAAGGTAGAAACCATCCCTTGTATCGTTCGGGATAATGATCATTCCCGGCGACCTTGGAGTGGCAGGGAGGTTGGTATTTGTAGGCAATCCTACCAGATCTCCCCGGGCAGGTGCCGGGAACCCCGCTGAACCGCTACTGTATACTGTAAGGTCAAAAACCGATTGTTCGAGTAAACCGGTACCGCTGTCGATAGTGAAGATGAAATACTGGTCAGGGTTAGCAGGATTTTGGCAGATGACTACTCCCTGATTAAGGCCTGTGCTGCCGTTTAACGTTGTACTCAATGCCTGGTCAGTGGCATCATATACTGTATTGCCGTCTGTGTAAAATATTATTTCTCCTGAAACAGGATCAGAGGCTACTGCACTGCCTCCTGCACCTAAAGGAAATGGGGTGCTTATGGCTGATGGCTGCAAGCCCGGTCGTACAAATACCAGGCCCCGCTGATTATTTCCGAAATACCAGTTTATTCCCGAGTAACTTTGCGAGTAGACCTGAAAAATACTGCCAACAAACAAAAACATAACAAGACAAGCTCTGCGAAGGTCAAAATGTGGCATTTTCTACACGGTTAGTTTTATTATATAACTGTAAAAGATAGCTCTGATTGTATGAACATCATGTAAAATATTTACACTATTCAATACGAATTTATACAAATAACAGCAAACTGGCGTTATGCTAAGAGCCTAACTTTCTTTATTTTTGATTCGTTAAAATATTTTAGTTTAATTTCCTACTTTGCTACTTAGTGCAAAAAACGGATTACGCTCATGCGCAGACTTTTACTTCCATTTTGTCTATTGATGCTGCTAATGCCAGAGGTGGTAACTGCACAGGACCCGCAGTTCTCTCAGTTTTATGCGGCACCTCTTTATTTGAATCCTGCTTTTGCCGGAGCAACACAGCAGGCCAGGGTAGGACTGAACTACCGGAATCAGTGGCCATCGATAGATGCTAACTTTGTGACCATATCGGCTTTCTTCGACACTTTTATTGAAAGTAAAAACAGTGGTGTGGGTATGCTGCTTATGAGAGACACTGAGGGACAGGCCGGACTCAAGTCTACCAGTGTAGGGCTGCAGTATGCTTACCAGCTTTATATAACGGATTGGTTAACCTTCCGTCCTGGTTTTCAGGCTGCCTTTTACAACCGGCATGTTAATTTTAGCGATCTTACATTTGGTGATCAGTTTGATCCGAACACCGGGGAGATCATCAACCCCACGAATGAATCTTTCGGTAATCTGAGTAAGAACTTTGTCGATCTGTCAGCAGGAGGTGTACTTTATACAAAAAATATATGGGTAGGGGTGGCCGCTCATCACTTGAACACCCCGAACCAGGCTTTTGAAGAGGATGCAGACCCTAAGGAATTACCCACCAAACTGTCTTTTCACGGAGGCATAAAGTTATTGTTTTCACCGGGAACCATGGGTAGTGGTCTTTACGCCCGGCCACAGGAAAGAAGCCTTACGCCTACCTTTCAGTATAAAACGCAAGGGGAGTTTGATCAGTTGGATATGGGGCTGTACCTGACACTGGAGCCAATCATTATCGGGACCTGGTACCGGGGCCTTCCGTTCAAGAAACTTGAAGGGTTTAACAACAACGAATCGATTGTATTATTAATTGGTTTTACCAAAAAAGGGGGACAGGGAGATCTGCTGAACATTGGGTATAGCTACGACTATACTATTTCAAAATTGGGCTCTGGTAGTGGCGGTGCCCATGAAATTTCTATTTCGTACTCCTGGAACAACAGAGACCCGAGAAAGCCACCTAAGCACATCATGCAGATACCATGTCCTGATTTTTAAAATTTTAGTCTTATGTCAAAAAAGAATAAGTGGAAGAACAGAGACGGAGTCGTTTACTCTACAAATGATGACTTTGAATATAGCTATCAGGGAGAGGAGGAAGCAGATACTCTGTCGCCTGATGAGCAAAACCTCAGGGTTGAGCTGGATAAAAAGGCGAGAGGTGGCAAGCAGGTAACATTGATCAGTGGTTTTATAGGTAGCCAGGATGACTTAAAAGACCTGGGCAAAATGCTTAAGTCTAAATGCGGGGTTGGTGGCTCTGCTAAAGATGGTGAAATTTTGATCCAGGGAGATTTCCGGGCTAAAGTAGCGGACATACTTCGAAGCGAAGGGTACCGTGTTAAACAAATTCGTGGTTGATACCGGGTTCGGTAACAATATATCCCTTTTCAGTTGCCTCATACCCTGATAGAGCGTGCTTTACTTCTCTCACTACAAGTTTATCCATTTCTTTGTAACATGGGTAATGAATTGATCTTTATCCATTTGTGAAACAAGTTATTATGTTTGATTTAAAGATTTGGATATGAGGCTGATGCGTAGTGGTAAGCAACTTGGGTATGGCATTTTCAGCTTATTGTTGTGTTTGATGCTTTCATCGAAGGGCAGCGCTCAATCAGATGCCGGATTTATCTATGGTAAGGTTTACACCATAGACAACTCATATCAGGGGCAGATCAGGTGGGGGAAAGAGGAGGCATTTTGGAATGACCTGTTCAATGCCGTGAAGCTGTATAAAAACGACTATCAATCAATAGTTTCGGGAGGGAATACAGAGAAAAGTTCCTGGGGAGATTTTGATTGGCGTCTTTCCAGTATTTGGGAAGATAAGCGTGGGGGTGTCAGCCATCAGTTTACCTGCCAGTTTGGAGATATCGGAGAGCTGGAGATCAAGGGAGATACTCGTGTAAATCTAAAGCTAAAAAATGGTGTGATCCTGGAGGTAGGAGGTGAGGGGTATAATGATATAGGCACGGAGGTGCTCGTGATGGATGATGAGCTTGGCCTTATCTCCATTAATTGGAAAAGGATCAGGAAAATAGAGTTTAAGCCCACGCCCTCGCGAATGAAGGCCAATATGGGAGCGCCATTGTATGGCACTGTCAGGACTGTGCGTAAGGGCGAATTTACAGGATTTATTCAGTGGGATCATGATGAGCGGCTGAGCGGAGATAAGCTGGATGGCAGGTCTCCTGATGGTAGCGTTTCTATTGCCTTTGGCGATATTAAGCAGATCAGTAAGTACCAGAATGGTAGCAAAGTGGTGCTTCTATCCGGCAGAGAGTACTATTTAAGAGGTTCTAATGATGTTGATTCGGGTAATAGAGGTATCATAGTTTCGATAGAGGGCATTGGAAAGATCACGGTTCCCTGGAAGGCTTTTGACAAAGTAGAATTTACTAAGGCTAAAAACAGTGGAGAAAGCTATGGGAGCTATGGCGTACCTATGGGATTATATGGCCGTGTGGAGCGATACGAGGGTGGTGCAGTCGAAGGCAGGATCATTTACGACATTGATGAGGCGTGGGAGCTGGAGATACTGGAAGGTAATGATGATGAGATTGGCTATGAGATACCTTTTCGAAACATTAAAAAAATCACTCCAAAAAACTATAGCTATTCTTTGATAACTTTAAGGAATGGGGAAACACTGTTGCTGGGAGGGGGCCGTGATATTTCAGATAGAAATGCCGGCCTGCTGATCTTCAAGAAAGGAATAAAGGACCCCGAGCATATACCCTGGAAAAATATAACGGAAATTACTTTTGATTAACCTATGATCAAATAGGTGGATGTGATACTCAACAGGAAAATGATCTCAATTATTGCAGTTGCTGTGTTATTAGTGGCTGCAATTGCATATTACCTGGTTCAACTGGAGCTGGAACCAACCTTCTATTACACCGCCGCATGGATACTGGTGGTGCTGCTGCTCCTGGCACTTGGAAACGGATTCCTCACCCATCAGTTTGATAAGCATATACCATGGTTAAAGTATGGTAACCTTCGCTTTTTTATGCAGTTAGCGATTGGCATTATTTATTCGCTGGTAATTATCAATCTTGCTTATGTCACTTTTAAAGGACTATTTACCGCCAATGCCCCAACCCCGGAACAATACGTGGTTATGAATGCCTATGGCCTCGTCATTTTTATACCTTTTTATTCAATTTATTTTAGCCTTCAGTTTCTGCGGCATTGGAAGAAGTCGGAGCTTGATGTAGAAAAATTCAAAAAGGAAAGTATTCGGGCGCAACTGGAATCACTAAAAAACCATCTTGATCCCCATTTTCTGTTTAATAACCTCAATATCCTGTCATCGCTCATTGATCGTGGGAAAGAGCAGTCAAAAGCTTTTCTTGATAATTTTGCTGAGGTGTATCGTGCAATTTTACGATCAAAAGACGAGGACCTGATACCTTTAAGTGATGAGCTTAACTTTATTCAAAGCTACATTTCTTTGTTGAAAACAAGGTTCGAAGAGCTTATCTTGTTTAAGATTGAGGGAGGAGCTGATATTCAAAATAAAGTCATTCCACCTTTAACATTACAGATGTTAATAGAAAATGCCATTAAACACAATATTATTAGTGAAAAAAGATCCCTAGAGGTTTCTATTGCTATTTCAGATGAATATTTGATCGTAAGTAACAGCTTAAACAAAAGGCCTGAGGAGCCAAAGGAGCAATCAGGTAGCGGACTGGAGAATATCAGGAGGAGGTATAGGTATTTTACTGACAGAGAAATTAAGATAATGAGAAATGCCAGCCACTTTACTGTGGAGGTTCCGCTTATAGAAATGGAAGAGTTTTAAGATTGGTTAAGTAGTGCTTGTAAGAAAACTCCGAGTGACGTTCCTGCTAAAGAGCGGGATGAAGTCCCAAAAAGCGGAGCGTACCGAGGTACGAGAGCATTTTTGAGACAAGCATAATGCAGACATTGGCGTTTTCTTACAGACACTAAGTAGCGCTACAATAGCATAAACATGGGAATATGAAAATTTTGGTACTGGAAGATGAGTCGTTAGCAGCGGAAAAGCTTCAAAATCTTATAAAGGAGGTAGATCCGGCGATAGAAATAGCAGGTATACTGAAATCTGTGGAAGGAGCTGTAGATTGGTTTTCTACCCATGAACATCCCGACCTTATATTTAGTGACATCAGATTATTGGATGGACTAAGCTTTGAGATCTTTAAGAAGGTAGAGATAAACAAGCCTGTGATCTTTACCACGGCTTATGATCAATATGCTATTAAGGCTTTTGAGATCAATAGCATAGATTACCTTCTCAAACCTGTGCAGAAGGAAAAACTGGCGTTGGCCATTGGGAAATTCAAACGTGTTGCCCAAACCGAACAACCTGTTGCCTATGATCAGCTTTTGCAAATGTTGGAGAGCAGGAAAGTGTATAAATCGCGGTTTATGATCCGCAACGGACATAAGATACTGGCTGTACCCGTAGATAAAGTAGCTTATTTTTTCAGTCAAAATAAGCTCACCTACCTGGTGACTACTGATGAGAAAAAATATGCCTATGATCAACCGCTTGAGGTAATTGATCAACAACTGGATCCTAAAATTTTTTACCGGGCCAACAGAAAGTACATTGTACGATTTGAAGCCATTAGAGAGATACACCCTCATTTCAAAGGCAGGATCAAGATCAACCTTAAACCGGAGGCCGATGATGAAATAGTGATCAGCGCTGATAAAACCCCGGAGTTTAAGAGTTGGCTGGATCAGTGATTTTCGCACCAAGCTGCTTTTATTAGTCGAACTTATGATGTTTCAGACAATCGGAGGAGGTAATTTTAATTTGCCAAGATTCTCCCTGGCTAGCTTCTACCAACTTCCTGCTTCTTCACAGTAAAAACTTCCAATTTTAAAAAATACGGATTGATCCTGACTTTTTCCGGTGTAGCCATATCCCGATTCGGACAGGTGATATGCCGACTCATCTGCTTCTTCTTTAATAATAGTGTTGTTTCTCACATATTTGAAGTATAAAAAAAGGTCAAATATCTGCCTGAGAGCAGGTAAACTTTCAAGGTCAAAATTCAAAATAACTATGAGAAGCATTTTAAAATCTACTTTCTGTTTTCTGCTCATGTCCGGGGTTGCTTTTTTGGGCATGTCGCAAGATGAGGGTTTCATCTACGGAAAGATTACCACCATCGATGATAAATCTTTTGAAGGCCCCATCCGGTGGGGAAAGGAAGAGGTTTTCTGGACAGACATGTTCAATGTAGCCAAAGAGGAGAACAACAACCTGGACTACCTCACCAGGGAGCAACGGAAGAAACTGGAGGAGCGCCATCATTGGAACAACGGATTTGTTCACTGGGTAAGTTCCAGGATAAATTATTACCGATCAGACAGTTATGATCATACCCACCAGTTTGTCTGTCAGTTTGGCAATATCAGATCAATAAAGCCTACTGGCCGCAGCAGTGTAGAGGTGACCCTCCAAAATGGTGATAAATTCAAGTTTAAAGGCGAAGGCTACAATGATATCGGCACCAATGTAAAAATTATAGACGCTGAGATAGGCGAAATTTCGTTTGATTGGGGCAGGATAGAAAAAATTGAGTTCAGCAGCACCCCGAGGCTCACTAAGAAGTTTGGGGAGCCGTTATATGGCATTGTAGAAACCTACGCAGGCACTTTTGCCGGATACGTCCAGTGGGACCATGATGAAAGATTAACCACCGACAAACTGGATGGTGATACTTCTGACGGAGATCTTTCTATAGAGTTTGGTAACATCAAATCCATTGAGAGGGAGGGCTACAACGCCAGCCGTGTAGTGTTGAAATCAGGAAGAGATATGAAACTCAGAGGAAGCAATGACGTGAATTCTGAGAACAGAGGGATTATCGTTACTTCTGATAAGTATGGAAGGATTGATATACCGTGGGAAGAATTTAAAAAGGTCACCTTTGAAGATAAAGCTCCGGGAAAAATGAAATCTTACGGAGATTTTAAGCACCAGAAAAAACTGGAAGGTACAGTTACTACCAGGAATGGCGAATCACACAAGGGCAGGATAGTATTTGATCTGGATGAAGAAAGTAACTACGAAGTGTTACAAGGCAAACGCGATGATATAGAATACATTATTGCTTTTGGCGACATTAAAAGGATCACTCCTAAAAACTATGATTTCAGTGATGTGGAGCTAAAGAATGGCCAAAAGGTATTAATCGGTGAAGGACAGGACGTATCTGATAAGAATACAGGCATATTGATCTTCAAAAGTGGCGGTGATCCGGTATATGTGTCCTGGGAAGATGTAAGAGAGGTTAATTTTAATTAAATTAATCACCAAAACCACCCTTGTACTGTTAAGTGGTAAGGAGCCTGTCTCAACACCTAAAATCATTTCGATAGTCGTTCAGTTGGAAACAGGCGGGATGACTGGGGCATTTGAGACGGCTCCTTAGTTATTTTACAGTCCATTAAACCAGTCCTTAAAAGCATTAACTTTTTCCCGGCTTACTATAATCTCCTTGTCGAAAGTCAGGCAGGGGGTTATTTTTAATCTGCTGTTGGAATACATTACCACATCTTCAATAGCATTAATGTTCATAATGAACGAACGGTTTACCCTAAAGAATTGTACAGGGTCCAGCAGCTCCTCTAACTCCTCCAGCTTATAATCGATGATAAACTTTCTATTTTGGCCGGTAATAAGGTATACATTTCTGCCTTCTGCATAGAAAAATTCAATATTATCCGTGGTTATGGACTTAATATGCTCTCCCAGCTTAACCATAAATCGGTTTTTGTAGGTCTTTGAGCTCAGTTGCTGAAGTGTACTGTTGATGTCCTGGGGTGGAGCAGATGGTGAGCCGAGATTTTGCTTAAGCGAAGTTAATTTTTCCAATGCGGCAGTAAGATCCGCAAAAGTGATAGGTTTGAGTAAATAGTCAATGCTATTGACCTTAAAGGCATCAATTGCGTAATCGTCAAACGCTGTGATAAAAATGATCGGTTTGTTGATGGTAACTTCCTTGAAGATATCAAAGCTTTTGCCATCCGTTAGCTGTATATCCATAAAGATCAGCTCTACCTTATCTTGATAGTTTTTTAGCCACTGCACTGCGTCACTGACTGAAGTTATCCTATCAACTACCTCAATATTTTCATCATACCTGTGCAGGTATCTTTCCAGCTTTTCAGCGGCAGGTACTTCATCCTCAATTATTAATACCTTCATTAAATATAGTATTTTCAAACAGCCAGTTTCTCTTCGGCTAATTCAAGTATAGGAATTTTTATGTAATTTATGTTATAGGCCTTTACCTGCACCACAGGTTTTTCACTAAAATAGCTGTAAGACCGTTGCAGGTTATTCACCACTTCTTTTCTGTTAGAATCCACAATAAGCCGGTCATTAAGTTTATTGCTCAATATAAGATATCCGTCGGTTTCCTCTATGGCCAACTCAATGATCAGTGGGTTGAATTTATTGATAATAGTACTTCGGATGATTGACTCTACAAGACCGGGCAGGGAGCCGGGCACCATGGGAAGGTGCAAATGATCGGGCGGTATGTTGGCTTTAAAGGTAATGGTGTTGTCATATTGATAATTCAACAAATGTGTGATGTTGTTAGCCGCTTTTATTTCTTCATCAAGAGATGATAATTCAATTTTTCGATGACTAAGAATGTAGCGGTATACGAGTGAAAGATGGTCTATATAGTCTTCGGCCTCCTCGTTGTTTTTATGTATAAGCGTGATCAATGTTTCCAGGCTATCATAAAGAAGTTTAGGATTTACTTCATTCTTAAACTGGCCCAGTTCGATCTCCAGGTTTTCTGTCAACATTTTTTCCGTTTCCAGTCTGCTGAGGTTTTGACGGTACAAATAATAATTGCTGAAGTAGAGGAGATTGTAAAGCAAGCTTGACACCGCAAAAATTGAATTGAAGATAATAAGCTGGGTTTCTGTAATGCTAAACTGTAAAATATAAGTGAAGTATGCCGAGATGGTCAGCGATATTACGATAACAGATAAAATCAACCCTGAAAGAGTCTGTAAAATGATCCTGCTGAGTGCAGTGGTCTGATCGTCAGTAAGTTTTTCAGCGAGTTTTACATTCAGTCTTAGCGTCTCGGAGAGTAAATAGCTTAACCCTATGCATACATATACCTCCTGCCCGGTAAAGATCTCAGATATTTGGGCCACATTATTATTAACGAGTAATATCAACAGGTAAACCAGTGCTCCGTAAAATGGAGGAACGAGCAATCTGAATAATGTATGGTTGATGAATATCTTTTTCATTTTTCAGGCGGTTTTTGCAAATTCATCCCTTATTACCGGTAACCTTACAGTAAATTTATTGCTATTCTCAACTTTGATGGCCTTATTGGTGAAGAAGCTGTACCTCTTTTTGATGTTGTCAAGTCCTATATGAAAGGAAGTAACATGAGCAGGCGCCTTGGTTTTTGTATTGGTCACTTTGATGTCTGTATTATCTATGGCGCTGATGTAAATATGCAGTGGCTGTTCTTTTGAGATTACATTGTGTTTAACAGCATTCTCCACCAGCATCTGTAGCGTGAGTGGAGGCATTTTGGTATCCAAAACATTCGGAGGCAGGTTTATTTCGATATGCAGGTTGTTTTCAAATCTCACTTTAAGCAGGTAATTATATGATTTAACAAATTCCACCTCTTCCCGTAGTGTGATATATTGTTTTTCATTGTTATCCAAAATGTATTGGTAGGTTTGAGCTAGCCTCCTGATAAAGTCTTCGGCCATGTTGGGATCTTTGAAAATGAGCGAAGAGATGGTGTTCAGGCTGTTGAACAAATAATGAGGGCTCAGTTGACTTTTCAGTGCTTCAAACTGCACGGCCAACTGCCTCCTGTGATTTTTGACAGCATCAATATGCACCACTGCATACTCGTTGTAGGAGAACAAGGCGAAATATATCAGTGAATATAATACAACAGCCATTAAAGTGATGACCATAAGCTTTACGAGTGGCTCATAATAGGAAGTCCATAATCCTTTATAGACAAAGCTTCCCGTTTGTAGTCCCAGAAATATCCAACATATCACGAGTATGATAGCAATGGCTATAAGCGCATTTACCAGCATGCCCACTATAAGCCTGGTTGATAAATTTTCTTTCCATGGTAAAAGCCTGTTGAGAGCGAGATCAGACCGGTAGATCATAAGGCCTGCAATATTGGCAGTTACCAGGCTGGTTAGTAAATAATGATAGTTTTTGGTGACGGTGGGCAGGTATCCTTCTTCGCTATAAAAAAAGTAAAAGAAGTATAGAATACCCACAGTTGAAGAAATGAATATACCCAGCCAAAATCTACGCATGTATCCAAAAAATAATCTGTGAGAATTTATAGCCATGATAACTTCAATCTAATCATTTTAGTGATCATTTTGAAGTCATCATGTCAGATTGTTGTTATTGAAATTTCAGTGTTACCGGCATCAGTCAATGGCACGCATAGCTCTGCCGTAATACGTGTCAGAGTTGATCCTTTTGGCAGCTTCGGTATAAGCTGCTTTTACCTCAGCGTCACTATTTTTTACTAGCGGAGCCAGGTGCTGTAGTGCGCTGGACTTGTAGAAGTCAGACTTAATACCTCCGGCAGCCTTCACCAGCGAGATCAGTGTGGACTTAGATAAATTGCGACTTTCACTGGCATTTTTGAGGATGGATGAGGCATAATTATCGGAGTTCATGTTGCTGATAGCCTGTGCCATTCGAGCCACCGCCTGATCGTTCAGGTCCTGATGCTTTACCATTTTGCTAAGTACTGATGCTGCATAGTAGTCAGAAGACATTTTGTCATCTAAAAGCCCTATAAGTTTAATATTTACATCATTGTCAAGTTTGTTTTCTACCAGTTTGGAGAATACAGTTGCCATATAATAATCTGAACTAACATTAGCTACTGCTTCCAAAAGTTCATTTGACGATGAACCTGACAAGCCTTTTTTGCTGATTGCTTTGCTAAGAATTTGTGTTTGATAATAATCCGATCCGATATTTTTTGTGCAGCTTATGATCTCGCCAACTACATGATCATTGGCGTTATCCTGGTCCAGCACCTGGCTAAGGACAGTGGCTTTGTAGTAATCCGATCCGATGTTTTTACTGGCATTTAATATTTGTGTCATCGATCTGGCTGAAGCCTGGTGATTGTCGAGCGCTTCCTTGAGTACTGCAGCGGTATAGTAATCACTTCCAATGTTGGAAACAGCTTCGAAATAAGCTTCTGCAGTTTTATCATTCTTCAAAAACTGTGAAGAATTGCTTTTGAGCATTTCTGCCAGGTAGTAATCGGAGTTGATCTTATCAGCCAGCCCTTTTGCGGCCTTCACCAGGTCATTTGAAGAAAGGCCGTCTTTCTGAAGCAGGATCTTTCCATAGATGGATCTCACATAATCACTTTCCAATCGGCCTACTTCATTCAGCACGGCATCTACACCCCCCTGTTTATAGTACCGGTTTACCCTGCTTTCAGCAGCTATTCCGGTAGACCTAACCACATCAGGAAGGATCTCCGCTAACCATTTTCTGCCTTCAGGCTCATAATCAACCTTTTTGCGGCTTTCGTAATATTCCCTTCGCAGGCCATTTGAACTGGCTTCAATAAGAATGGACCTTCTGCTGCCAAAGGTGGTCTTGCTGATCTCTATATAGCCACCAGGTGAAATGCTTTTAACGTCTTTGTCGTCATCGGTAACTTCAATAGTACCCTTATATTCAATATTGAAGCTGTTGATCCCGTTAGATTGCGTGTGTCGCCTTACATTTTTTCCATCTGTGATAATAATCTTGTCACCGGTAGTAACATAAGTTTTTTGAGCCACAGTTGGAGTACTTGTAAAAAAGAAAAGCATCAGCAAGAACATTATGTATGTTCTTGCCTTTGCTTCTCTTTTAGAACCTTTGAGTTTTTGACCTGACCTGTTCATAACTATTTATTTTGAGTTTACTTACTCTTACGGTACAATTATCGGTATTTGTTGCATGCTTAGGTAGGTGATGGTAGTCAACTGTAAGATGATTGTACTGAACTGCAGATTGCATGTATTGTTTTTTTTACATTTTTCAACCGTTCGTGTAGTAATTCGTGAATAATTCTCTCAAAAGCTTATACTTAGTGAGTCCAATTAAAAAACCATTGAATCAATGAAAGAACAAATGCCAGTGTATTTACGGTTGACCGTACTGATGCTTCTGATGGTGACTGCCACATTTACGGCATACAGCCAGAATGAAGAGTTGGCCCCGGTGAGCAGAGCCTATGTGATCAGGAATGCCAACATCATCCAGGCGCCAGGAAGAAAAATAGATAAAGGAGCCATACTCATTAGGAATGGAATTATTCAATCTGTAGGCAATACGGTAAACATCCCAGCCGACGCTATTATCATAGAAGCTGACTCTCTGTATGTTTATGCAGGTTTTATAGATGGTCTTTCCAATACAGGTGTGCCGAAGCCTAAAGACGAGAATCAGGATAAGAAAGTAAAAGATCCAGGTAATCCACCAAATAATATTGCAGGTATTGAACCCCACAGGGATGTTAGAAACCTGCTGGACCCTGCTGATAAATCGATCCCCGACATGCGAGCTATCGGTTTTACGGCAGCTCATACGGTTCCACACGGCAGAATGCTTCCCGGGCAGGGAGCCATCATATTGCTGGCGGGTAACAGCCCCGATGAATTGGTTTATAAAGGACCGGTGTCCATGTTTAGTCAACTGCATGGAGCAGCGGGTATTTACCCTAACACTGTAATGGGCGTAATGGCTAAATACAGGGAGCTTTACAGGCAGGCTGATCAGGCTAAATCGTACCAAAAGCGTTATATCCAGGATGCATCAGGAATGGAAAGACCTAAATCAGATCGCGTGCTGGAGGCCTTTTATCCGGTTATCGATCGCTCGATGCCGGTGGCATTCAAAGCAGAAAAGGTGTTGGACATTCAGCGGGTATTTAGCCTGAAAAATGAATTGGGCTTCAACCTTATTCTCGGTGAAGTTAAAGAGGGGTGGGACATAACCGATAAGATCAAAACTTCAGGAGCTAAAGTATTTCTATCACTCGATCTGCCAGAGCTGAAAGAAGAGAAAAAAGCTAAGGCTGATAGTGGAAAAGTAGAGGAGAAAGAAAAGAGAAAAACCGAAGTAGACCTCGAAAGGGAGAGGCTGGAGCTGAGAAAAGAGGAAATGATCCGAAAGTTTTATACACAACCAGCCTTATTTGCAAGTGAAGGCATTATCCATGGGTTTTCTACGCTGGAAGCTAAGAGCAAGGATATTAAAAACCACCTTTCAAAGTTGGTCGAAAATGGCTTGAGCGAAGATGCAGCGCTTGCCGCCCTTACTACTTCACCTGCTCAGTTGCTGGGCCTTTCAGCTACTATGGGTAGCATCGATAATGGAAAGCTGGCCAACCTTGTGATAAGCGATAAACCCTATTTTAATAAAGAGTCTAAAGTGAAGTATGTGTTTGTAGATGGCCGGAAGTTCGAATTAGAGGATAAACCAAAAAAGAAGCACTCTGACGAGGAAGATGTAGAGGTTTCAGGCACGTGGAGCTATACCACGGAAACACCTCAGGGTGCTGGCACAGGCAATATTGTGATAACCGGTGAGCCAGGAAACTATTCGGGAACTATTACTGGCAGCTTTTCAGGAGATGAAAATGTCCTGACCAACATCACTGTTGATGGTAAAGAGTTGTCATTCTCTTTTTCCATGAATGTAGGGGGTGACACTTTAAATATAGATGTTTCTGTAACAGTAGATGGCAATACCTTTGAAGGATCAATGACAGCCGGTGTACATGGCAGCTTTCCTATTGAGGGTGAAAGGTTGCCAAATAAATAACCTAAACAGCAATAAAAATGAAAAAATATACAATTGGTTTCTTATTATTTCTTTTTGCTGTGGCGGTAAACGCGCAGCAGAAGGGCACAATCCTTGTTAAGAACGGTACGGTACTAACCATCACCAACGGCACACTGGAGAATACGGATGTGCTGATAAAAGACGGTGTCATATCAAAAATCGGCAAAGGCCTTAGCGCTCCCAAAGGAAGTAAAACTATTGATGCTTCCGGTATGTTTGTGATGCCGGGCATTATCGATGCCCACTCTCATATAGCCCTGGATGCGGTAAATGAAGCCACCTCTCCGGTGACGGCAGAAGTGTGGACGGGAGATGCTCTTAATCCAATGGATGTATCCATCTACCGGGCATTGGCAGGGGGAGTCACCATTTCTCATGCCATGCATGGCTCGGCCAATGCGATTGGCGGACAGTGTGAAACAATAAAGCACCGATATGGTACAGTAGACCCTGACGTGATACGCATGCAGGGCGCTCCACGTACTATTAAATTTGCACTTGGTGAAAACCCTACAAGGGTGCACGGTGGAGGCAACAGGATTTTACCAAGGACGAGGATGGGAGTGGAGGCAGTTTTCAGAAATTCATTCTCAGAGGCACAGGAATACATGAAGGCATGGGAAGTATATAAGGCCAACAAGGATAAGAAGGGCTTCAAAGGCGTTGCGCCTGAGTATGACCTACGGCTTGAAACCCTTGCCGACATTCTGCGCGGAGAGATCATTATTCACTGTCACTCTTATCGTGCTGATGAGATATATATGCTAATGCAGGTGTGCCGCGACTTTGGTATCAAACGCCTGGTCTTTCAGCATGTGAACGAAGGATTTAAAGTTGCCCCGGAACTGGCTGAGTTCGGAGCAATGGCCTCAGTATTTTCCGACTGGTGGGCATATAAATTTGAGGTGTATTATTCTACGGCATATAATGCAGCTATACTTACTGAAAACGGTGTGGTCACATCTATCAACTCTGATTCCGGGGAGCTGATCCGCCACCTCTACCATGAAGCGGGCAAGACACAAAAATATGGTGGACTTTCAGATGACCAGGCACTGGCGATGATCACCATTAATCCGGCAAAGCAACTAGGTATAGAAAAAAGGGTAGGATCGATCGAGGAAGGCAAGGATGGAGATATAGCTATCTTTAAAAACCATCCCTTATCCATCTATACCATACCCATGTATACAATAGTAGATGGGGTAGTGGAATTTGACCGCCAAACGGATGAAGATGATATGAGGATCTATGCTGATGCCAGGGAGACCATCGATGTTACGCTACATTCGACAGTAAGCCATAGTGAAGACAGATGTATGCAGAATACCGAATTTTTGTTTAGAGATTAATACATGAACCATGAAGAATATTAAGAATATATTTAACTGCCTCTTTTTGCTTTTGGCCGCCGCTAGTTCAGCTATAAGTCAGTCAGCAAAAGGAAAGGAAGGCACATTTGCACTAACCAATGCTACACTCGTTACAGTAACCAACGGAACCATTGAAAAAGGAATGTTGATCATTCAAGAAGGAAAAATAGCGGCATTAGGAAACACAGTAGCTATACCGGAAGGAGCCGAGGTGGTTGATTGCAACGGCTTGTACATCTATCCCGGAATGATAGAAGGAGGAGCGCGGCTTGGACTCACAGAAGTAGGGTCGGATGCCCGTACGCGTGACTACAACGAAATAGGAGATGTAATCCCGCAAATGCAGGCGTTGACTGCGGTTAATCCTAATTCAGTTTTGATACCCGTTACCAGAGTAAGCGGAGTTACTACCTCACTGGCCATGCCTACAGGAGGTCTGTTGCCCGGAACAGCCGCTTTGATCAATTTGCATGGTTATACCCCAGAACAGATGTATGCAGGTTTTCAGGCCGTTGTGCTCAATTTCCCTACAACCGGCAAAAGAAGCCGATGGGATAGCAGATCTGATGAGGAGATCAAAAAGGATGCTGAAAAAGCATTGAAACAACTCAATGATGTATGGAGAAAAGCTGTTTCTTACTATAAACTGGATTCTGCTATTAATGCTACAAAATCTGATAAGAAACTGGAGTACTACCCTGAAATGGAGGCTTTACTGCCCGTTGTAAGAGGTGAACGAGCCCTGCTCGTAGAGGTGAATGCGGCTAATGACATTAAGGCAGCCATTGAATGGGTAAAAGATAAAAACCTGAAGGTGATCTTTAGTGGTGTTTCTGAAGGATGGAGAATGGCGGAGGAGCTGGCTGAGGCTAAGATCCCGGTAATTACTGGGCCGGTACTTAATATCCCCAACAGAGATTACGACCGCTATGATCGTGCATATACAAATCCTGTTGTCATGCAGAAAGCCGGTGTTAAAGTAGCCATACGTACTGCCGATGCAGAAAATGTAAGAAACCTGCCTTACAATGCAGGCTTCGCTGCTGCTTATGGAATGGATAAAGAGCAAGCGCTCAGAGCTATTACTATTATTCCGGCCGAAATATTTGGGGTTGCAGATCAATTAGGCTCATTGGAGGTGGGTAAAAGCGCTACTTTGTTTGTGGCTGACGGTGATCCTTTTGAAACAAAAACTCAGGTGAAGCATGTATTTATTGAAGGCTGGAAAATTCCTTTGATAAGCCGTCAGACCAGACTCTATGATGAATTTCTGGAAAGACAGCCTGGGCTTAAGAAGTAGTTGCAAAGCTAAGAATTGTAAAAGGAGGTGTCTCAAAAGTCAAAAATTTAATTTAACAGTCATTCTGAC
>NZ_AMZN01000023.1 GCF_000331535.1 Fulvivirga imtechensis AK7 | reverse complement strand
TAATTGTTAATTGTTAATTGTTAATTGTTAATTGTTAATTGTTAATAGGTACCTGTGGAGAGCCATAATAAAAAGGGAGTGCTGAAAATTCAGCGCTCCCTTTTTATTTGATCAACTACTGGTTAGTTAGCCAGGTAAGGCTTCAGCAGTTCGTTCTTAGGGTTCTTAGAAAGTTTTCTAAGCGCCTTTTCTTTTATCTGTCTTACTCTTTCACGGGTAAGGCCAAGGTTCTCTCCAATATCTTCAAGTGATAAGCTTGTATTTTCACTTAGTCCGAAGTACTGGCTGATCACAATTCGCTCTCTTTCTGTAAGTGTAGAAAGCAATCTTGCAACCTCTCTCCTCAAAGAGTCACTATATACCAGATCTTCAACAGCATTGCTGTCCTCATCTTCCATTACATCTAATAATGAGCTGCCCTCATCCTCAGAGAAAGGCTTGTCAATAGATACCTGCTTAGTTTGGGATCTTACCGTAGTTCTAACCTCATCTACGCTCATATCCAGAAGCTCCGCCAATTCCTCATCGGTAGGCTCACGCTCAAACTGTTGCTCGAGAATAGAAGAAGCCTGATCAATTTTAGAAAGCGCTCCTATTTTATTAGAAGGGATCCTTACAATTCTTGAATGCTCGGCCAACGCCTGGATGATCGATTGTCTGATCCACCATACAGCATAAGAGATGAATTTAAACCCACGTTTCTCATCAAATCTTTTTGCCGCTTTTACCAGGCCCAGGTTACCCTCATTAATAAGGTCGTTAAGCGGTATTTTATTAGAATAATGGTATTGTTTAGCCACTGATACTACGAATCTCAAATTTGCCTTCACCAGTTTTTCCAGTGCAGCTTCATCCCCTTCTCTAATTCGCTGAGCCAGATCTACCTCTTCTTCAGGGGTCAGGAGCTCATCCTTAGATATCTCATTGAAGTACTTTTCCAGGGTTCTGCTGTCCCTGTTGGTGATGGATTGTGTAATCTTAAGTTGTCTCATTCTCCTTTTTATCCTAATGTATTAATTCTTGCGTTATGTATTATTTCTGCTATTTTTTATATACAACCATTTATAACAATAAAAATCTGAATTTGTTCCCCCCTCTCCTTAAATCTCGATTTTTTTGTCTTTTTTTTGTGTTTCCCTACGCTATCCCCCTTTAAAACGACCTTTTTAACCCCTCTTTTCGGGAAATTTCGCATGATACAAAAATTTTTCGAAACTGCTTAGAACTATTTTAAATAATTACCTTACGCGTTTGTTGGTAACATATTATTTCTTACTAAATTTGCAGTCGTTTTATTTAGCCCAGGCCCCCTGATCATGTCCCAAACGGTATTGGTGAAGCGTTTACTCCTCCTTCTGTTTTCTTGTTTTCTTTATATTTCATCCCTTGCTCAGAGTTCCATAGAAAAATTATTCAACAGAGGCTATCATTATATTTCGGTTGATCGCGAGCAAGCTATAAACTACTTAACGCAGTGTATTGAAAAAGATTCTACTTTTACCAAAGCTTTTTTTCACAGAGGCATCTGTTTTTTCAAAAATGGAGATTATAATAATGCATTGGAAGATTTCAAAACTGCGTACAGGTTAAACCCGGAAAATAATGTAATATGGATGTACCAGGGGTTTACCTATAGAAACATGGGCCAGATGGAGAAGGCTCTCAGTAGTTTCTCAAACTATATTTCTCTCCACCCACAAGATACTTCCGCTTATTCATATATTTTAAGGGGTAAAATGAAATATGAGCTTGGTGACTTCACCGGGGCCGTTGAGGACTATGATATGGCCCTGCGTTTAAAACCATTTGAGGAAAAATACGAATACTATAGGTTTGTAGCACTTTATAACAGCGAAAAATACCCTCAGGCTCTTAAGGCCGCCAATAGGCTAACCAGAATCAACCCTGACTTTTACGGGTACTATTTCTATAAAGGCAATGTATTTAGCAAAATGAATCAGCCCGATTCGGCTATATTTATGTACAACATTGCCATTATCAAAAACTACAACAACTCTGACAGCTACTTTTACCGGGCTCAGGCATACCAGCAAAAAAGAGAATATACAAAAGCTCTGGAAGATTACGCCACGGCAATTATGCTCAATAATGATGACGGCTCTTACTACAGCATGCGCGGCAACTGCAGATATGAAATGAATGATAAGGCAGGAGCCTGCGCAGATTGGGAGGAAGCTGGCGGCCTCGGATACTATGAAGACTTCGACAAAGTCAAAAAAGTATGTGAGTAAGATTTGATTTCATTTTTTTAATTACAAACTTGCCGCAAATAGAAATACGTTTTATAGTTATGGACAACAGAAAATTTTTACCCGTTATCATTGTTATCATTATTGCCGTAGTGGTGTTACTGGCGCTATCATCAAGTATCTTTTACACAATAGATGCAGGAGAAAGAGCCATTATCTTTTATAAATTTGGCGGTGGACTGGACAAAGAGAACGTGATCAAACAAGGCTTTGGCATAAAGGCTCCCTGGAATACGCTTCATGTTTATGAAGTGCGGGAGAGGTCAATAGAAGAAAAAATGGATGTGCTGGACAAAAACGGGCTGAGCCTTAATGTGGATGTTACGCTTCGTTTCAACCCCATCTACGACCAAATTGGCTACCTGCACGAAAACTTTGGTATCAACTATGTCAACTCCCTGGTAATACCCGAGGTGAGGTCGGCCGTGCGACAGGTGATGGGGAGATTTACCGCAGAAGAGATATACTCGACAAAAAGAGGGGAAGTAGAGGCTTCCATTAAGTTGGAGACTGAAAAAAGCCTTAAAGAGAACAATTGTGACATGAAAGCGCTGCTTATCCGGTCAATCAACCTGCCTGACCAGATCAGGGCTGCTATCGAAAACAAACTACAGCAGGAGCAGGAAGCACTGGCCTACCAGTTTAGACTCGAAAAGGAGAAGAGCGAAGCCGAGAGAAAAAGAATAGCGGCAGAAGGTGAAGCCGTAGCAAATAAAATAATTAATAACAGTTTGACACCTGAATTGTTAAAGATGCGTGGAATTGAGGCTACTTTAGAACTATCAAAATCACCGAATTCCAAAGTTGTGGTGGTAGGCAGTGGCAAAGACGGTATGCCTCTTATTCTTGGTGGTAATTAGATCGATTGCAGGGTTTTTATTTAACCCTTTTTTTATCTAATTTCACGGTCGATTTAGAATAACAGGAACTTAAACTAAAGAGAAAAAATGTCTAAAACGGCAGAGATCAAAACGGCAGAGATCAAATTTGGAGAAAAATCTTACCAGCTACCGTTAGTTGAGGGAACGGAAAACGAGCAAGGAATTGACATAGGATCGTTGAGAAGCGACTCTGGTCTGATAACTCTTGATCCGGGTTACAAAAATACCGGGTCTACCACAAGCGCTATTACCTTCCTTGATGGAGAAAAAGGTATCTTGAGATACAGAGGATATTCTATTGAGGAGTTGGCTGAAAAATCCACTTTTGTTGAGGTGGCTTATCTTTTAATATACGGAGAACTTCCTTCACAAGAGCAGTTGAACAAATTTCAGAATGAAATTAAGGTTCACACCCTGGTGCATGAAGACATTAAAAAGATACTGGAAGGCTTCCCCTCTAATGCTCACCCAATGGGAGTCTTATCTTCTTTGGTCACTTCACTAACTGCATTTTATCCCGAATCTCTTGACCCTAACCGCTCTGCTGACAAAGTCAACCTGAGCATTATCAGGATACTGGCTAAAATGCCTACTTTTGCTGCCTGGGCTTATAAGAATGAAGTTGGACACCCGGTAAATTACCCTGACAACAGGCTGGACTATTGCAGCAACTTCCTGAAGATGATGTTTGCTTTACCTGCCGAAGAATACCAGGTAGATCCTGTTGTAGCGAATGCACTTGACAAACTCCTGATACTGCATGCTGACCATGAGCAAAACTGCTCTACTTCTACAGTAAGAATTGTTGGTTCTTCTCAGGCCAGCTTATACGCATCTATCTCTGCCGGTATTAATGCGCTTTGGGGGCCGCTTCATGGTGGCGCTAACTCTGCCGTAATACACATGCTGGAAAACATCCAGAAAGATGGTGGCGACACTAAAAAATGGATGGGAAAAGCCAAAGACAAGGATGATCCGTTCCGACTCATGGGATTCGGCCACAGGGTGTATAAAAACTTCGACCCCAGGGCGAAGATCATCAAGAAAGCCGCTGATGATGTATTAAGCAAACTTGGTGTGAATGATCCGATACTGGAAATTGCTAAAGGACTGGAAGAAGTAGCATTGAGCGATGACTACTTCATCGAGAGAAAACTATACCCTAACGTTGATTTCTACTCAGGCATCATATACAGAGCGCTGGGCATACCTGTGGATATGTTCACAGTAATGTTTGCTCTCGGACGCCTGCCAGGATGGATTGCACAGTGGAAAGAAATGAGAGAAAATCACGAGCCTATAGGAAGGCCGAGACAGATCTATGTAGGTCACAACCTCAGATCTTATGTGGATATGAACAATAGATAATTCAGAATATACATTTTGATCAAAGGAGGCTGGGTACTATATTCAGCCTTTTTTATTTACAACCCCAGATTTAACATATAAAATATGCCAACAGAAAAATTTGAAAGTGCTGTAAAAAGATCCAAAGAGCTGACAAAAAGACCGTCAAACGAAGAACTGTTAAAGTTATACGCCCTCTACAAGCAGGCTACCGAAGGTGACAATCATGAAAGCAGGCCGGGAGGTTTTGATTTCAAAGCCATAGCCAAACATGATGCCTGGGCAGAGCAGACTGGGAAATCACCTGAAGAGGCAGAAGCTGAATACATTGCACTGGTAGACGACCTTGAAACAAAATATGCGTAATGTCACTCTTTTACCAGCCTGAAGTATCTAACGGTGTACTTTTCCTGGATGAAGAAGAATCCCGCCATTGCATAAAAGTGCTAAGGTATAAAACCGGAGACACCATACAAGTACAAGACGGCCGTGGAAATATCTTTTCGGTACGGCTTACCTCAGCTCACCAGAAAAAATGTGAGTTTGAGGTAATCGATACTGAATTTCAGCAACCTCCCCCCTATTATATTCACGTAGGAATAGCGCCCACCAAAAACCTCGACCGTATAGAGTGGTTTGTCGAAAAGACTGTGGAAATAGGGGTGCAGGAAATCAGTTTTATCAGTTGTAAGAATTCCGAAAGGAAAGTCCTTAAACTGGATCGATTGGAGCGGAAGGCGCTAAGCGCCATGAAACAATCTCAGCATCGCTACATGCCAAAGCTCAATGAACTGAGGTCCTTTAATGAGCTTACTACTAAGATTACAGAGACAGACAAGTATATTGCGCATGTCGACTTTGATAATCCGGTAGGCCTGGCCCGGAGTGCTAAGGCCGGAGGGAAATATTGCGTACTAATAGGCCCCGAAGGAGATTTTACTAGTGAAGAGGTTGAATATGCGCTGCAAAATGGATTTAAAAAGGTAAGTCTTGGAAGCAGTAGACTGCGGACAGAAACGGCAGGTATAGTGGCCTGTCATACATTAAATTTGATAAATGACGCATAACTTCTTCACTCCACCCAGCCAAGCTTCTTGCACTGACGCGGCTTTTGTTAACTCCCAATAAATATATAAAATGCTTAAAAACAGGCAGAATGACCTTAAAAAGAGGTATTCTGGCTCTGTTTTCTGACATGCATACCTTGAATCGGTTCTACATTAGAATAGAAAAAGAAATTTGAGGTTGTTGGGGTTATTAGACTAAGTTTATATTTTTACCCTTAACCAACTCTTTCTTCATGGTATTAAACTATATCTGGATCTCCTTTTTTCTTATCGCATTTGTTGTTGCCCTGGTTAAGCTGATCTTTTTTCAGGATTATGAAATATTCTCTGCGCTGGTCAATTCGACTTTTGAAATGGCGAAAACAGGTTTTGAAATATCATTGTTTTTGACTGGTGTGATGGCCCTATGGCTGGGCCTGATGCGTATTGGGGAAAAAGGTGGCATGGTAAAGGTGCTTTCCAAATTAGTGGGGCCCTTCTTTGCCAGGCTATTTCCACAGATCCCACGAGACCATCCGGCAACCGGAGCAGTAATCATGAATTTCTCGGCTAACATGCTAGGCCTGGACAATGCTGCCACCCCCCTCGGATTAAAAGCCATGAACGAAATGCAGGAGCTCAACCCTGACAAAGAAACCGCTTCAGATGCACAGATCATGTTTTTGGTATTAAATACCTCGGGCCTTTCCATAATCCCCCTGACAATTCTGGTGGACAGGTCTGTACTGGGCGCTGCTAACCCTACTGATGTATTTCTACCGATACTGCTGGCTACTTTCTGCTCATCAATTGTGGGCCTTATTACAGTAGCGATCTATCAAAAGATCAACCTGTTTGACAAAGTGATACTGGCTTATCTCGGTGGCTTCACACTGATCATCGCATCTATCATTTACTATTTCACCTCTATCCCCCAGGAAAAAGTAGGAGAAGTATCAACTGTAGCCAGCAACCTGATTATATTTTCGCTTATTATCAGTTTTTTGTTGCTTGGGCTCAGGAAGGGCATCAACATCTACGAAACATTCATAGACGGTGCCAAGGAGGGCTTCCAGATAGCTATAAAGATCATCCCCTACCTGATAGCTATTCTTGTGGCTATTGGTGTATTCAGGGCCAGCGGCGCCTTGAGTTATCTTGTTATGGGAATGGAATACCTTGTTTCCCTTACCGGAGCCGATACAGACTTTGTTAAGGCGCTGCCTACGGCAATTATGAAACCCCTTAGCGGTGGCGCTGCAAGAGGGATGATGATCGAAACTATCGAAACACATGGAGTAGATTCTTTTACAGGCCGAATGGCCAGCATATTCAGAGGCGCTACTGAAACCACCTTTTATATAGTGGCCGTTTATTTTGGTTCTGTAAACATCAAAAAAACACGTTATGCCATTACCGCAGGGCTTATTGCCGATCTGGCTGGGATCATTGCCGCAATTCTTTTTGGATATATGTTTTTTCATTAAGTTCATTTAATTATATTTCATACTGATTATTATTTAAAGTGTTCACGTATGACGAATGACAAGAAATCATCCCACATTCAAAAAACTATTTACGACAATGCCAAGAGCCACTTTCTTGGAAATTTTCCGGATTCACTACCAATTGAACAGGCTTATGTGCATATAGGTATGTACCTGGGGTGGATAATAGATACAGCTCTTTACTCCGAATATTTTGAAGATGAGGCAGAGATGCAGATCTTTAGATTCAAGAGGAGGGAAATATCCTGTACTATTCTGAGCGAGATCTGGGATGGATATCTGGGATACGAGCTTTTTAATAAGCACGGCAATATGTTCACCTACTACTACTATGGGGGCGGGCTTTACCGCAATGATTATGATGAGGTGTTGGTGAAAAAATTACCTTCCATCTATCACGTAAAAGATACCTGGGAAAATTACGAAGCAATTAAAACCCGTATTGATGTGAGATTTCAGGATTGGAAAAAACTAACGGGAAATCTATAAAAATTTAAGTCTAAAGGTTGTATTAAAAGTGAAAGCATAACCGCCAACTCTTTTAGTAGAACCTTTTTTTATTGCTCATTCTTTAACATTTCCCTTCTTATCGAGTACCAGGGTCTTTGAAGCATTACCATTTGTGCCCGTTTCAGCGTCATATTCCACAATAAATTCACCAGCCTGCTGTTCATAGGTGAAATTTTTAGGTGTCATAGCCAAATCCACGCTCTTCGTCCATGCCAGGCCATCAGAAGTATATATCTTGCTAATCGTAGCAACATAGGTATCCTGTTCTGGTTTGGGTGTATAAAAAACAACAAAATAGATCTGCCCTGCCTCATCCATAACTGTTTTAGAGGAGATACCTTCTATATTTGCCTTGTTGAAAAACTCGGAATTAACTTCAAATTTGATATTCACTTTAGGTACGCGTGTACGTTCCACCAAAGAAAAATAGCCCTCCGCAGGCTTTTCTCCTGAGAAATAGAGGCCGCTTGTGGTTTCGTCAGTGATTTCAAGTGGTATATACCTGTTGCCTTGCCTTATATCAAACAGTGGAATAGAGTCGCTCTCAGCTACCAACCAGCGAGACCTCTCCCTGATACGCTCATATTCCGTGTTTCTGGCTCTTTTCTGCTCGATAACAAAATCGAGCTTCTGCTTCACAAAAGCCTGCAGACCAGCTTCGCCTCCGAATTGGGCATCCACATATTCCTTGTAGTTTTTACATTCTTCAGCCAAATCTTTACCCACCAGGATATTGACGAGGCTGTCCATCGCATTGAGTTGATGAAGCCTGTTGCCTACTACTTCCAACTGATACATAATATCCAAAGAATCTGTGTAATCTCTATTCTGAATCACACTGGAATTAAATTTAAGATCTGCTATCTTAAGGTCAAACATCGCTACAGGAAGTGGCTCTTTATCAAACTCATACAGTTCGCTGTTCAGCTTGCTATAAAGCGGCATATTAATATCCGCTGCAACAGAAGAGGAGTCCTGCACCATCTTCTCGCGTAGCTTGTTAAGCGACTGGTCAAAAACCATGAGCTGTTCCCTTAACGGAAATATCTTCTCTCTGACATCGGCTTTGGCCTGATCGAGCCAGGTGGAAAAATCCCAAAAGTCAATATTATCTGAAAGGTATTCCGGGGTACTTTTGCCATCATTCTTATAGTCTATGATCTGCTTCTGGCGTAGCGACTGATCATATCCGCTTCCTACTACTTTACCCAATGCCGACTTATATTTGTCAAAGTTCTCAATAGCTTGCAGATAATTCTTTTTGATCACATCGAAATCATCAAGCAGCTTATTATCAGCTCTCAAAAAAAGTATTTTCCTGTTCGGATAGTTGGCTTGTAAACCATTAAACCCCTGCTGTGCAGCAGCATAATATTGCTGCATCTGCTCGTAATAGTTCTTGAGTTCGGATATTCTCTCTTTTTGCCCCTTCAGCCCTTCGATCTTCTTTTCTATGTCGAATTGAATATCAGCGAGTTTTATACCGAATTTCCCCGTTCTGATATCTCTTCTTTTATACGCCTGATAATACTCATCATTGCGCTTGATCTCCTTCTCGTCCAGATAAGTAAGGGTTTTTTGGTAGTAGATGATCGCGGAATCAATATTGTATTTGAGTATTTCAGTTTCCTGAAGGACATCATTTTTTTTTGCCTTCTCCTGATAGATCACTGCCATTTGAAAGTTTGCATTGGTATGATCCACATTCTTAGGGTCCGATAAAAATTCCCTGAGAAATGGCTCAGCTTCGTCATACTTTCTGGTGTCCAGTAAATAATAAAGATCTTTGTACTTCACCTTTTGTGCCTCTGCACACACGGTGATGAGAGGCACTAAAATCAATACCAGAATTGCTTTTTTCATAATATAAACCAACTATTCAGAAAGCAATTTAATGATTTTTCTATCCTTTTTCAGCAATTATCCATTAAATAGCCCTTTGAGCTTGTTGAGCTTTTCCTGAAGGTCACCTTCCGGAAGGTTTTCCTGCTTCTTCTTTGGCTTAGCCGGCTGCTTTCCAAAGGGATCGCTCTTCATAGACAATGCGATACGCTTACGGTTGATATCTACTTCCACTACTGTAACTGTCACCTTTTGCTGAACCGATACTACTTCAGCGGGATTTTTCACGAAAGAATCCGATAGATGGCTGACGTGTACGAGTCCATCCTGATGAACGCCAATATCAACAAATGCACCGAAATTGGTAATATTGGTCACGATTCCGGGCAATACCATTCCTACACGAAGGTCTTCCATATTGTTGATCCCTTCCTGGAAGCTAAATGCCTCAAAAGTCTCCCTGGGGTCCCGCCCCGGTTTTGCTAATTCGTCCAGGATATCGGTTAACGTTGGAAGCCCCACAGTATCCGTAACATATTTCTTAAGGTCGATCTTATTTCGCAAAGTAACATCATCGATCAGGTCTTGCACTGAGCAGCCAAGGTCAGCAGCCATACTTTCAACTATATGGTAGCTTTCGGGGTGCACCGCTGACTGGTCCAGAGGGTTTTTAGCGCCTCTTATTCGCAGGAAACCAGCCGCCTGCTCAAATGCTTTATCGCCCAACCTGCTGACTTTGGTGAGGGATTTTCTATCCTTGAAGGGACCATTTTCATTTCGGAATTGCACTATGGATTTGGCAAGTTGAGGACCCAGACCAGAAACATAGCTCAGCAGCTCCTTGCTGGCCGTATTTAGCTCCACTCCCACGGAATTCACACAGCTCATTACCACATCATCAAGGCTGTGTTTTAATGCATTTTGATCTACATCATGCTGATACTGACCTACTCCGATGGATTTGGGATCGATCTTTACTAATTCGGCCAGGGGATCCATCAGTCTTCGCCCGATGGACACTGCTCCCCTTACTGTTACATCATGATCAGGAAACTCATCTCTGGCCACGTCAGAAGCAGAATAAACAGACGCACCACTTTCATTGACCATGAGTACCAGGATATTTTTAGGAAGCCCCAGGTTTCTCACGAAGCTTTCTGTTTCCCTGCTGGCTGTCCCATTTCCTATGGCTATGGCCTCTACATTATACTTTTCACACAAGTATTTGATCAAAGCACCTGACTCAGCAACTTTCCTCTGAGGTTCGTTCGGATAGATGGCATCATTGTGCAGCAATTTTCCCTGCTTGTCCAGCACCACTACTTTGCACCCGGTTCTGAAACCCGGGTCAAGCGCCAATACATTCATCTGCCCTAATGGCGCTGCCAGCAATAGCTGTCGCAGGTTGTCAGCAAATACCCGAATGGCTTCTTCATCGGCTTTGGTCTTGGAATTGATCCTGATCTCTGTTTCCATAGAGGGTTTCAGAAGTCGTTTGTAGCAATCTGTTGCGGCCATTTTCACCTGTTCAGAAGCCTGGTTATAACCTTTTACAAATAGTTTTTCCAGTAACTGCACCCCGCTTGCCTCGTCAGGACATATATCCAAAGAAAGGATCATTTCCTTTTCACCCCTTCTCATCGCCAATAGCCGGTGCGATGGTGTCTTGGCAATGGGCTCCTCCCACTCAAAATAATCTTTGTATTTCTGACCTTCCTCTTCTTTGCCTTTTATAACCCTGGAGGTGATGACACCGTCCTTCTCGAAGAGCTGCCGCATGCGCTTTCTGGTCTCCTGGTCTTCATTCATCCATTCCGCTATTATATCGCGAGCGCCCTGAAGCGCTTCCTCCTCATTTGCCACCTCTTTTTCTTCACTTATAAATTGACTGGCAAGCTGCTGTACATCAATATTTTCCTGGTCAAATATCTGTTTGGCCAATGGCTCCAGTCCCTTCTCCCTCGCCACGGTGGCCCTGGTCTTTCTCTTTGGCTTATATGGGAGATAGATGTCTTCCAACTCAGCCAAAGTTTGTGCTTCGTTAATAGCCTTTTCCAGTTCGGGTGTCAGCTTCTCCTGCTTTTCAATAGATTTTAAGATTGCTTCTCTTCTTTTGTCCAGATCTCTCAATTGGGTAATCCTATCCCTGATGGCAGTTATGGCCACTTCATCCAAACTTCCCGTCATCTCTTTTCTATACCTTGAAATGAATGGCACGGTACCACCTTCATCCAGCAAATCTACCACCGAGCTTACTTGTTTTTCCCTGATCCCCAGCTCTACAGCAACTATTGAAATATTCTTATCCATTGACTATCGTTTATACTTGAATTAATTTTGAAGCCGACAAAAATATAAAATTAAGAAATAGACGACCGGAGGTAAAGGGAAAAAAGTTTTTTTCTGGTTACTGGTTTCTTGTTGCTGGGGTACTGGGTGCCGGAATCCGAACCAATAAACTGTGAACTGGGAACTGTGAACGGCAAACTGTTAAACTGAGACTGAGAACTGTTATGTAACATTGGTGACAATACAGCGTTCAAAAAAGTGTTATCTTCACATGTATGAAAAAGCAACTTAAGGAGTGGGGTATATTCCTCATCATCGTTTTATTTCTATATTTCACTGGTCTTTATACCGATGTGGCGGCTCTGGCTCAAAGAGCTATCCTTACCACAGGACTGATCACCGCGGATACGGAATTGGAAGCCGGAAAAAAGGATGTAGCAGACTACAACTTTATGTTGAAGGATCTTGAGGGAAAGACCATTAACCTCGAAGATTACAAAGGTAAGGTGATCTTTATGAACTTATGGGCAACTTGGTGCCCTCCGTGTGTTGCAGAAATGCCGGGCATCCAGGAATTATACGAGGAAGTAAAAAGTGATGATATTGTATTTATCATGCTCTCCATGGATGACTCAGAAGTGAAACCTAAAAAATTCATAGAAAAGAAAGGTTATACATTCCCTGTTTACATGGCAGCCAGCAGGGTGCCAGATATATACAGGAGCCCTTCCATACCTACCACTTTTGTGATCTCAGCGGATGGTCGTATTGTGTCTAAAAAAGTAGGAATGGCTAAGTATAACACCAAATCGTTCATCAAATTCATGAAAGAGGAGGCGGAAAAGGTGGAGTTGTGAAAGTCGGCAGTTGGCAAAAAGGGCCGGAAGACCGAAGACCGAAGACGGAAGTGCAAAGCTTCATCGGATGAATGTCTTCTCAAAGCAAATCTCATCCGATGACACTGGGGAATTTGGCAAAAAAAGTCGTGAGTACTGAGTCGTGAGTATTAAGTGGAAGAACGACAATACGAACTGCAAAATGAGATACTCTAGTGTATGATTGCTAAATTCATTCAGAATAACCTTAAAAAGAGTTTTTTTTGCTCTCTGATATGCCTACCTTTAATCGGTTACTATCGCACTCACGTTAAGTTAAGCCAGCGAGAAGCAGTTGTCTTACTCTTTCAACACCTGTGCTTGCCTTTTCCTCTACAAAGTACAGGTTAGGGCGTTTTTCTACAATAGGAATTTTAGGGTCGATCACATATTTGGGAATTTCATCGGCAGCCAGGCTTAGCAAACCTGCTGCAGGATATACGACCAGTGAAGTACCGGCAACGATGAAAATATCCGCCTTGTAGACTTCTTCGGCTGCCACTTCCATCATCGGCACCATTTCTCCAAACCACACCACATTGGGACGCAATTGAGACCCTCTCTCACAAAGGTCACCCAATTTCAGCTCCCATCCCTCCATATCATAAATGAGGTTTTCATCAGCCGTGCTTCTGGATTGAAATAATTGTCCGTGGAGGTGAATTACTTTTGAGGAACCGGCTTTTTCATGGAGATTATCAATATTTTGGGTAATGATCGTTACATCAAAATCTTCTTCCATCTTTGCCAGGGCAAGATGCCCTGTATTGGGCTTTGCGTTTAGTGCCGTTTTTCTCCGTTCGTTATAGAAATGAAGCACAAGTTCCTGATTTCGCTCCCATCCCTGCGGTGAGGCCACTTCCATAACGTCATGTCCCTCCCAAAGGCCATCGGCATCCCTGAAGGTGGGGATGCCGCTCTCAGCGCTTATTCCTGCTCCGGTAAGAACGACAACCTTTTGCATAGCAGTCCTTTATTTTTTACGTACTCGTCCCTTTTTCTCAGGTGTCTTTTCCGCCAGCTCTATACATTCCTCAAGGGTAAGCTCTTTTGGCTCTTTTCCTTTTGGAATTTTCACATTCTTTTTACCAAACTTGATGTAAGGGCCATAACGACCATTGAGCACCTGAACATCGGGATTTTCTTCAAACGTTTTGATGAATTTATTGGCGTCCGCTTCCCGCTTCTGTCTGATCAGTTCTATGGCCCGGTCTGCATCTATACTGTAAGGATCATCGTCTTTTGGTATGGATACGAACTTATTGTCGTGCTTCACGTAGGGGCCAAACCTGCCAATACCAACCTGCATGGGTTTTTCTTCGAATTCACCAAGATCTCTGGGCAATTTAAAAAGCTCCATAGCATCTTTCATGGTAATGTTTTCAATGAACTGCCCCTTTCTCAGGCTGGCGTATTGCGGTTTCTCCTCCTCATCATCGCCTCCAATCTGCACTATAGGGCCAAACCTTCCGAGCCGGGCAATTACCTTCTTACCAGACTTCGGATCAACACCCAGCTCTCTGGACTTAGGTACAGCAGAACGCTCGATATTTTCAGTGGTCTCTACTTTGGAATGAAACTCCTTGTAAAAATCAGTGATCATCTTATCCCACTCCGTTTTTCCACGGGCGATTTCATCAAATAGCTCTTCAACCTCAGCGGTAAAGCTATAGTTAGTAACATTGGGAAAATGCTCTACCAGAAAATCGTTGACTACCATGGCGATGTTTGTAGGAAAAAGCTTGCTCTTCTCCGTACCTACCACCTCGGTCAATGTTTTGGATTGGATACTGTTATCTTTCAATCTCATTACCATGTAATTCCTCTCGGTACCTTCACGATTCTCCTTGATCACATAGTTTCTCTTCTGTATGGTTGAAATTGTGGGCGCATATGTAGATGGTCTGCCTATGCCCATTTCCTCCAGTTTCTTTACCAGACTAGCTTCTGTATATCGTGCAGGCGGCCTGCTGAAGCCCTGGCGTGCTTTCATTTCATCAAGGGTGAGCTGCTGCCCCACGTTTAACGGTGGCAGCATTCCTTTTTGCTCCTCGCCCTCCTCTTCATCATCTGTAGACTCCAGGTATACAGATAGGAACCCTTCAAACTTAATCACTTCACCGGTAGCAACTAATTGTTGTGGTACTGTTGATATGCCAATAGTAGCCGTTGTTTTTTCAATTTGAGCATCAGCCATTTGCGAAGCAATTGCCCTTTTCCAGATCAACTCGTATAACCGCTGACCATTTCTATCCACACCTGGATCGGTCATAGCAAAATCGGTAGGACGAATGGCTTCGTGGGCTTCCTGTGCCGAACCGGATTTTGTTTTATAGGCTCTGACTTTCACAAAATTGTCGCCAAACTCCTTTTTGATCTCGGCAACGGCTCCATTAATTGCCTCTTGTGACAGGTTCACAGAGTCCGTTCTCATATAAGATATTATACCTGCCTCGTAAAGTTTTTGTGCAATCGTCATAGTCTGCGATACAGAAAAGCCCAGCTTCCTGCTGGCTTCCTGCTGTAAGGTAGACGTAGTAAACGGTGGAGCGGGAGATTTTTTTGAAGGCTTTTTCTGTAGGTCTACAATGGAAAATTCTGCTCCCTTACAAGCTTCCAAAAATTCTGTTGCTTCTTCCTCAGTATCAAATTTCCTGGGTAGTTCCGCGTGCAGAAGCTTACCTCCTCCCAGATCGAAGGTAGCAGTGATCTTGTAGCTTGGAGTAGCTTTGAACTTATCAATTTCCCTCTCCCGCTCTACAACAAGCCTCACAGCCACGGATTGTACCCGTCCTGCCGACAGCCCGGTTTTTATCTTCTTCCATAAGATAGGAGATAGTTCAAAACCAACGAGCCTGTCCAGCACCCTTCTTGCCTGCTGTGCATTCACCAGGTCAAGGTCGATGCCCCTCGGATTTTTTATGGCATTTTCAATTGCATTTCTTGTGATTTCCCGAAAAACTATGCGCCTAGTCTTGGCATCATCCAGCTTCAGTGCTTCTTTAAGATGCCAGGAAATAGCCTCCCCTTCACGGTCATCATCACTCGCGAGGTATATGGTTTCCGCATCTTTGACTAATTTTTTCAGTTGCTTTACGACCTCTTTCTTATCAGCGCTTATTTCATAGGTAGGTTTGAAACCATGTTGGATATCAATGGCTTTATCACCTTTGGGTAAATCCCTGACATGACCATAGCTGGATGCTACTTTGTAATCTTTGCCGAGATAACCTTCGATGGTTTTTGCCTTTGCAGGAGACTCAACTATAACTAAATTCTTAGGCATATATTAGTTTTTCTCTGGTTGGAAAATTTCAAATATCACTAATTTTTTTAAAAATAAAATTTTTGATCTAATTAATTAATTTATACTACATTTTGCTACCTTCATTTTGGCATGGCAAATTAACAACAGTTATTTTAGAAAGTTATGGCTAAAACTTTATTTCTCGCAAGGCACGCCCAGGCAATGGAAAAGCAACCCGGTGAGACCGACTTTGACCGGCAACTTAACTCGAAGGGGTTGCAAAACTCCACGAGGATGGGTATGAACTTTAGCAACAAGGATATGCAATTTGATATTATTATCAGCAGCCCTGCAGAGAGAGCGCGGTCCACTGCAACATTAATTGCAGAGCAACTAAAATATGATACGTCCAAAATACACCTGAACCCTGAGATATATGAAGCATCGGTACGTACCCTTTTACAGGTTGTCAACCAATTAAAAGACGAATGGAACACTGTGCTGCTTGTAGCACACAACCCTACAGTCAGTTATCTGGCCGAATACCTGACCAAATGGGAGATCGGAGACATGACTACCTGTGGTGTTGTACAGATAGAATTTAACTTCGACAAGTGGTCAATGTTGTCTGAAGGAACAGGCACATTCATGTCTTATGAATATCCTGATTTGCTCAACTTTTGATAAATTCTCAATACCTTAGTAGCCTAAAAACGGATCACTGCTTTTATGATTACTAAAGAGGAAATAATTGCCAATTTCGACCCCAATGCCCCGGGTGTTTCCGGAAATCTTTTCGGCTTGCCATTTAACAACGACAATGCGGAACTGATTATCATACCGGTGCCCTGGGAGGTGACCGTATCCTATAGCGCAGGCACCGCTGAGGGGCCGGAGGCTATCCTCGATGCATCTACACAGGTCGACCTCTTTATCAAAGACATCCCCGATGCCTGGAAACTGGGGATAAGCATGCTACCGGTATCGGAAAAATTTAAGGAAGAAAATCAGAAGTTTCGCGACCTTGCATCGCGATACATCAAATGGCTGGAAGAGAACGAAGAGGAATGGATATCGGATGACCTGAAAGTGATACCTACTACCATCAACGAGGTGTGTGAAAAGCTCAATATATATGTTCGGTCCCAGGCATTAAAGCAACTGGAAAAAGGAAAAATGGTGGCACTGCTCGGTGGCGACCATAGTACTCCTCTTGGCTTGATTTCCGCGCTTGCCAGTCAGCACGACAATTTCGGTATTCTACAGATAGATGCCCATGCAGATCTGCGAAAGGCCTATGAAGACTTCACCTACTCACATGCATCTATCATGTATAATGCTCTGGAAAAGGTACCGCAGGTTTCTAAGCTGGTGCAGGTAGGTATCCGCGATTTCTGTGAGGAAGAGGTAGAATATATCAATCAATCGCAGGGAAGAGTGGTGACCTTCTATGATGAAGACCTAAAAAATGCACAGCTTGAAGGCGATACCTGGGCGGCTATTTGCAAGAAAATTATTAAAAACCTGCCGAAACAAGTGTATATCAGCTTTGACATTGACGGGTTGGATCCGAAATTATGCCCGAATACCGGCACACCTGTACCTGGCGGCCTTGAGTACCACCAGGTGATCTACCTTTTCAAACAAGTGGTAAGATCAGGCAGAACGATCATAGGGTTTGATCTTAATGAGGTATCACCCGGGGAAGACGATTGGGATGCCAATGTGGGTGCACGGCTGCTTTACCAGATGGGAAATATAATGGCTGTATCTCAAGGCAAATTGAGCTTCACAGCTTAAAGCCGATCACCAGAATATCATCCGTTTGCTCTTCATTACCTTGCCATTTAACAATAGTTTGGCTAAGCGTTTGCTTTTGCTCCTGAATAGAGAGCGATTGTATTTCTTTCAGCAATTGTTTTAACCTGGCAACCATATACTTCTTACCTTTTTCACCACCAAACTGATCGGCAAAACCATCTGAAGTAAGATAAAACGTATCAGCAGCTCCAAACGGAATATGATGCTCTTCAAAGGCTGTTCCGGTAGCGAAGAGCTCCTCTCCTATGGTGCGCTTGGTACCCTTTACCTCATCAAAAACACCCTGCCGGAAGTAATACAACGGCCTGTTGGCTCCGGCAAAAATCACTTCTTCTTTTTTGAAATCCACCTTGCATAGTGCCACATCCATCCCATGATCCGTACCACTGTTAGCTCTAAGCTTCAGTACATTTCTTACCTCCGTATTCAAACGTTCCAAAATTTGGGCAGGCTCGTATATTTTTTCCCTGTTAATGATCTGCTCCAATGACGAAATACCGATAACGGTCATAAAAGCCCCGGCTACACCGTGTCCGGTACAATCTACCGCTGCCACAATATCAAAATCGTCCTTTTCTGCATACCAGAAAAAATCGCCACTAACAATGTCTTTGGGCTTAAAGTAGACAAATGACCTGGAGAGCTTCTCAGGGGTGACCTGAAATTGCAGCAAAGACCGCTGTACACTCTTGGCGTAGTCTATACTTTCTGTAATACTCTGGTTCTTATCCTGGATGATCAGCTTCTGCTGTTCAAGCGCCACATTTTGCCTCTCCAACAAATATTTATTCCTTCTTATCTGCTTGTATCGCTTTAATGTTACCAATGTGAGCCCTCCACCCAGCAATGAAATGATCACCCCGGCCAGCATTATAATATTGTCATTTTTGATACGAAGGCTTTGAAGCTGGGCTTCCATTTTTAATGCCCTGATCTCATTTTCCTTTTTCTCCAATTCATAGGCATTTTCCAGCTCTGCTATTCTTCTGGAGCTTTCCTGGTTGTACAGGCTGTCTTTGGCAAGATTATTCAGTCGCAAAAAGCTATATGCCATAAAGGTATCTCCCATTGAAAAATAGGTTTCAGCAATAGATTGATAGATGATGGCCAGCAATCTTTTATTGTCGGTTTCCTGTACGAGTGAAACCGCCTCATTAAAACGATCCAATGCAGCCTGGAAGCTTCCCCGCACCTTATGGATGGTACCTATATTATGCAGTGCGTTAGCCTGACCGTTGAGATCATTATTTATACGCTCAAGATCAAGGGCGCTTTCATAATAAGCCATTGCCGCATCATACTTGCCCTTGCTAAAAAATATATTACCAATATTATTGAAAGGAACGAAAGCCTGGGAATTATCTTCCAACTCTTCATATAGCTCCAATGACCGGAGATAATATTTAAGCGCCTCATCATATTGACCTTGCGCTTCATAGACATTACCGATGTTATTGGTAGTGCCAATGGCCCGTAAGGTGTGCCCAATGCTTACAAACTGGTCGTTAGCTTTGTTGAAATTTTCAAGTGCCTTTGAATATTCACCTTTCAGAGAATATACCGTGCCTATGTTGCTATAAGTGTAGGCTATCGCATCTGTAAACTTATTTTTCTCCTGTATCTGCAAAGCTTTAAAGTAATGCTCCAGGGCCCCATCCAGATCTCCCTTGTTCTTATGTAGAACCCCAATATTATTATAAGATGAAGCCATGCCGCTTTGATCCCCGATCTCCCCAGCCAGTTCCAGGGCGTTCCGGGTATATTCCAATGCTTTCGCAGGATCGTTATTCAGGTATTGTTTATAAAGTTCATTCAGGAGAATTACCTTCTCCTTGTCTGAGGCTTGTTCTGATCGTTGTTGAAGACTATCAATTGTCGGATTTACGACAGGAAATTGAATAAACAGAAATAAAATGGCAGATAAAAAAATAGTCATTTAGGTTAGCGTTTTAGTACGCCTGTTACATTAAAAGTTAAGCAAATTTGCAAATTATTCCTTTATGAGCGTGAATAATTTATATCTTAGCGATCTTACAAAATACACATGTTTTGAAATATTTAGAAAACCTGATCATTAATTTCGCCAATTGGATATGGGGTATGCCGCTTCTTTTCCTGCTAATGGGCGGAGGTTTGTTCTTTATAATATACTCGCGTTTCATTCCTTTCAAATATTTCTTTCATGCTATCAATGTACTGAGGGGGAAATATGATAACCCTGATGATCCCGGGCAGATCAACCACTTTGAGGCATTATCTACTGCGCTGGCTGCAACAGTGGGCATGGGCAATATTAGTGGTGTCGCAGTCGCCATTGCCGTAGGTGGCCCCGGGGCTATTTTCTGGATGTGGGTGAGCGCTTTTGTGGGCATGGCCACAAAGTTTTTCACATGTACACTATCAATTTTGTACCGTGGGAAGGATTCAGCCGGAGAGGTTCAGGGTGGACCGATGTACGTAATCGTAGAAGGCTTAGGCAAGAGCTGGAGGCCATTGGCGGTGATGTTTGCTGTGTTTGGCCTTATAGGATGCCTCCCCATATTTCAGGCTAACCAGCTTACACAGGCTATTCAGGATATTGTACTTATTCCGAACGGGATCACCGGCAAGATGGTACATTATGGGCCGATACATTTCAACACCACAGACCTGTTTATCGGCTTGGGAATACTGGCATTTATCTCACTAGTGATCTTTGGAGGTATTAAGCGAATAGGCAAGGTAGCCGGCAAAATGGTACCGGGAATGGTTGTGCTATATTTCGTGTCAGTGGTGATAATATTAATAATGAATATCTCCGAAGTACCTCATTACCTGGAATTGATCATTACCAATGCTTTTACTGCCGACAACTACAACGGAGATGCCCTTTTCGGTGGTGCACTGGGCGGATTAATAGTTTTAGGTACCAGAAGAGCAGCTTTCTCCAATGAAGCAGGTATTGGTACAGCGCCTATGGCACATGGCGCCGCAAAAACCATGGAGCCTGTGCGCGAAGGACTGGTGGCCATGCTGGGCCCATTTATCGATACTATTGTTGTATGTACGCTTACCGCTATGACCATATTGATCACGGGGGTGTGGCAGACTTCCGATAGCAATGGAGTAACCCTTACAGCAAATGCATTTCAATCTGCCTTCCCTGGTTTCGGCCATTATATTCTGATGGTCTGTATATTAATTTTTGCTATTACTTCACTATTCTCCTATTCTTACTATGGAACGAAATGTATGAGCTTCCTGATAGGCGCTGACAAAGCTCATTACTACAACTATATCTATGTATTCACTGTACTTTATGGAGCTGTTTCCTCTCTGGCAGCGATAATAAGCCTGATTGATTCAGCCTTTGCATTAATGTCCATACCTACAGTTATATCTGCCCTTTTACTGGCGCCAAAAGTAAAAAAGGCCGCAAATGAATATTTTGACAGGTTAAAATCAGGTCAATAAAAGGTGAACAACAGCAGATAAAACTGTATCACGTTGGTATGCAGGATATTTCTGATTTATTTTATAAATTGATAGTAGATTGTGAAGATCATGAAAAGATTGTTAATGGCTTTGGTTTTAAGTGCTGCTACCTTCCAGGGTTACGGACAGGGGTGCAGCGATGCGGGCTTTTGTACTATGGGTGCTATGCGTCCCAGTCAGGTATACAGCCAAAAGATCAATTTTAAACTTCGGGCATTAGAGGTCAATCAATATCGCGGGACAACAAAGATCACTCCCGTAATCAATGTGACAACGCTTGACTTTACTTTTGGAATTACGGAAAAAACGTCATTCCAGGTAAAAATTCCATATCAGTGGGTAAATGGTAACCTGGGAGAAACCTCCTCCCTGGGAGATATTTCCTACAGTGTAACATCCAACATCAAGTCAACCGAAAAATATCATATCAACGCTACATTGGGAGGTAAAATACCTACGAATAATTCCACTCTTGAGGCAAGCAATGAATTTACATCGTTTCAGGACGCGGAGCTTCCCATGTACTACCAAACCAGCCTGGGCACCTGGGATGTAGTAGCCGGGGCTGCTTTCATTAGCAAAAAATGGATGTTTGCAGCAGGTGTACAAGTGCCTGTGGTGCATAACAACGATAACGATTTTCGTTTTGAAGAATGGACCGGTTACCCCAGCGAGGATTATTTGCGCCATAACCACCTGGCCAACGACCTGAAAAGAGGCACTGATGTAATGCTTCGTGCCGAAAGGGCGTTCCATTTTTCTAATTTGGACATTCGGATAGGCCTATTGCCTATTTTCAGAATAACCAAAGATCAAATTCGCGACATTGATACCAATGAAATGGTGAAACTGGACAATACCACGGGTATGGCGTTGTCTGCTATTTTGGGTGTTGCTTACCACTTCAACACTTTCCACTCTGTAAAGCTGCTGATCGGCCGTAAAATTACTGACCGTGATGTAAATGTAGATGGCCTGACCCGTGAGGATGTCGCTTCTTTGGCTTATGTAATCAGATTCTGATATGCACTACCGCCTCTTGTTCATCCTCCTTTTCACTGCCGCTTGTTTACAGGCACAGACCAATTGCAATCAGTTGAGAACGCTGCTGGAAAATGGTGACATTGAAACTGCTGTAGAAGCCATAAGAGAAATTAAGACTCCGGAGGCTGCCTGCAATATTGTGATCGGTGAGGTCTACCTGCAAAAGGGAAGGAATGATCTCGCGATGCAATTCTTCGAAAAGGCGCTTCAGCAATCAAAAAAAGACACAGAAGATCAGGCTGCAGCCTTAAATAACCTGGGACTGGTTTTTTGGAATACCGGTAATTATTATGAGGCAAAGGAGTATATCCTTCAGGCGCTGAATATTCGAAAAAAGATCTACGGAAATACTCATGAAAAAATTGCTGCCTCCTACAACGATCTGGGTCTTGTATCAACAGATGAAGATGCCGCCCTGGAAAATTACGAAAAATCCCTTGCCATATATGAGAAGCTATATCAAAGCAAAGAGCATAGAAAAATAGCACAGTCAAAAACTAACATCGGCATCATTTATCGTCAGATGGAGTTTTATGGCGATGCTCAAAACCATTTCAATGACGCTCTTAAAATATGGCAATCCCTCCACCCGGAAGGCCACCCCAATGAAGGCTTTATACTTACCAATATCGGCAGAACTTATCAACTTCTGGGTGACATGGATGCGGCCGAACTCCACTATGGAAAGGCTCTGGCCATTTACAAAAAACACTATGGTCAGAAGCATCCCGAAGTGGCCAGCACCTATAACCTTATTGGTAACATATACAATATCAGAGGCAAGTTCGAAGAGGCTATTGGTGAATACCAGCGGGCTCTGATCGCTAATTCCATTTATTTTGATGATCAAAACATTGAAACCAATCCTTCTGTGAATCAATATTTCAATGCCAATACCCTTCTTAACTCGTTGTACTACAAGGCTCAGGCTTTTGAAGACTTGCACCTGAGCTACTCTCTAAAATTCAAAGACCTGAAGTACAGCCTCAGCACGTTGCAATCTGCCGATAGTTTAATAGATAACCTGAGGCAGATAAGTACTAATGAAGCGGACAAGCTAGCCCTGGGGGAGGTAGCCTCTCAGGTGTATGAAAACGGTGTAAGGCTATGTCACTACATGGCTGAGGTTTCTGTAAAAAAAGACCCTTACTACGAATTGTCATTCTATTTTGCAGAAAAGAGCAAAGCGGCTGTGCTTCTGGAAGCCATTTCTAATGCCTCGGCAAAATCGTATGCAAATATACCGGATGAAAAATTGGCTGAAGAAAGTGAGCTGCAATCCGAAATAGCTTATTACGAACAAAAGTTGGCGCAAAAGCCTGATGAAGAAACTGAAAAGCGCTATCGCCAGCAGTTGTTTGAGCTAAAACAGCGCTATTCCCGCTTTGTACAATCTCTAGAAACGGAGTATCCTCAATACTTCAATCTAAAGTACAATGTACACATACCAACGGTTAAGGAAATACAAAAAGGTATGGGTGAGCAAACCAGCCTGATCAGCTACTTTATCGCTGACCGAAATCAAAGGCTTTATATTTATCAGATGACCAAAGATAAGTTCCGGGCAGACAATGTACCTCAAACAGAGAATTTTAACAGGTATATCAGTGGACTGAGAAACAGCATTTACTTTAAAGATGATGATGTATACCACTTTACGGCAAGTCAATTGTATAACATTTTGTTCCCTGCTACTCCTGGCAAAAACATTAAGTCCCTTGTGGTTATACCATCCGGGCGTCTGGGAACTATTCCTTTCGAGGCACTTCTTACAAAATCCTCCAAGTCTGCCTTAGATTACAGCAGTAATAACTATCTGGCTAAAGGGTATGCGGTTAGTTATCAGTATGCCGCGGCCCTTTATATTCAGAATAAAAACAAGCCTTTGTCCGAAGGAAAGAGTAATGCTCTACTCTGTGCACCCGTCACTTTTAAGAATTTGAGCGACCTGCCTGCCACCAATGATGAAGTAAATAAGCTTCAAAATATCTTTACAGGCAAAAGCATAGATCCTGAGATTTTGTTAGAAGCAGATGCCAGTGAAGCGCTTATCCGGTCAAAAGACCTGAGCCTGTACCGGTACCTGCACTTTGCTACTCATGGGGTTGTCAATGAAACCAACCCCGCTTTGTCCAGAATTTTTCTGAAAGAAACGTCCGACCATGACGGAAATCTCTACTCAGGTGAGATCTATAATCTGAAATTAGAAGCCGATCTGGTCACTTTGTCAGCTTGCGAAACCGGCCTCGGTAAAATATCTAAAGGCGAGGGCATTATTGGTCTCTCGCGAGCCCTGCTCTATGCCGGGGCAAATAATGTAGTGGTTTCGTTATGGAATGTTGCTGACGCTTCAACCTCTGATCTTATGACCAGTTTTTACAACAATCTCTCAGGGGCCAATTTCAGCCAAGCCTTGCAAAAAGCCAAACTGGATATGATCAATAGCTCATCAGAATATAGCAAGCCATATTATTGGGCACCTTTTGTACTTATTGGAGAGTAACCAGACAGCAGGAAAGTCTCCGTTGACCTGGGATAAAAATGCTTCCAGAGTCGAAAGAATTCGATGCAGCAATATTATTCATACCGCAAAGCATCCACAGGATTTACCCGGGCGGCTTTAATGGTTTGAAAACTTACTGTGACAAGAGCCGACAGGATCACCAAACCGCCTGCGGCAACAAATATCCACAGCCCAATCTGTTCTCTATAAGCAAACCCATTTAACCACTTGTCCATGCCATAGTAAGTAAGCGGAACAGCCACAATTATGGAGATGATAATAAGCTTGATAAAGTCCTTCGAAAGCAGGAAAAAGATACCACCATTAGATGATCCCAATGTTTTCCTGATGCCTATCTCCTTTGTCTTTTGCTGTGCGGTATACGCAGACAGCCCGAACAGGCCCAGGCATCCTACAATAATGGCAATAACTGCAAAAGAAGCTGCCAATTTCCCAAACTGTTGCTCATTTTCATACTGGCGATTAAAATAGTCATCAAGAAAGAAGTACTCAAACGGATTACCCGGGAAGGCCTTTGCCCAACTGGCTTTCACATGCTCAATGGCCTGATCAATATTCTTGGTGTCAATCTTTATGGAATAGAACTCGCCCCCATAAAGTGTGCAGTAAAAAGCAATAGGATCTTTGGCCTTCTGCAGCGACTCCTGATGGTAGTCATTGACTACACCTACCACTATTGGATGCCACTGAAAATCTGATATAGACAACGTTTGCCCCACAGCCTCTTCCGGTGTTTTAAACCCCAAAAGTTTTGCTGCTGAGCTTGTCAATATAATAGAAGTATCCGGATCACTGGTATAATCGGGAGAAAAGGGCCTGCCGGCCAGAAGTGTCATACCAAACACATCGATAAAATGGTGGTCCATACTATTAATGCGGAGCGTTACAGCATCGGCATCACCCCGGCCATATCTTTTTATAGCAGTTTTATATTCCCTCTTCTTACCGGGTATGGTTACGGAGGTGGCTATCCCTTTTACATCAGGGTTTGTAAGTACCTCATCTCTGAATACATCAACATTAGACGAATAAACGGTCCTATCTTTTGGCGCCACGCCAGGTCTCTCTACCACCAGCACCTGATCTATATTCATTCCAATATTCCTGTTCATCATGTACGACAACTGATTATATACTATAATGGTACCGGCAATAAGTGTCACGGAAGCTACAAACTGAAAAATTACCAGTGATTTGCGTAAGAATGACCCTTTTCCGGAAGTTCTTAATGCGCCTTTCAAGACACTTACCGGCTTAAATGATGATAAAAAGAATGAAGGGTAAAAACCGGAAAGCAATGATCCCGCCATCCATATCAGAAAACAGCTTGCGAGAAACCATGGCTGGAAAAGTTGCGAAAAGGTGAGTGAAAGCCCGGAAGTAGCATTGAACAGCGGCAAGGCCAGGGTTACAATACCAAACGATAGCAACAAAGCTACCAGGTTTAGTATGGCAGACTCAATGAGGAACTGGCGCATAAGCTGCTCTTTTGATGCACCGATCGATTTCCTGACCCCTACTTCTTTGGCTCTCTCCATGGCCTTAGCGGTTGCCAGGTTAATATAGTTAACCCAGGCAATCACCAGTATAAAAAAAGCGATCAGCCCCAGAGAGTAGACATTACTTCCATTGCCGTTCGCCTCAGCCTCGTCTGCAAGTTGGGAATATAGATGAATGTCTGCCAGAGGCTGCAGCTTTAAAATATCCTTCCGGTTGCCCGCCTCCTTATCCGGCTCATGTTTGCGGATTATTGATGGTAGCTTGCCCTCCACCTCAGCAGGATTAGCTCCGGGCTCCAAAGCTACATAGGTATACATGTCCTTCCGCTGCCAGGATCCATCATACCTGCCGGGAGCCCAATCGCCCCTGTTAAACAATGTTTTATAAGAAAAGAGCACGTCAAACTTCAAGTGAGTATTTTCAGGCAGATCCTTAAATACTCCCGTTACTTTACATAGTTCATCATTAAAATCATCATCCTGCAGACGGAGCATCTTCCCTATGGGATCCTCATTACCGAAGTACATTTTCGCATATTTTTCGGAAATGACAGCCGAGAGCGGCTCCGCAAGGGCTGTTTTTGCATCACCATGTATCATGTCATATCCAAACATGGGCAAAAAGGAAGAGTCGGCATACAAAAAGTGTCTGTGCTTATACTTCACCGGTCCGTTTGGCGCATCTTCATAGGTGATCACCAAATTATTCTTATACCCCATGTTATACAATCTTGCAAAGCTCGTTACCTCAGGAAGCTCAGCCTTCAGAGCAGGCCCCACAGCCGGGTAGTTTTCGGCCGAAGCGGTCACCAACTCTCCGTTGAGGTATTGCTTGAGTGTAACCCGGTAAATATTCTCCACTCCGGGCACAAACTTATCATAGCTCAACTCAAAATGAACATATTGAATGATCAACTGAAAAGCTGCAATTCCTATGGCCAGGCCAAGAATATTAACAAAAGAGAAGATCTTATTTTTAAGGATACTCCTTAGGGCGACTTTGAGGTAGTTTTTAACCATAACTATTTATTTTGAGTTACAGAAAAGACTCTACTAATCTAAAAAGGTTACGGGGCGGTTGGGTTATTCTATAAATTAATATGTCGTTCCCGGATTTTCAAGAGAATGTAAGATTTAGTTCCACCGTTGTTACAGGTAGTTATTGGCTATAGAAAATATGCTGCCAGTACAACTCCCACATAATAAGCCAGAAAAGCGGCCAGTCCTCCGAGCGCCAGCGTTTCCAGTATACCCACCGACACCCTCTTTTGTGTAACAATGCTTTTCAGATAACCAACAATGACCAATGCCAACCCGGTGGCGATACAGGAGGTAAGGAAAAGCTTGTCTTTATCAATATCAACAAAAACTGCCATCACATAGGAAAGCAATGGAATAACACCCACCAGGTTGAATGATAAAAAGGTTGCGCCTGCTGTTTTATACGGGGTTTTATCGTCTTTAGTCATTTCCAGTTCCTCTTTCATCATGGTATCCACCCACACATCTTTGTCAGCAGTAATTACGGCTACTACCTGCTCCAATAGCTCTCCCTTAAAACCTTTAGCGGCATATATATCGCGTATCTCCTGTACTTCCCGGTTTCTGAGGTTTTCTATCTCCCAGTACTCTATAGCTTTGTGTTTTTCAAAATTGTCCCGTTCGGCTTTCACTGAAAAGAAATTTCCTACAGACATTGAAAAACCATCTGCGATAAGATTGGCAAAGCCGAAAATCAACACCCAATACAGGTCAGCGTTAGCTCCTGCCGCCCCGGCAACTACCGCAAAGGTGGTTATGGCGCCATCAATTCCTCCGTAAACAAATTCCGAAATATAGTTTTTATCGAAAAGCCATAGCTTTCCTTCCTGATGCAGCCTACTCTCAGAAATTGCCTGTTTCATAACGTCAGGTCTTTTAAATCCCATTGGACATGTGAATTATAACCAATGTGACCACTTTCAACGCTCAGAGGGGAAGGAATGTTATTATAATAAAGCTGTCCGGTGCCTAAGCCCTGGTAGCTGATTGCCTTTAGATGCACCGCCAACTGGCAGATGGCGTTCAGCCCAATGTTAGATTCAAGCGCTGAGGTAAGCCACCATCCGATGTTCATAGCAGCAGCAATTTCAACCCACTCTATGCAGGATCTTATGCCACCTGCCAGAGTTGGTTTCAGTATTATATAATGGGGCCTGATTTCGCGAAGCAGCGCCTCTTTCTCACTTTTATTATATACACCTATCAATTCTTCATCCAAGGCTATCCCAATGGGTGATTGCTCGCAAAGCTTGCGCATTGCTTCAGGTTGTCCTGCTTTTATTGGTTGTTCTATTGAATGAATTTTATATTTACTCAGGGTGTGCAACTGACTAAGAGCTTCTTCCACTTTAAATGCTCCGTTAGCATCTACCCTTATCAACAGTTCCTTTTGGTAATATTTTCTACGTACGTAATCCAGAATATCACACTCCTTCTCAAAATCCATAGATCCGATCTTCATTTTTATGCAGTCAAACCCAGCCGCCACCTTATCCGTGATCTGCAACAACATGGAGTCGGTATGCCCCATCCATATAAGGCCATTGATAGGGATCTTCAGGCCACTACTGGTAAAGGCATTTTTAAAGATGATCCGCTCTCCTCCATTCAGCAGGTCGAGCAGTGCAGTCTCCAATGCAAAACGTACCGATGGAAAATCCCTCCCTGCCAGTTCCTTGGCAATCTGGTATATTTCCTCTTCACTCTTTGGATGCTCCCTGCCTTCAAGGGTCCGAAGGATGATAGCCAGTTGCTGGTGCATGTCTTCCCGATCATCAATGCTGAGTTTTTTAAGCGGTCCCGCTTCTCCCAAACCAAATATCTTCGGATTAGCCTCATCCCAAACCTTGATGAACCACGTTTCCTTCTCTCTCAGCACACCACGCGAGGTGCCGGCATCAAACTTAAACTCCAATGTGTAGGGTTGAAAGGATGTTTTTAACGGCATAGTGTTGGTTTAGTGTGCCACAATTTGAAAGAATTATCCCAGTTAATCAATACCCTCGCCCTATATTTGCACTATGTTGGATAAAGAACTGCCTGAAATACGGTTACAAGACTACAAATACGACCTGCCCGAGGAAAGAATAGCAAAGTTTCCATTAAAAGAACGTAAGGATTCCAAACTGCTCGTCTACCAGACAGGAAATATTGAACATACTCATTTCCACCAGTTGGAAAAGCACATCCCGGAAAATACCTCCTTGTTCTTTAACGATACCCGTGTGATCCCTGCACGCCTGCATTTTAAAAAAGAGACCGGGGCACATATTGAAGTATTTTTACTAGAGCCGGTATCACCCACCAGGGATGTAGCCCAATCTATGTGGGTAAAAGACAATTGTCAGTGGAAATGCTTGGTAGGCAATCTTAAAAAATGGAAGGATGATCAGGCGCTCACCCTCATTCTTCCCGTTGGGAATGAAGAAGTAACACTAAAAGCCTTTGTGGCAGACCGAAGCCTACAGCTAGTTACCTTTGAATGGAGTGGTGACCACACATTTGTTGATATCATACAAGCAGCCGGTAAGATACCGCTCCCCCCGTATATCAACAGGGAAGTAAGTGATGAGGACAAGGAACGATACCAAACCATTTATTCACACCATGCCGGGGCTGTGGCTGCTCCGACTGCAGGCCTGCATTTCAGTGACCAGATACTCAAAAACCTGAAGGCTAAAGGTGTTTCGTTAAATTACTTAACGCTGCATGTAAGTGCGGGCACATTTCAACCGGTAAAGGAAGAAAATGTGCTTCATCACCCCATGCATTCTGAACAAATAGTGGTAACCATGGACAACATCGATGCGCTGCTTTCCAATGATCAGGTTATTGCGGTAGGCACAACTTCCATGCGTACATTGGAAAGCCTGTATTGGTACGGAGTAAAGATATTGTTAAAAAAGGATGCCAAATTCATCATTGAAAAGCTTCTCCCCTACGAGTTTGACTGCGCCAGGCTTCCTGAACCGCAGGAAGCTTTCAAAGTTATTAAGCGCTGGATGCAGCAGAATAACCTGCATACTATCATCGGAAACACAGAGATATTCATTTTCCCGGGATATGAATTCAAAGTATGTAAAGGACTGATTACGAACTACCACCTGCCCGGCTCAACACTCATTTTATTAGTTGCTGCTTTTATTGGTGAAGACTGGAGAAAAGTTTATAAGGAAGCTTTAGATAATGAATATCGGTTTTTGAGCTATGGGGATAGTTCGTTGTTGATGCCTTGAACTATTACGAGGCTGTAATTCAAACGAATAATGAAACCCAAATCAAAAATATCATCTTAAACTATGATTGATATGGTTAGCTTTGATCATAATTTGAGATGTCTTTATAAGTCTTAAACAACGATATTGCATACAAATTTTAATTCGGAATTATAAAACATCAAAAAATTATTCTATTTTGCATTATGTATATTTGAAGGTTGGATTATAATGATAGATGACAGAGGCACCCAAAACCTAGGTATTCCGTCAGTTCTTATTAATACACATAAATGCAACTACTAGGAATAATCAGAAATCGCAAGATCTATCACGTCCAGACCAGAAACAATCCGGATTGGAGCAAATTGCTACCCAAAAGTAATTGGATAGCGCTCACTGTAGCCCATGAAGGTGATGAAGAATTGATTCCAATCGTTGCTAATGCTTGTTTGGATAGAAATGCCTCATATATATGTTGTTCAGGCGAGTTATCGAAGCTATCCGAAGAATATTTTGATGAGGAAATTGCCTGGTCTGCTGTTGAAGTACCGTCTATACTCGAAACTTCACCAATCACTACATCTCACCACAACCTGGAAGAGGGCTTCTGGTTTGCTTCAACAATTGCAGACACAGACCGCTACACGGTGGACACAGTGGTATGTATCGATTTGACCGAAGTGAAGGTAAAAGATTTGTTGTGTAAATTGATCGAGCAAATCAATATAGGTTGGATACCACCGGACTGATCAGAAATTCATATTATTCACAAAGAAGCCACTTTGTTTTCCCCTGATCTTGCAAACCAATATTGGAGCTAAACACCCTCAAACCAAATAAATAACCCTCCACCGTTGTATTGTACTTCCGCTATCATAAAACTCATTTAATCACAAAAAACTTACAAATGTTGGACTCCATGATCTTAGTCCTCAATTCTTTTTCTCTTATAACACAAAATTATTATATTGTAGCTTATCCATCCGCAATATGAAATCACAAAATCCTATAAGTATTATAATATTCACTTCACTTGTTTTATTTTCCTGCTCTAATACAACTGAAAATAAAACAGTACCGGGCGCCCCGGAAAAGCACAGCGTTATCAGATTTTATTTTGCCCCTTCATTAACTAAACCGCTTTTAAATGATAAAGCTGACGAGCTGATCCATTTCCTGGGGAAGGAAACAAATCTTCATATTGAGCCTGTAATTCCCAGAGATCATGAAACAATGATCCATGATTTCGGTAGTGGCAAAGCTCATATAGGTATGATGAACACGCTAAGCTTCATTGCCGCTGTAAATAAATATGATGTTAATGCCAGATTAAAATCTGTTAAGTACGGAGAAACCAGCTATAGAGGGCAAATTATTGCCAATGCTGACAAGAATGTCAACACCATTGAGGATATAGCAGGTAAGCGCTTTGCTTTCACCAACCGTAATTCTACATCCGGCTACTTATATCCGGCAAAAATACTGAAGGCCAAAGGAGTGAAACCCGGAGAGATCCTGTATGGTAAAGAACATGATTCAGTAGTGGAAATGGTATATAATGGTACAGCAGATGCAGGCGCCACTTATTATTCGGAGCCCGGACCGAACGGGCAAATTCGTGATGCCAGGGCCCTCCTACTGCATAAATATCCTGATATTCAGGAAAAGGTAAAGATCATAGATCTCACAGAGCCTATACCCAATGATCCATTGGTGTTTAGTAACGAGTTACCTGAAGATCTGGTAAGTCAGATTTGCCAGGCCATGATCAAGTTTTCAAAGACCGCTGAGGGCAAAAAGTTACTGACTGCACTATACGGAACGGAAGGTTTTGTGAAATGTACCAATGAAGATTATCAAGCGATGTTTGAAGCGATCGAAAAAGAGTAACTTGAAGTTTTCTTACAAACACTAACTAAACTTTCCGGGCTTCAATCGGCTGAGCTCCTCTTTGTCCTCCTGCACCCCCGGATAGATTGGAAATGGTTGTAATTTTCAGTTAAAGTCCGATGAATACTGTATGGAATACTGTCGGGATCAGTATTTTTGCGACAAGCATAACGCAGACATTGATGTTTCTTAGAGACACTAAATAGAAATTTCAAGTAAAGAACTCATTAAATTGAATCAAAGATTAGCACACATTTCGATAGTAGTAGAAGACTATGATGAGGCCATCGCTTTTTATACTCAAAAACTTAAATTTGATTTATTAGAGGACACCAGGTTAACTGAAGCAAAGCGTTGGGTACTGGTAAAACCGAAAGGCCCACAAGGGTGCGGTCTGCTGCTGGCAAAAGCAGCCAGTGAAGAGCAGAAAAGCCGGGTTGGAAATCAAACCGGAGGGCGCGTGTTCCTCTTCTTACACACTGACGATTTCGATAGGGATTACCAAAATCTGCTTGAACAAAAAATTGAAATCGTGAGAGAACCATCAAACGAGCCCTATGGCAAGGTGGCGGTATTTGAAGACCTATATGGCAACTTATGGGATTTGATCGAGCCAACCGGGCCAATAGAAGACCAGCCTCCCCTCTAATCAAACCTCTCTCCTAAGGACTACTCCATGCATAAATTTTTCACATTCCTCCTGAACGAAAACCAATCAGACTGTGAAAGGCATAGCCGTAACTCAACGTGAGTTCGATATAAAACGCTTAAAAATAAACGGCATCCTATCCCGAAGGCTTTAAGGCTTTGGGGAGAAGGATCGACTCTACGTGCATTCAGCATCTTATATTTCCGCATAGAGTAGCCGTTGAGGAGTGGGCAATTCTACTGAGCAAGTATTTCAGCCTGTTTTGGGTGAGGTGTAAAACAAGCCCAACTTTTGACTTCTCAGGTCCCCAATTTTTTCACCTGGATCCTTGATGAACATAACTTGAGAATACGGCTTATTGAATTGAAAAAGGAAATTGCAGAAAGAAGGGTTGAATGTACAACCTCGCTTACTCCAATTAACCCTGACTAATGTTTTTCCGTAGGTATTGTAATATCCATCATCGAAAATAAATCATTGAGTAAACGACAAAAAATTACCCTATTCTTCATACTTATCCTTGTCGCAGGCTTTCTGCTTCCGCAGCACTGCATCATGCCTGTAAAAGGGGCAACAAGCAAAGACTACAATGGCCAATCATTTTGGTATTATCCCTGGGGCAGGTCTGTGACACATAAGGGGGTAGATATCTTCGCTTCTGGTGGCACTCCCGTACATTCTTCAACACCGGGTTTGGTGATTTATGCAGGCTCAGTAAAGGTTGGAGGAAATGTCGTTCTCGTGCTGGGCCCGAAATGGCGATTGCACTATTATGCTCATCTTGAAAAAATAAATACTTCTACTTTTTCATGGCTCACCAGCCGTGACATGATCGGCACCGTGGGTACCAGTGGCAATGCTACCGGAAAGCCGCCTCACCTGCATTATTCCATAGTCACACCCTTACCATATGTATGGCGAATTGATGGTGACAGGCAAGGATGGAAGAAAATGTTCTACCTTAACCCAATTGAATATTTAAGTGAAGCTGTCCGGTGATCTGAGAAAAAAGGAGAGCTATAACCTCGAGCCTGAAAATTATTATGAGACTCGTAAGACTACTGACATACTGCTGTCACTCGAGGTTATTTTCTTTACATTCGCAACGGCTATTTCAGGACTATGAAAGCAGATGTCCACACAAGGCCTGAACACCTGGCTGCCGCACACACATTCATTATAAATAAAAAATACTTGTCAATTTTTCGGTTGTTCGCAAGAGCTCAACCATGCAGATTTGCTTAAAAAAACTAAACAATGAGGAATTATTTAACATTTAAAAACCTGCACCTTCAGTCAACCCCACTTCTTCTGGCTAATGTTTGGGACGTTAATAGCGCTAAAACAATGGAAGATCTGGGATTTAGTGCGTTAGGTACTTCAAGCGCTGCCGTTGCTCACACCCTCGGATATGAAGACGGAGAAGAAATGCCATTTGAAGAGCTTCTCTTCATGGTTAAGAAAATAGCCGCTAAGGTGACTATACCATTTACCGTAGATATAGAAGGCGGATACGACAGAGATATATCAGGCATAGTAAGCAACATAAAAAAACTTCACGACATAGGCGCCTTTGGTATTAACATTGAAGACTCTGTGATAGAAAATGGACGTAAAATACTGCCTGCTGATGATTTCGGACAAAAAATAGCAGCAATAAAGAAGCTCCTTCATGAGCAACAAACAGACATATTTGTAAATGTAAGAACAGATACCTACCTGCTACCCGTTCCTGAGGCTTTGGCTGAAACAAAAAAAAGAGTACGCATCTACGAAGAGGCCGGAGCGGATGGAGTGTTTGTCCCCTGCATTGTGAATAGTGGCGACATAAAAGAAATTGTCAGCAACACCGGCTTACCGGTGAATGTAATGTGTATGCCTGATCTGCCCGCATTTAATGAACTGGCACAACTTGGCGTGAAAAGGATAAGCATGGGAAATTTTGTACATTCTCATATGGCGAATAAGCTAAAAGAGACCGCTGAGGCAATAAAGGTGTATCAGTCGTTTAAACCATTGTTCTGACATGCTGGTAGCAGAGAATAAGAAGATCCAGCGTTTCTTCCAGGCGCTTATAGATAGAGACAGCCAATATCTGGGTAGCTTTTATGTATGTGTAAAAACAACAGGTGTGTTCTGCATCTCTACATGCAGAGCACGTAAACCGAAGCTGGAAAATGTGTTGTTTTTTACCACTTCTCAGGAAGCGCTTCAACATGGTTTTCGACCATGCAAAGTATGTAGGCCAACTGAGCATGTGGATGAGCCGCCCGGGGAAATAAAGAAGCTGATTAAGATGGTCTCAGACCAACCCGACAGAAAAATAACAGACGGTGATATCAGGAGATTTGGGCACAGTCCCGAGAACATCCGAAGGTGGTTTAAAAAGCATCACGGCATTACCTTTCAGGCCTATCAACGGATGATCAGGATCAATAGTGCCTTCCAAGGCCTGAAGCATGGCACCAGGGTAACTGAAAGTGCCTTCGATTCAGGGTATGAATCGCTTAGCGGCTTTGGTTACGCCTTTAAGAATATTATTGGAGTAGCACCGGAAGAGGCAGAAAACCAAAATGTCATCTATATCGACAGGTTCTCAACCCCTCTTGGGCCAATGTTCATATGCGCTACAGATGAAGGTATCTGCCTGCTTGAGTTTACCGATCGCAGGATGCTCGAATTTGAATTTAAAGACCTGGCCAAACGATTAAAGGGTGTTATGCTTGCCGGAAAGAACGATCATATAAAAGAAGCCAGAAAGCAAGTGTTGGAGTATTTTAATGGATCCAGAAAAGATTTTGATCTACCCCTGATAATACCAGGCACAACATTTCAGCAAAAGGTATGGCACCAGTTAACGGACATTCCTTATGGAGGCACCAGAAGCTATAAGGAACAGGCAATGGCTATCAATCAGCCTAACGCTATCAGGGCAGTGGCACGTGCCAATGGCTTCAACAGGCTTTCTATCATTATACCGTGCCATCGTGTAATAGGTTCTGATGGCCAGTTGACTGGTTATGGAGGTGGACTACCTCGCAAAAAATGGCTACTGGAGCATGAAGCAAAATATTCAAATCAATAGGGACAGGTAGGTTTGATTTTGTATTGAGTTAATTCACCCTCTGGGGCTAAATGTCTCTTAGCTTGACGGCTATGGAGCGTGCCACGGGGAGGAATCGAAGCAATCTCCTCTTAATGCACGCCAAAGAAGAGGAGATTGCCACATTTCGCCACCAATGACAAGCTTTAATAACGTTCTGATAGTCAATGAATTATTCAATTCACCACCTACCGTCATCCCGGATTAAACGTAGTGAAGATCCGGGATCTCCTCGCTACTGGCTGTGACTGAACTTCAGCCTCTGCCAACAGCTCAGGGGGATCCTGAATATTTTCTCCGTTGCTCTACGAAAATTCCAGGATGACGTGATGGTTTAGTTGTTTGACACCTACCGATGACGTATTATTCAACATGTTTGATTTGTAACAAGTTGATATCCCATTTCTTTCGCTGCAGTTTTGCAACAGAACAATTCGTCATCTCATTTTGTGCATTTTGTGAAAAATGTTAAGTCTCGGGATGACGATAAATTGTGAGTTTTCTTAGAGACACTAAATAATTTAAACTATCAGAAAATGCTACCAAATGTCCCCGACTTTAGTTATTTTAAAGCAAGGGTGCTAAACAACAAGGGGTCAGATGAAAATAAGTCCGATACCAGAAAATGAGAAGGAAAGGTTGGCTGCCATTCGTAGATACCATATACTGGATACGGAAAACGAGCAGGACTTTGATGATATTGTTCATCTGGCAGCACTGGTATGCAACACCTCAATGGCGCTTATCACGTTGTTGGACGAAGACCGTCAATGGTTTAAGGCGAGAAAAGGATTAAACCTTAAAGAAACCCCGAGAGACATTTCCTTTTGTGCCCACGCAATCCATTATAATGATATTTTCATGGTGGAAGATGCTCTTCTGGATGACAGGTTTGCTGATAACCCACTGGTCAGCGGAGAGCCAAATATCCGCTTTTATGCCGGAATGCCCCTGGTTACCACCGATGGGTACAAATTAGGAACATTATCTGTACTGGATAATAAGCCGGGGAAGCTGAATGATGAGCAACTTGACTCTCTCAGAAAGCTTGCAAAACAAGTTGTAAATCTACTCAACCTCAAATATAATATTCTGCTGCTCAGGGAAAGTAACAAAAAGATAGAACAACTTGAGAGAATAAAGGCGGAAAAATCAATACAATATGCAGAGGAAAAGTATCATCAGATATTTCAAAATTCGCTTGAAGGTATTTTTCAGGCTACTCCAATGTGGCGCCTGCTGATGGCCAATCCATCTATGGTTAAAATGTTTGGGTTTAAGACTTCTGACGAAATGATCACTACCATAGCAGATTTCAGCCAATTGTTGTATGCTGATCCTCAAAAAAGGTCGTATTTCGCCAGTCAGTTGAAAACCAAAGGGGCGGCTAAAAGTGTTGAAATAAAAGTTAAGAAAAAAAGTAACAAAACACTCTGGGTCCGCGCCAACATACATACTGTAAAGGATGATGAAGGGAGCATTTTGCACTATGAGGGTACATTGGAAGACATCACCGAAAGAAAGCAGGCCGAGGAAAGATTGAAAGTCCAGTTTGAAGAACTCCAAAAGACCAACCACGAACTCGACCGGTTTGTTTATAGTGTATCGCATGACCTGCGCGCCCCGTTAACTACACTATCCGGGCTGATCAATATTGCAGAACTAGAGGAGCTGTCACCCTCGCATCAGCAATATCTGCAGATGATGCGAAGCTGTATTAGCCGACTTGATTATTTCATTAAAGACATTTTGAATTATTCACAAAACAGCCGGGTAGATATTCAAAACGAACAGATCAACTTTTATAAGCTCCTCAATGAAACCGAAGAAACCTTGCAGAATATGCCTGGCGCAGAACGCATAACAATTAATATAGAGATACAAGATGACATTCCTTTCTACTCCGATAGCAATCGCATCAGAGTACTATTGCACAACCTCCTGTCAAATGCCATCAAATATCAGGATACGGAAAAGAAATTCTCATTGGTATTTCTGAGAATTGAAACTTCTGCAAAAAAGGCCAGCATTATAGCAAAAGATAATGGCATTGGTATTGAAAAACGTCACCTGGAACGGATATTTGATCTTTTTTACAGAGCATCACACCATTCCAAAGGCTCTGGTCTAGGCCTGTACATCACTAAGGAAACCGTATCCAAGCTGCAAGGTAAAATTAAAGTGAATTCCGAACTGGGCAAATTCACTACGTTCGAAATTGAGATACCGAACATGACCCCTGTAACACCAGATAAAGAGTACAAAACCAATAAAATCAGAAGATAAAATGAAGATTGTTGGCTCACATAGACAATAATAATCTTTAGCCTCTCCAAAACTGCAGCCGAAAAACCAAAACAAACACCAATAAGCCTGCCTGGGAAACCGTTCTTCAATTAAAACATCAGTTTTCAGGATTTTCTTCTATTCTCTTGCACTTTTTGATTAGGATATCTTCCAACAGTCACTCGGGTATCCATAGTGACTAAACAGGTTTGGGTTAAGAAGAAGAAGTATAGTTCTAAACTCGCCTCAGCCGAATGGTAAGAAACGTTTGATTAAATAGTGGCTTTAAGAAAACGTTAAGGTCAAGGCTTGTGAAGTGCCAAAAAGCGGAGTCCCGTACAGTTGTTACAGTTGTCGGGAAGAACATTTTTGGGGCGAGCATAACGCAGACATTGACGTTTTCTTAGAGACACTACTTAATAAGAGCATCAGTTGAGTTAACGCTGTTACATAACCAAACCCGTTTTGCTG
>NZ_AMZN01000022.1 GCF_000331535.1 Fulvivirga imtechensis AK7 | reverse complement strand
TTCGGGAGAAGGATCTTCCTAAGTTGTTGGTAGTATCCTTGAACTTAGTAAGATTCTTCGTGCCTCCCCGAAGGCAAGTTCGGGACAGGCAGAATGACCTTAAAAGAGGTTTTTAGGTTATTTTTGGGTACGAATACAATTTAATCGGTTCTACTATATCGAACTCACGTTAAATTAACATCTCCTCAGAAAAAAATTGGCCATATCAGGTTGGTCAAAAATGTATTTCGAAGGGTCTTCACCCGTAAACTGCCTAAAGCTTTTGATAAAATGAGACTGATCAAAATAACCCGATTCGAAAACGATATCACTCCACGAAGGATCTCCTTTTTGCATCAGTTCAAAGATGGTATTGAATTGTAGTATGCGAGCATAAAACTTAGGGGATAGCCCAACATAATGGCTAAACAGCCTCTCCAACTGCCTTTCACTCAAACCAATAGCTTCTGTAATTTCCTTTATTTGGCGGCTACCCTTTCGCATCATCTCAATAGCCATCCTTACCTTGTTCTGAATTGCACCACGAGAATGCACCTCTTTAAAGTAGTCCTCCACCATCACAATTCGCTTCTGGTTGTCAGTAGCGCTTCTGAGCCTTAGTGCTAACTTATCCACCCCAGGTATAAGCTTTTGCGCATCCACTACTTTGTCTGCCAACTGATTCATCTTTAGACCGAACAATTCAGCAAGCGCTGTTGGCTTAAGTTTGACGCCCACCATTCCGACATGTCTCGTATTTCTAAGAAAGAAGTGCTTTCTGATCTGTCCTGCCACCAGGCTGTAGGGCTGGGTCTGCCAGTCGCTTTCCAGCTTGATCTCATAGGCATCGCTATAATGAAATATCAGTTCGGTATAGCCATCCGGTATGATCTTTTGCTCCCTGACCTCCTCCTGCTGCAGATTTTCAATGATCCAGTAGCAATCGATGAATTCTGTCAATCCCGGGGCAGGGTCAATACGTTGATAAATGGTATCTTTCATAATTCTTCAACACAGTGTGTGAATGGTAACTCTCATATTATTCATCGCACCGTTAGTAGGTGTAAATTAGTACTATCAGCCATTATTTCAATAAAAAAATAGCTGTTCGTTTTTTCCATTATCATTGTATTATTTAATATTGAGATCATTTTTTGCAAATTATTCCTTAAAACACGTGACTATGAAAAAGATACTAGCAATTTTATTTTCCATAAGTATAATTGCCTGTAATCAGCAGGAGAAATTTAGCGAAGCAACCATTGAGGGGCTGTCTGAGCTTCCCGCAGGGGCCACAAAAGAACCTTATGAAGATAATTCTGATCTGGTAAAAGTATCTATTAATTATCCTGACGGGAACATACAGTTTGAAGGTGACTATCTTGAGGGCAAGAAAAGCGGCAACTGGACAGAGTATTTTCCCAACGGGGTTGTGAAGTCGGTAACGAGTTATGTAAATGGCATACAGCAGGGGGTTTTTGTGGAACTGGAAAATACAGGCCAAATACAAAAAAAGGCTTACTATCACAACGGAGAGCTACACGGTAGCTACATTGAGTACAACCGGGCAAGAACCAAAGAAAAAAGGGAATATATAAATGGAAAATTGGAAGGGGTGGTGAAGATATACTATCCTGATGGCAAGCTACTGGAAGAGAGCCCATATGTTAACGGCAAGCGACATGGACTGGCGAAATGGTACGACCAGGAAGGCAATGTTAGCATCGAATACGAGTACAAGGACGGGGAACTTGTAAAGTAATTTTAAAAATTAATTTCAGCCTCAGGCTGACAAATTTAAAGACCTCGGAAGCCCTTCTACTGTCATTTTTTCATACTTAGCGCTCCACATCATGTCTGGCACAAGAGTTGTTTCTTATTAGTAAAAACTAATGATGTTAAACTGATTAAATAAGGAGGTATTATGTCACTTGTTAGAAGATCAAATGATTTGTTTCCTACTTTCTTTAATGACTTTTTAGGAAATGATTGGTCCAACATAGAGAGGACCACGAGTATGCCTGCCGTTAATATCAAGGAGAACAAAAATGAGTTTGAGGTAGAGGTTGCTGCTCCTGGTATGAGTAAAAAGGATTTTAAAATAGAATTAGATAACAATACATTGACTATTTCTTACGAACGAAAGGAGGATAAGGAAGAGAAAAGTGAAGAAGGTCAATATACCAGAAGAGAGTTTAATTACCAGGCTTTCAGAAGGTCCTTTACCCTACCCAACACGGTAGAAAGCGACAAGATCAATGCGAAATACGATGAGGGTATTTTGAGGCTTACGATCCCTAAAAAGGAAGAAGCCAAGCAAAAAGCATCAAGAGTAATCGATATTTCGTAAAACTTACGAGCAGGCCGGTTGCGCCTGCTCATCTTACCTTCAGGATCAGCAGAATTAGTTTGAAACTTTTGATTGTCAATCCGGTCAATGAATGTTTTACTTAAAATTGTTAAAAAATGAAAAGATTTAGCGCATTAATTGCTGCCGCAGTACTGGGCAGTGCGTTAACCATAGGCTCTTTTCAGGTCTTTGATCTGAATGATAGCAAGGTGCTGAAAGTGGAGCATGTGGATAGCGTACCTGCAATAAAGGCAGTTTACAGTAAAAATGAAAAAGGAGAGTTTGCACCCCTGGATTTCACCGCTGCAGCGGAAAAAGTAATGCCGACAGTAGTGCATATCACGTCCAGGCAAACTAATAGCTATACCGCACAGGACCAACGCCAGCAGATCCCGGAGCCTTTCAGAGACTTTTTTGGCCCCTTCCTGAGAGAAGATGGACGACAGCCAATGCCACGGGTGGGTAGCGGCAGTGGTGTGATCATTAACTCCGATGGATATATAGTTACGAACAACCACGTTATAGCGAATGCCGATGAAATAGATGTAACGCTTCATAACAACAGAAGCTACAGCGCTAAGATTATCGGCTCCGATCCGGCCACAGATATAGCGCTTATCAAAATTGAAGAAAAAGGATTGCCCTACTTGTCATTCGTGAATTCCGATGCCACCAGAGTAGGAGAATGGGTATTAGCAGTCGGAAATCCCTTTAATCTGAATTCAACAGTTACCGCTGGCATTATCAGTGCCAAAGGAAGAAGCATCGGCATACTTCAAAGTGAAAATATTACCGGTGATAACCTGACAACAGCTATTGAATCTTTTATTCAAACCGATGCTGCCGTTAACCCCGGAAACAGCGGAGGAGCATTAGTCAACCTTAATGGTGACCTGATCGGTATTAACACGGCAATTGCCAGTCCCACAGGCTCGTACTCCGGTTACTCATTTGCGGTACCATCTAATATTGTGAGCAAGGTAGTAGAAGACCTGATGGCTTATGGTACTGTACAGCGAGGCTGGCTGGGTGTACAGATCCAAAATGTAACTAAGAAACTGATGGAAGATCAGGATCTTAAAGTTATCTCCGGAGCATATGTAATGGGTGTTGATCCTTCAAGCGGAGCCAGAGACGCAGGAGTAAAAGAAGGAGACGTAATTGTGGCTATTGATGGCAGAGATATTAACAACACTGCTCAATTGATCGGGTACATTGGTAGTAAAAGACCTGGTGATAAGATAAAGGTTACTGTAAACCGTGGGGGTCAGGAAAAAGAGCATACTGTTACATTAAAGAACCGGGAGGGCACTACTGAAATCGTAAAAGTAGAACGAAAAGAGGTATTGACCAAACTAGGGGCCGAGCTTGAATCTGTGGATAAAGAAACACTTAAAAAGCTCAATATCAACTCCGGAGTACGCGTAAAGTCGCTTCGCCCCGGCCTCATCAGGAAATCTACCGATATGCGTGCCGGGTTTATCATAACAAAAATTGATGGTAAGGCCGTGAAGTCAAAAGAAGATGTTGTTAAAACACTGGAAGGTAAGGAGGGAGGCATCCTGATAGAGGGAGTATACGAAAATACACCTGGCACTTACTATTATGCGTTGGGATTGTCATAAAAGCCATATAAAATTTCGTTTTATGCATCCAAGGTTAGAAAAATTTCGTATACTTATAGTAACTAAAGAACAAGATCTTTGAATTAAAATAGTTGGAATTGCCTATGAAAAGACTCTTTAAGAAAGGAGAGCGGGTGAAGAATCGAAGAGATGGAAAAGTGATGGAAGTCTTGAAGTACATCAAAGATAAAAGCTCTTACTTAGTGGAATGTGCCTGGTTTGATTTAGAGAAGAAAGAGATCAGGACCTACAAATTAAAACAAGATAAACTTTTAAAAGCGAGTTAATAAAGTCCCCCGATTTTCGGGGGCTTTTTAATTTTAATACCATTATAGCTACAAGCAGCAAGCAAACAATAAATCAGTAGGCAGAAGCACCAACCATAACAATTGACCGTTCTTCCGACTTCGGACTTCCGACTCCCTAACCCACCTCTGTATCTCCTCCCGGGAGGAGAGTAGTTCGCGTGGTTTCGATGCAAACTCGTCTTCCACTCAAGACTCACGACTAAAGACTAAAAAATTGCCGATTGCCCTTGCCGATTGCCAACTTGTCCTCGGGAAAATGCTAAATCAAATTATCGTAACTTTATTAGCACTGTCCTCCGCTGGCGGAGGTGGCCAAAGGCCGGAGGTGGACAAACTGAAGAGCACCGAACCTCATCGCTAAAGTCTCCCCGGCCTGGGAAGATGCCCGAAGAACAGAAGGGTGAACTTCCGACTCCCTTACCCACCTCTGTATCTCCTCCCGGGAGGAGAGTAGTTCGCGTGGTTTCGATGCAAACTCGTCTTCCACTCAAGACTCACGACTAAAGACTAAAAAATTGCCGATTGCCGACTTGAATTCGGGGATGGCTTCGGTCTTCGGGCTTACAACTCACCGCTCACCTAATATCCCGCCTTTAAAGCCTGCAGCACCTGACTACTGTCAAGAAAAAACCAGATGAAGAATATATTCAGGCATAATGCAGACACAGTATTAAGTCGCATGGTGTGCGAATAATCCGCTTTGGAAGCATCCTTATGCACACGCAGATACCAATAACCGAAATACAGAACGACCGGAGCCATACTCAAAATAAAATGCCATGCGTACTTTTCCTGATGGTACTCCAAAAAGTAGTAGAAAAACATAGCTGCTCCTATTGAAAAAGAAAAGGCTGTAAAATAAAAAGTCCCTCTCAGCCCAAGCCGGTAGCTCAGCGTGATATCTCCACGTTTTACATCCTCCTCATGCTGATAGATCTGGGTCATAGGATAAGAGCCCCACAGTATCATAGAAGTAAGCAATCCGGGAAAGACAACATGCCATTGACCGAATACCATAAAATCAAATGCATTAAGTCCCATATAAGCCATTAGAAAGGTGAAAGTACCCTGAAAAAAACCGGCAATAAACCAGCTCAGCCAGGGGTACTTCTTAATTCTCACTGCTGGATGGCTATAAGCCTTGGATACCAGTCCATAGACAAAAAGCATGATGGCAAATTCCCAACTGATCATAAGGCCAAGAACTATCGCTATGAAATCAAAAAACAGGGCCGTATAGTAAAGCCCCTTTGTTACCTTAGGCGGATGCTTTAATCCGCCTATGCTTTTTTCATCCTTGTCAAAATAGCTGTTGAAACCATTACTTGCCGGGTAGAGAAAAAAATGTAAGCTGATGAAAACAATGATGATCCTGCTAACATTAATATTTGGAGAAATGGCTAATGCAAACAAAAAAACAGGGAGTAAGAAAAATGAGAATGGTATCCGCAGGTGCAGCCAGGTTGATCTTTTAAACATATTGATAGTGGTTTGTCCCAAGTTATCAATTTTTAATTTATTATTATTGAGTAAATGAGCTCATATATAACATCTATAGGAACGGCTAACCCCGACCATCAGGTTAATCAGCAAGAAGTACTTCAGTTTATGACCAAGGCACACCAATTAAGCCCTTCTGAGGCGAAGGAGCTCAGGGTGCTTTACCGTGCTGCCGGGATAAGATCCAGATATTCCGTCATAGAAGATTATAAGTCCCCTATTCAAAATACATTCTACCCAGACAATGACGCACTGGAGCCATTTCCGTCAACAGGCCTGCGTATGCGGTTGTTTCAGCAAGAGGCACTTCCCTTGTGCCAGCGGGCCGCCAAAGAGGCGCTACACAACACACCTGCCAAGGCGGTAACACACCTGATCACAGTAAGCTGTACAGGTATGTATGCTCCCGGTCTGGATATAGAGCTCGTAGACCTGTTAGGGCTAAATACTCATGTGGAAAGGACCGGAATACATTTTATGGGGTGTTATGCTGCATTTAACGCCCTAAAAGTTGCCAATGCCATATGTACGGCAAACGAAGAAGCACAGGTGCTGGTAGTATGTGTGGAGTTGTGCAGTATTCACTTCCAAAAGGAAAAAACAGAAGACTATCTGCTCTCAAATGCACTTTTTGGCGATGGGGCTGCTGCCCTGTTGGTAAAAGGAAAGCCGGAACCGGGGATCAATTTGAAAACAAGTGCTTTTTATAACGATCTTTATCGCAACGGGCATGATGACATGGCCTGGAAAATTGGTGACTTTGGATTCGAGATGCGGCTGTCGGCTTATGTCCCTGACTGTATAGAATCAGGAATACAATCATTAGTACAAAAACTCAAAGTACGATCCGGGATCGAAAAATTTGATTATTATGCCATCCACCCGGGTGGAAAAAGAATACTGCAGGTGATAGAGAATGAGCTGGGTATAAGCAAAACGGAAAATTTTGCCGCCCATGAAGTATTGGCAGGCTTCGGAAACATGTCGTCCCCTACTGTGTTATTTGTGCTGAAATTAATTTATGAGCGCCTGCAAAAGAGCGATGAAGGAAAAAACATACTGGGACTAGCCTTTGGTCCCGGCCTCACACTGGAAAGTATGCTGCTAACTATAAACTATTGCTGATGGCATCAAAATTTGCATCCCGAAGCAACGAAGCCGAACTGATGGACGACCTGGAGAGCTCCGGAGAGGTGATCGATCAGACTTTGCGTGAGCTGGAGGTGATCAATAAATGGCTTGGTGGCAATCAGGTGACTATAAGCGGGCTTAACAGGCTGGTGACAAACGCAGCGCTACCCATCAGGAAGCTGAAAATAGTAGACCTGGGTTGTGGAGGTGGCGATATGCTTAAGCTTATTGCCAGGTGGGGTCGGAAAAAAAAGCTGGACATCGAGCTGATCGGCATTGACGCCAACCCCAACATTGTGGCCTTTGCTGAAAAAAATACCAGGGAATATCCTGAAATAAGTTATAAGGCTATCAACATTTTCTCTGATGAGTTTAAAGCACTGTCGTTTGATGTTGTAACCTCTACTTTGTTTACCCATCACTTTACCAATGAGCAGTTGGCTGCGCTCTTCGGTCAGCTACGAATGCAAGCATCATTGGGAATGGTAATCAATGACCTGCACCGCCATTGGTTTGCCTATCATAGCATCAAAATGCTGACTGCGGCATTTTCCAGATCAGAGATGGTGCGCAATGATGCCGCTGTTTCCGTTCTTCGTTCATTTCACCAGTCGGAAATAGAATCTATTATGAAAAAAACATCCATCGAAAATTATAGTATCCGATGGATGTGGGCCTTCAGATGGCAGATCGTTTGCTGGTTTTAGTCCATATGCACTGTCACGCTAATGTCATGCGGTGCAGTCTCATCACCTCCGAAGTAAGGAAACAACATGTAATTGATACCCCCTGAGCAGTTAGCATTTTTATTTACCTCCACCCGGACAGTATTGTTAACTGTAAAAACGTACTTGTTATCTACGATTTCAATTTTATAATCATTCATTTGATCTAATGAGACACTGGTAATGTATTTGATGGTTCGGTTGCCATTTACATAGCAATAAGCATGTATCTCGAGCTGCTCGTTATACCATCTCCATCCAAACCTGGCGCTGTTATCCTGATGGTGATTATTACAGTCTGAGAAGCCCAGTAGCTTATTTATATCAGCCTGATTTTCTTCTATTTGTGTTTCATAGATAGCGCTTTTATCAAATTTTGCGGCAAAGCTCATGGCTTTTTTATCAAATGGTTTTGGGGTCCGGTTGGATTCATGAGCTCCCTCTTTTATAATATAGACCTTCTCTCCATCCAGATCAAAAGGAGAGTCTATCTGGATGTCGCAGGCTGTAAATGTTAATGATACTAAAAAACCGAGTACTAACTTTTTCATTTTTGATCTTAGAGTTTAAAAAATTTTAGTGTTAAAAAATTATTTGGTATTTGGAATTTTCACCACAAAATTGCTTCCTACGCCCTTTGAAGAGGCCACAGAGATCTCTCCTCTCAGCTTGGTAACCGCTTCCTGAACTATATAAAGACCAAGGCCTGACCCTCTGGAGGCTTCTGAAGAGCGATAAAACATTTTGAAAATATCAGACATAGCCTCTTTGGCTATTCCCTCTCCGTTATCACATATTTCTATTTGCGCCTGCTCTGTGCTAACCTTTACCTCTATATCTACAAATTTCTCAGTCTTCTTCATGTCCTGATAGTTGATGGCATTTTCGATAAGGTTGTGCAGTATTACATTAAGCCTCGCGTCATCAGAGTAGAATTTTTGCATTTGCTTAACCCTTACCCGCAGCTTGATCTTGTGGATCTTTGCATGCTCTACTCTCTCTTCTAAAATACGATTGATGATGCCAAGCAGGTCTACTTCATTTTTCAATACAGGGCCCCTGGCGTTGGCCACGAAGCTTTCAAGCGATTTGATGAAATTATCCATGCGCACCACACTTTCGTTGATCAGGTGCAGGCATTCATCCGTTACATCATTTCTGGAGGATTTCTCTGCTAAACGGATCAACCCCTTAATAGATGCCAGTGGTCCTTTAAGATCATGAGAACAGCTATAAACGAATTTATCCAGTACGGTATTCGCTTCAGACAGCTCCCTGTTCAGGAGCAGGTTCATTTCTTTAATGCTTAGTGGTGTTCTCATTGCTTTGTAATTAATTTTTCCTGCCAAACCTCACTCCAATATTGAGTGCATAAATGTCTTCAATACGGGTGTTGTCAAAGGCCTCTGTATCAGCTACCGTACTTAGAGGGAAACCGGATTTTCCCTCCAGAAAAACATGGACAAAATCCCTTTCTCGCTCTATCTTATATTCTATTCCTACTCCCAGATTAAGATTGATCATGCTGATCCTTCCCAGGTAAGGCTCCCGGCCCGCAGCTCCTTTGCTTTCAGCGCGATCAGCTTTGTCAATATAGTGGCCATAGAACCTCAGAAGTTGATTGCTGACCCCAGTTAAAAAGTAAAAATCAAATCTATCAGAGGGAATGTGCATGGCCTTGAACGCATAAATATTAGAGCTCAGCTCCATTTCCAGCATATCTATAGTCCTGCTGATACTCGCGGCTGAATAATAAAGCCCGATTAGCCTAAGTGTAATGCGGCTGTAACTATTGCCAAAGGTAAATGCGGCATTACCGCCCTCTTGCAATACTTCAAGATTACTGATCTCCGGAATATCACTTTCCAAAAATAAATGCCTCGTGCCCAAGGAAGCTTCAATACCTCTGTATTTGAAAATCGAATTATTTTCTTCCTCCACCCTAATATCCGAAGACACATCCTGGCTTGAAGATAATCCTTGAGCGTTGGCATAAAACGTAAGAGCAAGCAAGGTCAAAAGGAAAACACCTAATTGAATAAGTCCTGCAAAAAATCTGTTGTCAGCTCTCATATTAAAAAATTCTTTATGCAAAAGTGGACAAACACAAGAGGCATTTTATGAGGGTATCCCTGAAAGTAAAAAATCAGAAATTTGCTGATAAAAAGGGGCGAGAAAAGAGGATATAGCGACCTTTATCACAGGTGCGGACAGGGTGTTATGAAAACTGTATGTTCAAACTCAGAGTTCATCTAAGGGAAGCCGGGGGAAACCCCGAACCTGACTTAGGGGATATTACTGACAACCACTACTAAGTGATGCTATCAGAGTTCGATAATGTTATTTTTAATGGCGTACTTTACCAGTTCTGCCGTATTTTTTAACCCTAGCTTTGAAAGAATATTGGTTTTATGTGTTTCTACAGTTTTGATGCTGATAAACAATGAGTCAGCTACTTCCTGGTTAGACTTTCCCAGAGCAACCTGTTCCAGCACCTCAAACTCGCGAGTGGTCAGATCCTTACTTTTCTGTACCGGCTTTTTTTCGTCCGACTCCTGCTGATAAAACTGCTCAAAAACAATATTCATTACCGTAGGGCTAAAATATTTCTCACCTGCGTATACCTTTTTGATCGCGTCAACGAGCGTTTCTTTGCTAACATCTTTTGGCAGGTAGCCATTTACCCCTACCTTTGCGCTCAGCGAAATAAAATCCTGGTTTACTTCACCCGAAAGCAGGATTACTTTTATGTTGCTGTTTTGTTCTTTGATCCAACGAGACGCCTCGATACCAGTCATCCCTTTCATCATAATATCCATGAGTATAATATCAGGATTAAGGTCCTGAGCGGCATTGATCGCGTCTTCACCGCTCTCCACTTTTCCGACTACGTCTATGAATTCTACATTCTTAAGCATTGACGCAACACCTTCTCGCATTAAGGCATGATCATCTACTAACAATATTCTTATAAGTGCCATGGATATTAGTTAAGCAATTTTTCTATGGAAGATAACAATTCATCCGCAGTACAAGGCTTTCTAAGGTATAAATTTGCTTTAAGTTCTTCAGCTTTTTGCATATTTTCCTTAGCGGCCTGCGCAGAAAGTACAATAATAGGGGTAGTTTGATGTTTGTCTACTGACCTTATCTTCGATATAAGTTCAAATCCATCCATTTCAGGCATGAGTATATCCGTAATGATCAGATGCGGATTAGACGTGCTGATCTTTCTCATGCCATCAAAAGCATCATAGGCTGTAATCACCTCATAACCTTCCATGCGTAAAATATCGCTGATCTCTTCCAGCAGATGCAGCGTATCATCAATAATTAATATTTTTTTCATGCAAATGGTATCTCAATCTTTATTGCCGTGCCTTTTCCAACCGCACTGTTTACCTCAATAGTTCCGCCTTGCAGCTCTATGGCCTTTTTCACTATTGATAAGCCCAAGCCTGTGCCTTGTATGGCTCCAACGCTACTGGCTCTGTGAAAAGGCTCAAAGATCTTTTCCTGATCTTCTTTTTCTATACCCATACCCCAGTCTCTAACCAGCATGGTTAATTTATAAGCAGTACATATTACGTCTAACAACACTTTGTCCTTTCCGGGAGAAAATTTAATCGCATTGGTAAGCAGGTTGATCAATATATTTCTCAGTAGCTTCTCATCTATGCTGATCTCTTTGGTTTTGCATGAAATTGAGAATAAGATCTTATGAGTATTTTTAGTGCTATGGGAAACCTCCTCAATTATTTTTTTGCAGAAGTCGCTGATGTTGATTACAACCGGATGAAGCTTGATCTTTCCTGACTCACTCTTTCCGATAAGCAATACATCATCGAGCAAGTAGGTCATATGCCCCACTTGTTCTTCTACCTTATCCAGCTTACGCAGTACCTCCTCGGGTTGCAACCTGGACAAGTATTTTTTAATAAAATTAGTGGCAAAAGTGATCGTTGACAGCGGAGTGCGAAATTCGTGCGAAGCCATAGAAACAAATTTGGATTTCAATGCCACCAGCTCTTTTTCTTTCATTAAAGCTTCATTAAGTTCCTTAGTTCTCTCGGCGACCTTCAGTTCCAGGCGCTCCCGATACTCGATCAGCTCAGTGATATTTTGACCAACGCCCACAACACCAATGATCTCCGCGTGCAGATTTCTGCGAGGAGTGGCGTTAAAAAGCATGGTCACCACCTTGCCATTTCGGGTATAGATCGGAAGCTCATAGTTCGTCACATCCTTTCCTCTCAGGGCATTCTTAAGCAGGTCAGTAACCGCCACTTTGTAGCCATCGAGAATAAACTCATCGATAAGCTTCTTTCCCATTACCTCTGATTTTGCATACCCTGTGATCTTTGCTGTCACCTGGTTCCATTCATTGATCTTACCATTCCAATCAATGCCAAAAATGGGTGCGTTAGCAGTATCAATAAGGTTGGTCAGCTCCTGGGCGACTGCCGTAACCCGGTCCTCATACACCTTTTGTTCGGTGATGTCGGAAAATGATACTACTACACCAACGTTGCCATTGGGCTGCAAAAAAGGCTGTGAGTTCATTGAAAGCCAAATAAGATCCCCCCGGTCTCGCACACCCATAATTACCTGTGAGCAGGGCTTACCTGTGCGCAATGTTACAGGTGCAGGCATTTCGTCCTGAGGGTAGACAGACATGTTTGGCTTGATAAATTGGAAATTCTCCAGAAGCTCTTTCTCAAAAGCCTTGCTACTTGCTGCCTTAGACCTCAGAATCTGAGCAGCGCTTTTATTAAAAGCTCCAATATGGCCTTCATCGTCATATAATATAACCCCTTCGGCAATGGATTCAACCACGCTCTGGTATTTGGCCTCACTTTCAATCAGCAGATCGTGAGCCAGCTTTTGCTCGGTGATATCCCTGGAGGTACTCAGCACCCTGATCAGTTCATCGGATTTAAATACAGGCTGCAGAATAGTTTCTACGTAAATATAGATGCCGTCTTTGCGCCTCATCCGGTATGAAAAGCGCACCACTTTACCGGGAATATTAGTTTTGAACAGGTTGCTGTATTCTTCTTTCCGGTTGGCTGTATCATCCGGGTGAATAAGGTCAAAATGCTTTTTGCCTATTAACTCTTCCGGTGAATATCCCAGAATTTTATACACCGATGGGCTCACCCATAAATAGCTGCCGTCCGGATTGTGAAGGCACACAAGGTCCTGGATATTTTCAGCCAGCAGCCGGTAGCGTTCTTCACTTTCTTTCAGCGCCTCATCAGCCGCTGCCTTGGAGATAATTATTTTACTATCCCTGATTTCTTTTTCAACTGCCGGTGCAAGCCTTGCCAGGTTGTCTTTAAGTAAAAAATCATTAGCCCCGGAGCGCATGGCCTCCACGGCTACCTCCTCACCTATAGTGCCGGATACAATAATAAAAGGAAGGAACGGGTACTTCTTTCTGGTAATTTTGAGGGCTGAGATAGCATCAAATTGCGGCAGGCTGTTATCACTGAGTACAACATCCCAATTATCCGTTTCCAGGGCCTTCTCATACTCCTGAGCCGTTTCCACACGCAAAGAGTTGACCTGATAGCCTTCATTTTCTATTTTTCTGATGATAAGGTTATAATCATCCTCTGTATCCTCAACAACGAGGATGTTAATATGCTGCGGATCGTCTTCTGTCTCCGGATGCGGTGAATGTTGTATTTTTTCGATCATTCAGTCGAAGGGTTTTGTTCCAGGTCGGGAATAGTGACCTCAAAGCGGCAACCCTCTCCTTTTTTGCTTTCAAGAGTTATAGAGCCCTTTATCTTTTCCACCGCATTTTTTACTATATATAAACCCAAACCTGAACCGGAAGAATACTCATTGGCCCGGTAAAACATATCAAAGACCTTTTCCTGCAACTTGCTGGAAATACCTTCCCCATTATCCTGAACCTGTACCCTCAAGCCGCCTTTGACCTTATTGGCACTCACCATCACCCAGGATTTACGATTGCGGTCGGTGCTTCTGTATTTAATAGCGTTTTCCAATAGATTTTGAAATATAGAGGACAACAACCTTCTGTCGTTGCAAACCCTGTGTTCGCTATTAAGGTTCATCATTATCTCAACTTTTGAAAAGCCTTCGTTATATTTCAGTCCTTCGCTTACATCACTTATTATTTCGGAGACGAAAACTTCCTCCGGAACGATCTGCCCCTGCTTTATCCGGGTCAGGTTCAGCAATTCATCCAATGTTTTCTTCAGTTGGAAAGCGCTCTTATCCAACATGCCCAGATAATTCCTGAATTCCTCATCGTGGAAATCCATATAACCGATATTGATCAGGCCGAGAATAGAGGCCACAGGCCCTTTGAGGTCGTGAGAAATACGGTACATCAGGGTTTCCAGCTCCGTATTGATCTTGCGAAGGTTTTCTTCTGCCTGCTTTTGTTCGGTGATCTTTCTTACAATTATAGACACGCCCTCTTCGGTAGGATAAATACTGCCTTCAAAATATTCACGGCCATCATACTCAAACGAAATGTGCTCAGATTTGCTGTTTTTCTGTACAGACCTTATCTTTTTCTCGATCCTGGTATCTCTCCACTCGGGAAATAGAGACAGGATAGCTGCTCCCAGTACATCATTCTTTACGTTAAATTCCTTTTTTGCCGCACCATTGCAATGAATAATATTGAGCGAATGATCCAATGCTATAAAGGCATCTTCAATGCTTCCTGACAGAAACTGATACATCTTCTGGCTTTTGGCAAGCTTTTGCTCCGCCGCTTTCCTTCTTTGGCGATTATTCGCTTCTTTTAATTCTCTGGCTATAGCGGGGATCAGTCTCTTTAAGTTTCCCTTTAACATGTAATCATTTGCTCCCGCACGCATGGCCTCCACTGCCGCCTCTTCTCCTATTGTGCCTGATACTATAAAAAAAGGTATATTCTGATCGAAGGAGCGGGTGAGTTTAAGGGCCGTGGGTGCATTTAACCTCGGAAGCCGGTTATCACTGATCACCAGGTCCCAATGCCGGGCAAGGTTTTTTTCCAACTCTTCGGCAGTTTCTATCCTTTCCGCCAAAACATTATAGCCTGCCCGCCTGATCTCCCTAACCAAAAGGTCAAAGTCGTCAACGGAATCTTCGATAACCAGTATTTTCAACTCCTCATTCATTTATTACAGGATTAGGTTCGTTTAATACAAGCCAGTACAGCCCAAGCTGGCCTACCGCTTCGGTAAATTGGGCAAAATCAACAGGTTTTCTGATATAACTATTTGCTCCCAGGGAGTAGCTTTTAACAATATCTTCTTCCTGGTTAGAGGTGGTTAAAACCACTACCGAATATCCTTTGGTTTTTTCATTTTTCCTGATCTCTTTGAGCACTTCCAGGCCATCCAGCTTTGGTAGTTTAAGATCCAGGAGAATTAGCGCAGGTTTCACCAAGTTTTCTCCATTTCTTCCGAAGAGTTTGTCCAGCGCTTCCACGCCATCCCTCACTATAACGACTTCATTGGCTATGTTTTTCTTTTTTAACGCTCTGAGTGTAAGTGTTATATCGTCTTCGCTGTCTTCTACCAAAAGTATTTTTCCTGACATGGTTTTGATGATTAAGTTAAAGTAAAATAAAAACAAGAGCCGACCCCCAGTTCGCTCTCCGCCCAGATCTCACCTCCATGGCGATGGATCACTCGCTTTACGGTCGCCAGCCCAATTCCTGTTCCTTCAAATTCCTTTGCGGTATGCAGTCGTTGAAACGCTCCGAACAGCTTATCCGCATATTGCATGTCAAACCCGACCCCATTATCCTTAATGAAGAAAGTATTCTTTCCATTGGCAGAATGCTCTCCAAACTCCACTTTCGGATGATCTTTTACCCGAGAATATTTCGCTGCATTTTCGAACAGGTTTTCAAGGGCTACAGTCAGCAACCCCTGGTCTGCATGCGCTTTCAGGCCCGGCTTGATTATAAATTCTGTGTTTTGGTATCTTTCGGCCTTTAATGCTGTAGCCACCTGCTCAGCCACCTCAGATACATCTATAATATCAATCTTCATATCTTGTCTTGTAATCCGTGCCAGGGCAAGCAGATCGTCAATAAGATGGCCCATGCGCACACTAGCTGCAGAAACCCGGTTAAGATAGTCATTACCCATTTCATCGAGTGAAGTGGCATAATCTTCAAGCAGGGCCTGGCTAAAGCCATGAATACTTCTCAATGGTGACCGCAAGTCATGTGACACTGAATAGCTGAACGCCTCCAGCTCCTGGTTCATTGCCTCCAACTGCGCGGTACGCTGCCTCACTGTCTCCTGAATTTTCTCCTCAGCCATTTTCCTTTCCGTGATGTCCAGTATCTGAGCGATAAAGTATTTTGGTTCCTTGTTAGCATCTTTGACCAGGGAAACATTGAGTTGGATCCAAATGCTTTTACCGTCTTTTCTCAGATAGCGCTTATCAGCCTGAAAACTGGCTATTCTGCCTTGCAGAAGCTTCTTAATTTGCTTAGCGTCACTGTTCACATCGGAGGGATGCGTTATCTCGCTAAAATCCAGGTTGAGCAATTCTTTTTCAGAATAATTGAGCATACTCGCAAGCGCCTGATTAACCTTAAACAGTTTTCCCTTCAGACTTACCAATGCTACACCAATGGGCGAATAGTCAACCGCAGCCCTAAACCTTTGTTCACTTTCCTTAAGTGTTTCTTCATATGCTTTGGCGGCCGTAATATTTATGGAAAGGCCCACTATTGATTCAGCATTACCCTGATCATCGGTAATCACCTCTCCCTTAGACTGTATGATCCTTATTTTACCCTGGCCGGTGCGTATCCTGAATGTAACATCAAGCTTCACCTCTCTTTCCAATGCTACGGCAATGGCTTTGTTTACTTTCTGAGTATCATCTTGATGTATGCGCTGCATAAATTCATCAAGAGTACCCTTGAACTGCGCCTTAGGGTAATCAAAAAGCTGATGCATATAATCGTCCCATTCCAGCTTATTTTCTTTGATATGCCAGTGCCATACACCTATTTCCCCTGCTTCCAAAGCCATAGTGAGCACCCGCCTGCTCTCCTCAATTTTTTGTTGTGAAGTTTTGAGCGGATCAATATTCATTATCAGCCCCCGTAAGGCTACAACTTCATCTTCGGGCTTCACAGGTATACCTACCGCCCTTGACCAAAGCATCTTCTTGTCACCTGTAATGATTCTTATTTCCTTGTCATAGGGTATTCCTTTTGCCACTGCTTTCCTTGCAAGCTTCAACACCGCCTGGCGATCTTCAGAGTGTATGTACTGCAGGCACTCCTGAACCGTCAAAGGCCCTTGCGAGTCCACATTATAGATCTCATTTACCTCCCGTGAAAAAAAGACCCGTTGGCGTTCCAGATCAACTTCCCATATACCTATGCCTGCCGCTTTTTGTGCTGACCTGAACAGATCATTTATCCTCTTCAGATTCTGATTTGATTGTTGAAGGTCAGCCGTACGATCCTCTACTTTCCGCTCCAGTTCCTCATTGAGCCGTCTAAGCTCAGCTTCAGCGGCCTCACGTTGCTTTATCTCGAGATGCAGCCTTTCATTTAAAAAAGTAAGTTCGTTAATGAGTTTCTCAAGCTGCTGAGGACTTTTGAATTTGAGTACTTCCGGGGTAATTTTAACAAGCGCAAATACTGTACCCAGGGAAACCACAGCCGTAGCGAACCTGATTACCGCGCTAAGGCCATAAGCAGGCCACCAAAAGATAACAGCGTCCATCAAGTGTGTGAGACCACATGCCAGAATAAAACTTATGAACAAAATAAAGATCGACCTGAAAGGGAGCTTCTCCTTCGCCCTGTACAGGTAAAAGCCGAGGATGAGTGGTATCATGAAATAGGCCAGCCAAATCAGGACATCGGAGGTAATATATAACCATCCGTGGAAAGGTGTCCAAATACCACAATTCCAACGCGCAGGCCAATCGTCCGTACTAAAAATATTCGAGAAGAAGCTTTGCTCTGTTTGTGCAAGTTTTAGATCAAACTTCGGGTCCGCTGGTTTTATTGGTTCAATCGCAACTGAGGGAGCTGTTTCACAGGTTGAAATTGATCGGTTGCGGTCAGGCCTTTCCTTCGCAAATATATTTACTATTATTAGTACTATTAACAATATGGCCGAACATATTGGTAAATACCAAAAGGCACTTCTCATTGTCATTTATAATTTCAGCAGTACGGAAATAGTAATAAAGTAATGTAACAAAATGTTCCCGTTTTTTAAAATCAGGAAAATTGGCACATGTAAGTTTGTGGCAAGAAGTGTTTTAGTTTTTTAGCCGCAAATTGGACTTATAAATTTCCAAATATAAAGAAAGTCATGATCTGGTAGCAAATTAAATTATTACAAGTGTAATAAAAGCATAACTTATGAAGAAGAAGAAGATCAGCTAGCGTTTTTCATATACCAACTGCCCCCGGAGGTTCCACTCTTTCCAGATATATGGTGTATGTGATTTATTAAAAGGCTCTTTGCTATACCGGATAATCTTTTTTCTTCTTCCGTTAGGATAGTATTCCACCCAATCCCCGACTCGGTTATCCCATTTGAATTCCCCTTTCACGGCCACCTTTCCATTCTTATGAAAATAATAGTAGTAGCCTTCCTTTTCACCATATTCAATGGGCACGATCTCTTTCATTTTCTGGCGCTCACGATCATAGTAGCTAACAAGCGATTCTTTCGGCCAGCCTTTATAGTATTTTTCTTTATCTACCAGAATATCATCCTTATCGTATTTTACCCAGCGCCCGTGCTTCATCCCTTTGTAAAATATTCCCTGTTCCAGTACCTGGTCTCCCTGCATTTTCTTGTAAGGCCCGTGCAGGATGGCACCGTATTCCTTGTCTACCTGGCCCTCGCTTCTTATGTTTCCCCTTCTATAGTCAATCCAATAGATATCTCGTACATACGGATCCGGATCTTCATATTCTTTAAGTACATAAAAGAGTTCATAGGTTTTACTATTACCACTGCCTTTTTGGGTATAACGTTTTTTGGTCTTCAGCCCATAAAATACATTCTTTTTGGTTTTTTTCTTCTTAGGCTCTACATACTCCTCTTCCTCTTCATCATCAAGATCAATGGTAATAGGGGTATCGATCGTAAACATTTGATCGGTACTCTCAGGATCCACCACCTGGCTGTAGCTGGCGGCAGCTATAAAGCAGAGAAGAAAATAGAGAATGTATTTCACGATATGACCTCCTTCATAGTTTGGCAACGTAAATAACCATTTTTTATTTTTTATCTCAAATAAATTTACGTGCCTAAAAGTTCAGTGGTGAAACTGTTAAGTGAAATCATTCAATAGATCCCGGTCTTTGGTGTGTAAAGTTCTGCGTCTATTTAGTGTTTGTAAGAAAACTCTAAGTGGTTTTAAGAAATGAAGTCCCAAAAAGCGGAGCATACTGAGGTACGTGAGCATTTTTGGGACAAGCACAACGCAGACATTGGCGTTTTTTTAGAGACACTATTTATATTGCGTCACCTCAGCTATTCCTCTTTCAGTTTATCGACAGGATTGGCGCTCGCAACTTTTATGGTTAAGTATGAAACAGTAATCCAGGCAAGAAGTATTAGCGCGGTTGCTGCTATCAGGAAACTCAGTGGGTTGATCTGCACCTTAAAAGTGAAGTTTTCCAACCACCGGCTCATAAGTAGCCATGCCAATGGCACGGCTATGATGATCGCTAAAGCTATCAACCTGGTGAAGTCACTGATCAATAGCGCCAGTATTCTGGATGTAGAGGCACCGAGTACTTTCCTGATACTTACTTCTTTAGCCCGCTGGCTGAAGCTTAATGATGCCAACCCGAACAACCCAAAACATGCAATAAGAACAGCTACCAGTGAAAACCCACTGAATACCTGGGCTGTCTTTTCCTCTGAAATATATTGATTTGAAAGGTCATCTGACAGTATCGAATAATCGAATGCAAATCTGTCTTCAAATTTTCTCCAGACTATTTCTACCTGTTCCATACTTCTTCCAGGGTTATCCGAATTGAGCTTTAACAAAACGTGATTGTAGGAAGGGCGTAGCTTGAATAACAGTGGCTGTACCTGCTGGTGCAACGATTGATAATTAAAGTCTTTTACTACTCCTATGACCGTTCCACGCATAGGCGAAGGTTCAACATCCCACTCCCAGACAATTTCACTTCCTACCGGCTCTTCCAGACCAAGATTTTTTGCCGCCTTTTCGTTGATAACAAACACATTGGCACTGTCATAAATTGCTGCCGCTGAAAAGCCTCTTCCGGCTATCATTTCAATGCCAAGCGTTTTAAATACATCATAGTCAACGAATACCTCCGAGGCGTCTACCCTGTTTTGAATGTCAGCAGTGGAAAAAATCGGATTTTGGTTGTATTGAGTCCCCGGAATATTAGAGGCCGCAGACACATATTGCACCCCGGGAACGGTAAGCAATTCGTTTTTCAGTGCATCAAAATTTCCAAGCAATTCATAATTCTTCAAAGGTATGGTTATTACCCTTTCCTTTTCAAAGCCAAGATCTTTGTTGTGGATAAAGTATAGCTGATCATAGATCACAATGCTACCACAAATGAGGACCATTGAGATCACAAACTGAAAGATGAGCAGTGCTTTTCTGAACATAGCTCCTTTTGGTTTTATCTTGTCTATTCCTTTCAGACTTATTACGGGATGTATTGATGAAAGGAACAATGCGGGATATAAGCCTGCTATCAAGCCGGTGACTAATCCGCAACCCAGTAAAGTCATCATTAGTTGCGGCTTCTCGATGTATTCAATATCCAGCGATTTATTAGTTATTGCATTAAAGAATGGCAATGATACTTCTGCCATAAACCCTGCCAACACCATGGCTAAAAAAGCCGTAAGTAAAGATTCTCCCAGGAATTGTAATGATACCTGCTTTTTGTATGCTCCGAGAGACTTCCTAATGCCTATTTCTTTTGATCGCTCTGTGGAACGGGCAGTGGTCAGGTTCATGAAGTTCACGCAAGCTATGATCAGGATGAATAAGGCTGCTGCCGTCATAATGTAAATATATTCTATATTACCGTTATGCCCCAGTTCCCACCTGATCCTGGATTTTAAATGAATGTCTGTCAAAGGTTGTAATTTGAAATGGTCATTATTCTCCATTGCCGCCCTTATCTCTTCCTCCGGCACCTCTACATAGCCTAATGCCCAATCTACCAGTTGGTCTTCAAGTTTTTGAGGATCACTTCCTGCATGGAGCCTGATATAATTGAAATGTCCGAAATCAGCCCATGAGTAATAGGAACTTCCGGGATTCGAAGCTTTAAGTGTAACATACGAAACCAATATATCAAAATGAAAATGAGAATGTTTCGGTACATCTTCAAAAATACCCTCCACAATTAATAATGTCTCATCATCATTGATGGCTAATGACTTTCCAATTGGGTCATCATCGCCAAAGTATTTCCTGGCGGTACTTTCAGATAACAGGAGGCCCCCCACATTTCGAAGTACCTCATTTTGGTTGCCTTTTGTCAGCCTGAAAGAAAATACATCAAAGAATGTGCTGTCTACCCCCAACACATTCCTTTCATCATAAGTTATGTCATTATCAAGGTTTCGCACCGAAAAGGTTTGTTTGGTTAAACCCGGTCCCCAGATAGGAGAAAGGGTAGTAGCAGCAGCTACTTCAGGAAAATCACGCACCATGGCCTGGGCCATAGGATGTGGCGTACGTGTTTGTGGGTTATCGTTAAACCAGGCAACCCTGTAGATATCGCCTGCGTGGTCGTGAAACTTGTCATAACTAAGCTCATCCTGCACATAAAGCACAATAAGCAGCACACATGCAATGCCGAAACCCAACCCAAAGATGTTGATGAAAGAATAGAGCTTATTCTTCAGTATATTTCGGACAGCGATTTTTAGGTAGTTCTTGAACATCTTAACAAATAGTTAATTTTTAATATGAGAAGCCAACAACTGTACCATTAAAATCAATATATTGATTATCAGTGTTTTATGAGTGAACATTATCAGAGTTGATACTCCGTATGTTCCAATAAGGAACAATTATTTGTTTCATACTGAAACATTACTGTACTTTATAATCAGTGTCTATAAGAAAGCTCTTGCCGTCATCGCGCCTGTCCCGGGCTTGCCACGGGGAGGAATCGAAGCGACCCCTTCTTAATGCACGCTAAAGAAGGGGGATTGCCGCACTTCGTTACCGATGACGATAAATTGTGAGTTTTTCTTAGAAGCACTTAGTAGGAACAAGACCGTTAAATATATGAAAAAAGTCCCAGCTCATATTCTTGTCATTGATGATGATCCCGATGTTTTGCATACGGCCAGGATAGTACTCAAACCTCATTTTTCGAATATCACTGTAGAAAGCAGTCCTGAACAGATCAATTATTTGCTTAATCATAACCATTATGACGTTATTCTCCTGGATATGAACTATACCACTGGCGCCACCAGCGGTAAAGAGGGACTTTTCTGGTTAAAAAATGTCATCAACAAAAATCCGGGCCAGCAGGTAATTATGATGACCGCCTATGGCGATATCAAACTGGCTGTAGAAGCCATGAAGATAGGAGCGGCAGACTTTGTGGTCAAGCCATGGGAGAATGAAAAGCTTCAGGCGACTGTATATGCTGCTTACAATCACCATCAGTCCCGGCAGGAAGTGGAGCTGTTGAAGTCAAAAAATAGTGGGTTGACCCAGCTTTTGGGAGGTGAGGAAGCAGAGATTATCGGGCGCTCGGAAGCGATGAGAAAAATATTTGTCACTATAGACAAGGTGGCAGGCACTGAGGCCAATATTCTTATTTTAGGGGATAATGGCACCGGCAAGGAAATGGTAGCCCGGGCGCTACATAATAAATCACCGCGCAATGATAAGGTTTTCATCAAAGTGGATCTCGGATCTATTTCCGAAAATTTGTTTGAGTCGGAGCTTTTCGGACATAAAAAGGGAGCGTTCACGGACGCACGGGAAGACCGCACCGGGCGATTTGAATTAGCTGATCAGGGTACATTGTTTTTAGATGAAATCGGCAATCTTTCCCTTCCCATGCAAGCGAAGCTATTAACTGCTATACAGCATAAGGAAATTGTACGTGTAGGTGGAAACGAGTCTATACCTGTTGATTGCAGAATTATAGCCGCTACCAATAGCAATCTTAATCAATTGGTGGCTGCAGGAAAATTCCGGGAGGATCTTTTGTACCGGATCAATACGGTGGAAGTACATCTGCCGAGGCTCAGTGAGCGAGAGGAGGATATCCCGTTGCTAGCAGAACATTTTTTACAAGTATATTCACAGAAGTACCGCAAAAATAATCTGACGATCAGCAAAAAAGCATTGGACTTCCTCTCCTCATTTTCATGGCCTGGCAATATTCGGGAACTACAACATGCGATCGAACGAGCTGTAATTATGGCTGATGATAGCATATTACAACCAACGGATTTTTTGCTTAATGAAAAGGTCCAGACCAGCGGACCTCCTGACAGTGTAAATATGGACGAAGTAGAAAAAATGACCATTGAAAAAGCCATAGTTAAAAACAAGGGTAATATCAGCAAAGCAGCGAAGGAATTGGGACTGGGAAGAACTACCATCTACCGAAAAATGGATAAGTATGGAATTAGGTATTGAAGTCGGAGGTATGTGTTTGGTGTTTGGTGTTTGATGTTTGTCGGTTAGAGTTTGTCCGTTTGGGTCAAGTGATCGGCAATCGGTTTTTCACACGCGAACCACTCTCCTCCCGGGAGGAGATACAGAGGTGGGTATGGGAGTCGGAAGAGCTGGAAGATCGAAGTGGGAAGTATGTGTTTGATGTTTGCTTACAGCTTGAAGCTTGAGGTTAGTAATCGGTAATCATACAAGACAAAATTTAGTAGGAGCGGCCATAGCAGATAAAAATGAACCTTAAAAATTTTAGACTGAACATCCTTATTCGTGTGTTGCTCATGATGGCGCTGACACTGGGGCTGGCATTCGTTTTAGTCAGCACAGAGTGGTTTTTTACCCCACTGGTTATTGCGATATTATTACTGATAACAGTCATCAATCTTATTTACTATGCAGAAAGAATGAACAGCGAGCTTACGCATTTCCTCCTGTCAATCAAACAAAGCGGCTTCACCAATATTTTTAAAGGTACGGGAAAGGGGGCCAACCAGGCAGAGCTGAGCAAGGCCTTTAACGAGGTGATAGAGGAATTTCAGAAAATAAGTATTGAAAAGGAGTCGCAGTATCAATACCTCCGGACATTAAACGAAAATATTGGCGTGTCGATCATCAGCTTTACTGTTGATGGAAATATTGAACTGATGAACCCTGCGGCCAAAACCCTTTTAAAAAAGCCCTACCTGAAGCATATCAATGATGTGGTGGCTATTGACCCACTATTGTACCGGGTGATTACCGAATTGCCTTCCGGAGACCGGCAGGTAATAAAGGTTTTTATTAAAGATGAGATGGTACAGTTATCCGTTCAGGTAAAGGATTTTATCCTGCAGGAAAAAAATTTCAGGCTTGTGCTCTTGCAAAACATTCATATAGAGCTTGATCAGAAGGAAGTGGAAGCCTGGCAAAAGCTCATCAGCGTGCTTACCCATGAGATCATGAATTCAGTAACCCCAATTGCCTCGCTGAGCACAGCAGTGAACCAGATCCTGCAGGTCGATGACCTGGAAGCGCTCTCTGATGAAGATAAACACGATGTAGTCATCAGCCTGCAAACCATTGAAAACCGAAGCAAAGGACTCCTCAGATTTGTACATGCGTATAAGGATTTCGCCAAAACGCCTGAGCTCAAGATCAGTGATGTCAATATCACAGCGATGATAGAAAGGCTCACCCTGCTATTAAGGCCAGACCTTGACCGGGCAGGTATTACGCTAAACCTTGGCCTTAAGAGTAAGGAACTAAAAGTAAGGGCTGACCATGAATTGCTCGAACAGGTACTGATAAATTTGCTAAAAAATGCCATAGAAGTACTGGAAGACCAGGAAGCTCCGGAAATTTCCATTTCAGCCAGGCGAACGGGAGCCAGAAAAGTGGCCATAACCATAGAAGATAATGGCCCGGGCATCCCCAAGGAGCTGATAGACAGGGTGTTTATTCCGTTTTACACTACTAAGAAGAAAGGGACCGGAATAGGCTTAAGCTTTGCCCGACAGATCATGAAACTCCACAATGGTAGCATCACTGTGCAATCAGACCCCGGTAAGGGTACAGCCTTTCATTTAGAATTTTAAAACAGTTTATTAAAACGATACACCCAAACCAAACTCCACCATATCTGCCGTGCGACTGTGCGATTTGAGGGTCACCTGTGGAAAAAGATAAGGAGTGACCTGATACTTGAAGCCGTATCGCTGATACCAGGTCGCTTCATAATAGATCTGTGGCTTATACACATAGGCTCCGCCCTGCAGTATTACGGATAGTTTTCCAAAAAGAAGCTCCGTACCAATGGTAACAGCCATTTGCTTTCCATCATCATCAACCAACTGATCTTCAGGAACGGCAGTATTTTGAGTATTGTATACCTGTGTGGCTTTGCGTACTGATTCCTTATCATAAAGGAACCCATCCACCCCAAGTAGCAGTGTATTGTACCTGGTGATTTGCTTGCTTAAATAAAGACTTGCACTATATGCTTTCTGTTTGTAATCCTCTCTAAGCACTTCTCTCCAGGCCGTGCCACCCATCAAATTTATTAGTAGCTTCTTGTTAAAGGCACTTGTGGTGTCTTTTTTGAAGTCAATTTTTTGCGGGTTGGGGACATATCGCAATCCAACCCCTACAACCGGGAAATTCATGCCATTGTTAGGGATATTCAGCTTTCCGTTGGAGTAATGCCTGAAGGCCAAATTAAGGTTGAAATAGTATTGTTCGCTTAACTGTATCTCATGATGGATCGTCCCTCTCAGCACATAACTTATCCTGCTGCTGATGGCCTTATTATCAGGGTTGGTCTGGGCATCAAAGCGTTTGGTAGAATAAACGAAACCGGTACCAATATTCAATCGCCATTGAAATTTTTTCCTGTTATTGGCGGTCACATCCATGTAGCTGGCCAGTGAGTAAACCTCTCCCAGCTCATCAGGTACACCATAGTTAAAATAAGACGCGGCAAATCCAATATGTGGATAATTGTACAACTTCTCCCAGCGATGCTTGCCGTTGGTCATTTTTACTGTATAAAGCTCAATGCCATGCAGGCCGGTCATGTCAAGCTTGGGCATATCCTCTTTATACCTCAGCACACCACCATAATACGGATTTATACCATATGACCACGAGGGTTTTCCCTGTCCTGATACGAAGGAATTAACATGCAAAAAGACCAACAACAATGCCGTAAAAATGAATCTCATGAACTGGTTTCTAAAATATCCTTTAGTGCAATTATGAATTTGTCTATTTCTTCCTCCGTATTATAATAGTGAACCGAGGCCCTAACCACTTCTGCCAAATTCCTGTCAGACATATCCAGTAAAGTGCTCCCCATTACCGCAACGGTGGTATTAAAACCTCGCTTTTTTAGCGCTTCCTTTACCGCATGAGCAGGGGTAAAGGTAGTAAAGGTAACAATTCCACTCTTAATTTTACCCAAATCCCGTATTTCAACCCCGTGCAAACTCATTAGCTTTTCTCTGAGGTCATTTGCCAGAAATGTAACCCTTTCCCATATCAGGTCCACACCGAGAGTATTGGCTTGCTTCACCGCCTCAGCAAGCCCCAGTTTGGCTGCTATGTTCGATTCCCAGGTTTCGAACATTCTGGCATCATCCCGCAACGAATAGCTCTCGATTTCGGTCCAACTGGCGGAGTGAAGATCAACGTTGATAGGCCTTAAGTGCTTTAATAGTTCCCTTTTTACATATAAAAACCCTGTACCACGTGGGCCTCTTAAAAACTTGCGACCTGTTGCTGATAAAAAATGGCACCCGATCCTGTTAACATCTACCGGATACTGCCCTACCGACTGACAGGCATCAAGTAAGAATAGTATTCCATGCTTCTTCGCAATAGCGCCAACTTCCTCAGCAGGGTTCACCAGTCCTCCATTAGTGGGCATATGTGTAAGCGAGATCAGCCGGACGCTATCATCAATACTCCTCTCAAGTTCGCCCAGATCGATCTCTCCGGGTTTATTGGAAGGTATGATCCTGATGTTGACCCCCTTTTCTTCCTTCAGATACAGAAATGAGATATAATTACTGGCATATTCAGCCTTTGCTGTTAAAATAGTGTCCCCTTTTTTAAACGGTATAGAAAAAAATGCCCGCTGCCACGAAACAGTAGCGCTTTCGGTGTAGGCTATTTCTTCAGGAGACGCATTGATCAGCTTTGCTACCTGCCGGTAAAAGTCTTCTTGCTGGTCGTGAAACAGCGCGGCTGTTTCGTAGCCTCCCAGGTGGGCCTCTTGTTGCAGATAACCGAGCTGGGTTTCCAGCACCTGCTGGCTCACCAGCGAAGCCCCGGCATTATTAAAATGTGTTACCGAGTTAACCCCCGGAGTATTATTTCTGATCAATTCAATATCCATGAGAATATAGAAGTTTTTTTGACTGTCTTTTACCGTAGGCAAAAGATGAAATATCAGTGAAGCTGAGGGGTATCAAAAGAAGAGAATACCTCGTCAGGAAGCTCTCGATAAACTCTGACATTCCTTGGGCCTTTGCCATCTGACCTGTCAGCCGAAAGTAGCACCCCCTCGTATTCTTTGTAGTTATCCCATGGCCATATCGCTGATGGCGCTTGCTGGCCTGCCTCCTGATAGTAGGCCCACTGCTTCACCAGGTTATCAGACTTATCAACATATACTTCATATTTGTTGTTTGGGGTGTCTCCTACATTTTCAAAGGTAAGGGTCAAAACGTCAGCAGGGGTGCCTGCTTTTGTAGTATCCTCACGAGCGTATTTCAGTGTTACTCCAGTATCTTTTAGCTTAAAGGGCATCACCAGCCAATAAGAATCGTTAATCCAAATACTCTTAGCTTGATCCAGGTAAGCTTTCAATGAATCAGGATGGGTGATCTCTGCGCTGTCTTTAATTACCCTTCCTTCCAGGGTGTGTATATTAACCAGGTAAGTGGTCTTCCGAACAGGCACGTCTATCCTCACACGCCCGGTATGCTTGTCCCATACCAGGTCGCGGGCTCCGAAAAAATTCCAGGCAATAAACCTCATGTTGTCATATGCCTTCCTGCCGCCCATAGCTTTCATCACTGTATTAGCAATGGCTATGGCTTTTTCATCCGAACCATGTTGATCAAAACCCTCGGCAGCCGGATTTTCTTCACCCGACTGCGGCTCTTCTTTCTGCTGTGAAGGGTCACAGGCGAAGAAAAGAAATGCCACAAGAGCGAAATATAGTATCTGTCTATTCATTTATTTTGGGATTAATAGGTTTTTCTCTTATCCTGATAAAGTCCCGTAAATCTACTTCTTTTTCTTTAAGGATATATTTTCTTATAGTACCCTCTACAGGCAGTATAATAAAAGCCACCAGCACCTGTACAATGAAGTCAAGCACAGGGGAGCTCATGGTACTAAAATTCCCCTCTGCCAGTGTCTGAATAAATTCGATAATGATGATCAGTGTTAGCAGTGCCAATAGCCGGCTCAACAGCCGGTATTTGTATCCCAGTTTCTTCAATTTTACCGAAATAAATAGCAGCAGCGCCAAACTGGAGAACTCCAGGGCATAAAACCATGGCCGCTTCCAGTAAGGAGGGATAACCTCAAAAACAACAGGGCTGGCTTCACTGATCTTTCCCAGAGCATTTTTTGATTTCACTAACAATGTATACTCTCCTTCAGGCAAATACGGAAAGTTGATAACATTATAGCTTGACGACCATTCCGACCACGTATCATTCAGGCCATCCAGCTTATATTGATACTGGATATCCAATACCCCCGAATACTCAGGTTGTACAAATTCAAAGATCAGGTTACTGTTTTGTTGCTCAAATCTTAATTTGGGCGCCGGGGGAATAACCTCTGACTGTATCCTAATATCTTTCAAATAAAGGGCGTAGCTATTGGACAGCATGTTGGTAGCGGTTAGCGACAGTCGGTACAGGTCGTTGCTGTCGGTAATCACCCAATAGTCCTGGTCGTTATCATCGGAGGATATGTAGTTGATATTCTTGAAAAGGCTGAGAAGGTCCAGCTTGCTTGATATCTCATGCGGCACCAATGTAGCCCACCGTTGATCAGCGTGGATCCAAATGCGGCCATTGTTATCTGGCAGATACCTGTCTATAATGGCTTTATTTTTCAAAGCCACCAGTTTCTTCGCCTCTTCATCAATGGCGTATAGCCCCGATTCGTTAATGAATAATATGCTGTCATTCCTGGAAATGCCATAGGTTTCATAATAGTATGGATTTTCCATTTGGTATTCATCCATCTCCACTATTTCCGAGTCGCGGAGCTTTACCCAATACAAATCATTGATACTACAAAACCATATGCGTTGCTGCTCATCCTCAAAAATATATTGCACATAGTCTTTATAATCTCCAAAGATGTCTATCTCTTTAAATTCCCGCGTATAGTCAAATACCTTGAGTTCATCAGTATACGTACTCACAAAGATCTTTTTTTGATTTTTAGAGATATAGAAATACCTTACCGGCAGGCGTGTGATCGCCCTGGATGATCCTCCATTTATTTCAAAGAGCCCATCCAGCCCCCCACAGAAAAGCCTGGAGCCCACTGATACAAACTGAAAGGTTTTAGAGTCAATCCCCTCCACCTTCTTATAAGTATATTTAATAGATTGCAGCTCTCTTTCAATTTCCGTTTTGTAAACTGTGCGAGTAGGAGCAGGATTCTCTACCTGCTCGGCATTCCCTACATCCGATACATCATTCTTTTTGTCTTCCTTTCTTTTCCCTCGTTTTAAAAATGCAAAAATACCCCCTCCGCGTTCCTTTTCCGGTTCGGCTTCCTCCACCTGCTCTTCTTGTGCAGAGGGCTCATTTTTCACGGGTTGTTCTATCCTTATGTATTTTACTATTTCATTATAGTCACGCACCTCCTCCAGGTAGTAGGCTCCCAGGCTCGTACCTACGTAAAGCTTGCCTTGATGATTCTTTGCGGAAAGCATTTTACCCTCTAATCCAGGGTACCGGTTAAAGTTTCTGAAAGGAAATGTAGGAGATATACGGGTAAGGCCTGCAGAATGGGCCGCCCAAACACCAAAGTTCCTATCTATTGCGATAGCAAAGATCTCATTATCCGGCAACCCGGTCTGGTAGTTGATGATCTCCTCAATTTTTCCCTGTAAAGGGTTAATAAAAACCACCCCCCCTTTTAAGGTAGAAAGCGCAGCCAGTGTATCGCTGAACCAAATTCCGTTTTGTAAGCCGCTTTCAGTAATATACTCCCTGCCACTATTAATGGTTAACGGGGAGAGCTTATTTTCTGCAAACAAGTAAAGTTCGTTATTATTAGTACCTATGAGATAGCTGCTATCTTTGGGGCCTTTTGATATGAACAGCGGGTCCAGGTCCCTGATCGCCTCGTGCCTGGGGCTCATTAGCTTGGTTCCTTCAATGAGCTGTAAGCCACTATTGGCGGTAACTACGTACACATCATTGACAAAGCGCACCAGGTTAAGGATCTCTCCACTATACCTGGGCGTGATCTTAGAAATAGAGCCGTTGTTGATATTATAGATAAAAATATGATTACGATTGATCGCATACAGCTTTTTATCGTGAATGAGAATATTGAAAATATCACTGACATCATGTTCAGTATCAGATAACGATATGTATTTCAGGTTAAATCGTGAGTCTCTGCTTATTTTCCCAAAACCGCTTCGTCCTCCTGCAAAAAGCGTATTATCATCATCTATAGCAAGGGAGAAGATAGCCGAAGGTGTTTTGGTAAAGTCCCAATCTCTGCCGTCAAAGGTTAAAATGCCTCTTCGGTTGGCAATGTAAATAATACCACGATGGTTCTGAACAATATCGAAATTGACGTTGTCGGCCGAACCTTCACCAGGAGTATAATGCGTGAGAAAAAAATCACCATCCTGTGCTTTTAATAGCGTTGTAAAAAACAACAGACACGTCAATAACTTATAAAGAAAGAGCCTTTTCACAAATTCGCCACTTGAGGTTTTTCCTCTAATGTAGTAAAAGAATAGTAATTTAATCAAACAAAAAGCCCCGAAGAATGTTCTTGGGGCTTCATTGACTGAATTATTCGGTCAACCAATTAGATAATTCCTTGCGCTATCATAGCGTCTGCTACTTTAGTGAAGCCTGCTATATTGGCGCCAACCATATAATTTCCTTCAAAGCCATACTGCCTTGCAGCAATAAGACAAGTATCATGTATCTCCTTCATAATATGTTGCAATCTCTTATCTACCTCTTCTGCCGACCAGTAAGACCCCAGGTAATTCTGCATCATTTCTATTCCGGAAGTAGCCACACCGCCTGCATTGGAGGCCTTTCCCGGTGAATACATTACGCCATTATCAATAACAGTATTGATAGCTTCAATGGTTAGCGGCATATTGGCGCCCTCACCAATCAGTTTAATCCCGTTTTTCACCAGATTTTCGGCATCCTTGCCATTGATCTCGTTTTGTGTGGCACAAGGGAAAGCACAATCCGCTTTGATATCCCACATCGGGTCAAAGGCCGCGGGCTGCTGTACCTCTGTAAACCTGGCCGACTTGTACTTATCAGCATATTCATGGATACGGCCTCGTCTGTTGTTCTTGAGGTCTTTTATAAACTCTAATTTTTCAGGAGTAATACCTTCTTCATCATAAATAAACCCTGAGGAGTCAGACGCGGTAATCGGCCTGCCGCCCATGTGAAGGATCTTTTCTATAGCATGCTGCGCCACATTTCCAGAACCCGATACCAGGCAAACCTTTCCTTTCATGCTGTCATTTCTTCTATGCAGCATGTTTTCCGCAAAATAAACCAGCCCATATCCGGTAGCTTCTGTGCGCATCAGGCTACCTCCCCAGCCAACGCCTTTTCCGGTAAGTACACCTGTAAATTCATTTTGCAGTTTTTTGTAAGTACCGAACATATAGCCGATCTCACGGCCGCCAACGCCTATATCGCCAGCAGGCACGTCTGTTCTATGCCCGACATGCTTTGTCATCTCAGTAAAAAAACTTTGACAAAAACGCATTACCTCGTTTTCAGACTTCCCTTTCGGGTCAAAATCCGAACCGCCTTTACCCCCACCCATAGGAATGCCGGTCAGTGCATTTTTAAACACCTGCTCAAAAGCGAGAAACTTCAGTATGCCAGGGTATACCGATGGGTGAAACCTTAGTCCCCCTTTATAAGGTCCGATGGCGCTATTCATTTGTACGCGATAACCCTTATTGACCTGTATCTCACCCTTGTCGTCCATCCAGGTTACCCGAAAGGAGATCAGCCGCTCCGGTTCCAGCATCCTTTCCAATATTTTATACTTTCTGTATTTAGGGTTTTTGTCTAACACCGGTTTAATCGAATCGATTATTTCTTCTGCTGCTTGATGAAACTCCGGCTCACCAGGGTTTCTCTCTTTTACAATACTTAGTAAATCGGACATGGAGGTTTAAGTTTATTTATTTCTGATTTTTGTTTTCGAATCGTATCGCTTTCAAAGTGAGGTAATTACCTCAAAGTTTGCGCGCTTATCCATCCCAACAGGCCATTTTCAGTTCGAATAAACTGAAAATTTTCATAATCAGCTAATACCTCCACCTCATTTGGGGCGGAAACGTTTGCGATAGGTGGACTTTTCTGCTTTGGTTGCGCTAAAACAGCGATATTGGTGTGAATTTTTTTTGGTGTGCCTGAAGATATTTTTTCTATAAGCATACGATGAACATACCCTGCTCTGCCATCCGGGCGCTGCACACGGTACCACTTGTCAGTTTCCCCAACGACCGAAAGGAAGGATCCCGCACTTAGCTGTGCTTTGATATAATATTTAATGCCGGGGCCGGCTCTGAGGTTGATACTTCTCCTCGTTACGCGATAGGGATACCCCAAAACAGCGGGGTCTGCCTTCAGATCGGGCAATGAATTGTCTATTTGCTGCACAAAGCCCAGCGGGTCAAGCGCTCCGCGATTGTATACGCCAAAATGCAGATGTGGTGTGGTATATTGCGCATTGCCACTATTGCCCACCAACCCGATGGTATCACCGGCACTTACCTGTTCGGCAACATTTACAAGTTGCTCTTCGAGATGGGCAAAATAAAATAATAGTCCTCGTTTTGTATCCCTCAGCCATACCACATTGCCTCCGAGACGAGATACTCCCACTCTTGAGATCCTGCCCCCGGTTGGAGCGATTACCGGGGTACCGCGATTAGCAAATATATCGATCCCCTCATGTTTTCTTCTTCCTCCATCACGAGGAGCTCCATAGAAGCTGCCTATCGACAGGTCGGAAGCCCCCAAAACGGGATTGATCAACTGCGGGTAGATCTTAAGATTGATCACATAGTAGGCATTGGTCAGCAGTTCCGGTTGTATTCTCAACACGCATTGGGCCTTGTCCTTGAACTCTACCGACAGGGAATATGTGGTGTCGGCATGCGCTACATAAGCCCATTTGTCCTTTTCCCACTGGAAAAGGTCAATAAAAAGTTTGCCTTTTTCCTGAAGAGTAGGGTAAATTTCCACCTCCAATTGCTGCCCTGCCATTACCTCGAAGCGGTACGCATGAGCAGCGGGATTGTCTGCTTTAAAAAAACCGGATTCTGCATGTGGTAATTCTATAAATACTGAATCATTCAAAGCTTTATTTCCAGCCTCCAACCACTGTTTTCCCATAGCGGTTTCATGCAACTTCGTGCGTAACAGAAGTTCCTTATATTCTTCGTAAGGAGTATCTTTTTTCAGCGCATCTTTTATGCCATTACAAGAAACAACCAACACGCCACATAGCACAATAAATATGGTCTGCATGATTTTTTAACAGGAGATTGGTTTGAAAGTTTCTCTATTTCAATGTGTTTATAAATTTATTTTGGGATGAGATTGGTACCTTGAAATATTCCCGACTCCGAGGAAAAGGATAGGCTTTTCTCATTCGGGCGCGTTTGTAACGTATGCCCTGCGACTCCATTTCCAACAACTTCGCTGGCGCGCGTTTAGCGAAGCGCAACGCGTGCCTCTCCGTGTACAGGAATTAGCTTCCGCCCTCAGTAGGTTTGGGAAGAAATCTATTTAAACCGTATAGATTCAAAATTAACCTCGATATATTTTCTACTTTGCCTATAAGTCTTCTTTACATCTTCCTCCAGAAAGTCTATCCATTCGGGCTCTTGTTCTCCTTTATAATTTGCCAAAAGAGCTAATGCAAATGCCTGAACTTTGTAATGAAGATAACCGGCACCACCGGATACTTGCCAGCCTGTGTGACTTATTCCTGACCATGTATTCATTTTTACTACGGCTGCATTAGCAACAAAAACACCAAAACCATATACCAATGCCCCTAAATCTGTTAAATATTCATCATTTTCTTCAATCATTCGGTCACCTAAAAGCCTGACGTGCATCAGTTCATGAGCAATGGTTGCTATTAGTGATGTCGGATTTTTTAGTTGTTTCTCTTCAATCATAATTTCGATAAGGCCATTCTCAAACTCTACATACTTTCCCGCTGTGGATAAATAGTGACCTTGCTGACTAATTAAGCCTTCTGAAAATTCTATTTGTCCAGGCTCTGAATAAAAGACAAGATGTAACCTGTTAGCATCTACACCCATCACCTGACACACCTGTCTTAAAACATGATGAGCATCATCTTCTCCTCCTTTAAAATGCCAGTTAAAATCCACTTTGGTGGGGGTGAAGGTTCTTCTGTGAAGGATAAAGTCCGGCTTTGAGTATGATCAGGAGAAACCAGTAGTTCTGGTGAAGGTTCTTCTGTGAAGGATAAAGTCTCTCCCCAACTCCTGCTCATACCATAGCAAGCAGCCCTCAAGCCACTCCCGGTCATCATCAGTAATCGGACATTTTATTTTACCAGACCAAAACTTCCAAACCATATATATGCTATAATCATACCTTTTTAAGGTGCTTTTTAACTCCAAACATCTTTTTCAATATGTTGGCATCAAACCTTAAAATTAATAGTTTGGTGCATCCAAAGCTAATAAAAACCTGAAAGGCATTTGCCGGAACGCATCATGAGTATCAAAAAATGGACAACAAAGGTAAATCCCAGTTATGAAGAATAAACATTGGATAATCATCAGTATAGTAATAATTTCCGGTTATAGCTTATATTCCAACTTATCAGAGGATAAAAAAAAGAAGAACTGGAAAAGAGGAGATTTTAAGGTGCTTGTTCAAAAATGTTTGAAAAATGCTGGAAAAATGACTGAAGATTATCCCGATTTAACGAAAGAATACTGCGAGTGCTCCATAAAGGAAGTCCAAAAAAAGTTGACCCGAAAAGAGTATTTTAAAGCTTCAAGCAAGAACATTGAAAGGCAAATACAAATCCTCTATCCAATTTTTGAGGATTGCCTAGAAGCTTATAAAGCCAATATAAAACAGAAAAAAGATGAGCCAATATAAAACCCCAACCAAAGAAGCTCAAGAAGAAGCAATTAAATATCCCAATGGATATGTTTATGTCATTGATGAAGCATATACTGATAAGGAAGAAGTCCCGCCAGAATATATAGTAGGATGTTGGAAAGTTGATTCACAAGGGGTAATAGCTGAGCCCTTTATTCCCAATCCCAACTACCATATTAAACTATCATAATGATTGTTCTCACATGGGAGCTTGTTAAAATCTTTATTACGCCCTTTCGAGCGCGAATTGCACTCAAAGCCCTACTTAAAATCAGCAAACCTACCGGCAGGATTGTTGAACTCATATATCAGTAGACACGTTGCAAACGCATCCTCCTTGAGGGAAAGCACACGCGACACGCATAGACTTTTACCCTTACAACTTCTCCCTCAAAAATTCAGCGGTATAATTGTCCTTCAACTTCGCCATGTCCTCTGGTACACCGGCAAAGCAGACCTTTCCACCACCCTCACCACCTTCCGGGCCCAGGTCAATGATCCAGTCAGCGGATTTGATCACTTCCATGTTATGCTCTATGATAATGACGCTGTGTCCCTGGTCTACCAGTGCTTGTATGGAGTACAGCAGTTTGGTGATGTCGTGAAAATGCAAGCCTGTTGTCGGTTCATCGAAAATGAACAGGATGTGATCTCTGCTGTCACGAGAGTTCTTTCCCAGGAAAGACGCCAGCTTTACCCGCTGCGCCTCGCCACCACTGAGGGAATTGGACGACTGACCAAGACCGATATAACCCAACCCCACATCGAACAGCGGCTGTAGCTTGTTGAGGATAGGGTTTTTATCTGCAAAAAATTCAAGGCTTTCCTCAACCGTGAGCGCCAGCACATCGGCTATATTTTTGCCTTCGTATTCGATATCCAATATCTCCTGCTTAAACCGTTTGCCTTTACAACTTTCACATGTCAGGAAAATATCGGCCATAAACTGCATTTCTATCTTTACCACACCTTCACCCTGACACGTCTCGCAGCGGCCACCTTCTACATTGAAGGAGAAGTGTGAAGGCTTGTAGCCCCTTTGCCTGGCTAATGGCTGGTCTGAAAAAAGCTGCCGGATAGCATCATAGGCTTTTACATAAGTAACCGGGTTCGACCTGGACGACTTGCCGATAGGGTTTTGATCAACAAATTCGATTTGTGTGATCTTTTCATAGTCGCCTTCCATCTTATCAAACTTCCCCGTAGCCTCTGATACTGTGCCCAGTATTTTCCCCACCGCGGGGTAAAGGATCTTCTTCACCAGCGTAGATTTACCGGAGCCACTCACCCCGGTAATGACCGTAAGCGCCTCAAGTGGGAATTTTACCTCAATATTTTTGAGGTTGTTTTCTATCGCCCCTGATATTTTGATATAATCTTTCCACGATCTCCTCTGAGTAGGAACATATATTTGCTCTTTACCCAAAAGATATTTTGCCGTATAAGAATCCGAACCGTTCAGGTCCGACAGGTTGCCCTGGAAAACTAACTTTCCTCCATAAATACCGGCATCCGGTCCTATGTCGATGATCTGGTCGGCCGCCCGCATCACTTCTTCCTCGTGCTCCACCACTATCACGGTGTTACCCATATCCCTTAGAGATTTAAGCACCCCGACAAGCTTTTTGGTATCTCGCGGATGCAGGCCGATGCTCGGCTCGTCAAGTATATACATCGAACCCACCAATGCACTGCCAAGGGAGGTCGCCAGCTTGATGCGCTGAAACTCACCCCCGGACAGGGTGGCAGTCATCCTGTTAAGGGTGAGGTATCCTAACCCGACTCGGTCGATGTAAGAAAGCCGGTTATTAATCTCCTTCAGCAGCCTTCTCGCAATAGCCTGGTCGTGCTCGGAAAGTTTCAGTCCGTCAAAAAATTCTATTACCCGAGTGATCGGCATCAGCACAAGGTCTGTTATGGATCTTTCATTGATCTTCACATAAGAAGCATCCTTACGCAGGCGGGTACCCCGGCAGTCAGGGCAGGTAGTGCGGCCCCTATATCTGGACAGCAGTACTCTATATTGTATCTTATGAGTTTTGGATTCCAAATGCTTAAAGAACTTATGCAGTCCTTTGAAGTAATCATTGCCCGTCCACAGCAGTTCCTTTTCCTGCTCCGTAAGCTCATTGTATGGCCGATGGATCGGAAAGTCGAAACGTATTCCGTTCTTTAGCAAAGGCTCAACCCACTTTTTCATCGTTTCGCTTCGCCAGGGAGCCACTGCACCTTCGTAGACCGACAAGCTTTTATCGGGGATCACCAGGTCGGGATCAATGCCCAGTACCTTTCCAAAGCCCTCGCATGTTCTGCAGGCGCCATAAGGGTTGTTGAAGCTGAAAAAATTAACATTAGGCTCATGAAAACGCATGCCATCTGCCTCGAAGCGGTCTGAAAACTCTTTTTTGCCTTTATCAACAATGTAAACGTAGCAGTCGCCTATACCTTCAAAGTATGCTGTCTGCACGGAGTCCGCCAGGCGGAATTGCGTATCTTCATCATCAGGGTTGATCACAGCGCGGTCTATCAGGATCTCCAACTCCGGCTTTTTACCCAACTGCGCCAGGTTCTCCAACAGATCTTCAATGAAGGCAACCTCGCCATTGTTTAACACCCTGGTGTAGCCCTTGCTCAACAGAATGTTAAGCTCTTGCTCCATAGAGCGTTCCTTATGCAGCTTAAGCGGACAGGATACCATTACTTTGACGCCTTGCTCATGACTATTGATATATTTTACAACATCAGAAACAGAGTTCTTTGACACCCTTTGCCCGCTAATGGGCGAGTATGTAACACCAATCCTGGCATAAAGCAATTTCAGGTAGTCATATATTTCGGTAGTAGTACCGACCGTTGACCGGGGGTTTCTTGTATTTACCTTTTGCTCAATAGCTATGGCCGGAGAGACACCACGTATGTAGTCTACCTCCGGCTTTTCCATCCGGCCTAAAAACTGGCGGGCATATGAGCTGAGGCTTTCAACATACATGCGCTGCCCCTCGGCAAAAAGGGTATCGAAAGCTAAAGAAGATTTTCCGGAGCCTGACAAACCGGTGATCACTACCAGCTTGTTTCTGGGTATGGCAACGCTTAAATTTTTTAGATTATTGACCCGGGCCCGCTTAATGATGATGTGCTCCTTAGGGTCAAGAGTATCGAGAATTTTTTCAGGGTTGGTGGTAGTATCTTGCATATGGACCTGCAAAGATACTACACAAATGAGAGATTTAGAATGTTCTGAAGATAATTACTACCCTTCAAAATCAGGATCGTAATCATCCCCTACATCAATGTCTTCATCATCATCCACGCTCTCATTATCATCCACATCCAGATCGTATTCACCCTCACTGTTTCTGGTAACTGCGATCTTGACCAGGTACATGGTATCTTCTGTTTCCAATGGAACAACGAAGAATGGCTCATTTTTAGCATTGGTCAATCGCATCAGATTACTCTCAAAACCATCCGGATACTTCTTCTTCAGTTGATTTTTCAAAGCAGGATCCAGGTTGTCTAAACTTTTAATTACTCTTTTCTTTTCCATCCTGAGTATGTTAACACTCTTTGTTTTTTTCTGTTTCAAATCAGACTGGAAAAGTAATAAAAGATTTGACATCACCTAAAATATTATTCTGAAAAATTTATTGATTTTCAAAAAATTAACAGTTGATGAGGGATTTCCACAGTATAAAAAATTATTGCAGAAAAATTTTGCATGTTATTTGAGTAATTTTATACATTTGAGTTCTGTGAAAAAATAACACCAACTTTTAACCCCCGAGCAACAATATGATATAGACCTCTACGTTAACTAAATTGTAATAACTTAATGGAGAAGTACAAGATCAGTGATAGTAAGTTGGTATCACTTTACATAAAAGGTAACGAAGAGGCTTTTGAACAGTTGCTAAACCGTCACAAAGCACGTATTTACACAACCATCTACCTTATCGTAAAGGATAATTATGTGGCAGAAGATCTCTTACAGGAGACTTTTGTAAAGGCGATTAACACGATCAAAGGAGGCAGATACAACGAAGAAGGTAAGTTCTTACCCTGGATTACCAGGATAGCGCACAACCTGTCTATTGATTATTTCAGAAAGGATAAGCGATATCCGACTGTGGTTCTTGAAGATGGAAGTAAAGTTTTTAACACATTGGAATTTGCTGAGGATTCTGTTGAGTCCTTTCAGATAAAACAAGATACCCATTCTAAGCTAAGGGACCTTATACAGGAGTTACCTGAAGCCCAGAAAGAGGTATTAATAATGAGGCATTACATGGATATGAGCTTTCAGGAAATAGCCGAAAGTACAGGAGTAAGCATTAATACTGCTTTGGGAAGAATGCGATATGCCCTCATTAATCTGAGGAAGAAAATGAAACAATACAATATTGCCTATGATCAAAACATTTACCCAAGATGATGTAATCAGGTATGTTTACGAAGAAACGTCCGGCAGTGAGCATGAAGAAATCATGCAAGCGATTATCTGTGACTCAGAACTTCAGGACCTGTACAAAGAAATCGTTGCCGTGAAAACGCAACTGGATGAAAGTATGAAAACACCTTCTGATAAGGTGACGCAAAACATTCTAAATTATTCAAAATCTTTAAATTTGCTTTCCAGAAAATAAGGAATGCAGAGAAAAGAAAGATTTCAGAAATTTATAGAATATTTTACGGCTCATCAGCCGGAGGCGGAGACTGAACTCAACTATGGCAATTCGTTTGAATTACTTATAGCGGTGATCTTGAGCGCTCAATGTACCGACAAGCGCATCAACCAGGTTACTCCTGCTCTTTTCAGAGATTTTCCCACACCGCAGCACCTGGCCGCAGCACATTTTGATGAGGTATTCCCTTATATCAGGTCGGTATCGTATCCCAATAACAAAACCAGGCACCTCATTGGCATGGCAAAAATGCTGGTGGAAGATTTTGGTTCAGAAGTGCCCTCTGATGTAAAGGAACTTCAGAAGCTTCCGGGGGTAGGCCGCAAAACAGCCAATGTTATAGCCTCTGTTGTCTATGATCAACCCACTTTGGCAGTCGACACACATGTGTTCAGAGTATCAAAGCGTCTCGGACTGGTCAACCAAAACGCAAAGACTCCTCTTGAGGTTGAAAAGCAGCTTTTACAGAATATTCCCGAGCAGCATGTCGCCAAAGCCCATCACTGGTTGATCCTTCATGGTCGCTATGTGTGTTTAGCCAGAAAACCAAAATGCGAAGATTGTAAAATCACCTCCTTCTGCCGTTATTTTGAGAAGAACTATCTCTAGCGGCTTATGAGGATCTTTATTATTCATCAGTATTTCAAAACTCCTGAGGAGGGTGGAGCCATAAGATCATTTTATATAGCTGAGTGGCTTGCAGCAAGAGGTCATGAAGTGGAAGTGATCACCGCTTATAATGAGAAGCACTACAGGAAAAAGCAGATCAAAGGCTTCCATGTTCACTACCTGCCGGTATATTATACTAACCATCTCAGCTTTCTAAGCCGTATACATGCTTTTTACAGGTTTGTGAGAATGTCCCTTTCACTGTTCAACAAGCTCCCAAGGCCTGACCTCAACTATGTGATCACCACTCCGCTGACCACAGGGCTAATTGCCTTGTATGCAAAAAAAAGGCGGGGCATTCCCTACGTTTTTGAGGTGGGCGACCTTTGGCCGGATGCACCCATCGCTCTTGGTGTGCTCAGGAACAAGCTCCTCAAAAAGCTGGCATACAAGCTTGAAAAAATAAGTTATGAAAACGCCAGCGCATTGATAGCATTGTCTCCTGATATCAAACGGGCCATAGAAAAGAAAATACCCGGTCGTGAAGTCGCAGTGATCACCAATATGGCAGATACCCGCCTTTTTTCTCTTGAACAAAAAAATTCCGGTCTGCAAGAGAAGTTTGGTGTTCAAAACCGCTTTGTCATTGTTTATGCCGGCACAGTCGGCCTTGCCAATCACCTGGAATACCTGTTAGATATCGCTGCATTGGATAAGGAACATCACTTACACTTTATTGTAGCCGGAGAGGGTGCTCGTTGGGATGCAGTCCGCCAGGAAGCTGAAGTACGCGCATTAAAAAATATTTCGTTTTACTCCTTTATGGACAAGCTGGGTGTAAACGAGTTGATGAATATTGCGGATGCCATTTTTGTCTCTTTTAAACATGTGCCTGTTCTATCTTCCGGTAGTCCCAATAAACTATTTGATGGCCTGGCTGCCGGAAAGCTTATCATCATTAACTTCGGAGGATGGGTCAAATCCCTCATCGAGCAGCACAAATGTGGTTTCAGTTACCCTCCCGGGCAGCCACGATCCTTTTTTAATAAGATAGAACCTTATCTGGCAGATCCGGGGGTACTGCGGAAAGCACAACAAAACGCCCGTGGCTTAGCAGATGAGTTTACCCCTGAAAAGCAGCTTAAAGAGCTGGATAAGGTAATAGCCGGACTTAAGGCAGATAAAGACTGAGTTAATCTGCCCGCTACTTCTGGTTTCGACTAGCTTCAGAGAACCGGGCAAAAATCTCTAGTTAAGGTTATTCTGAGGAGGCCAACAACTTTCAGTTGATTTTATGGATAATGACAGTTACCCGGCCCTTGAGAAAATAGCGTTAAGAATTTCAATGCCACACGTACCCTTTATAAATCACACTGTTTGAGCCCCGTTTTTCACGGGGTGAGTTTGTGATTTGTCATCGCAGGCATTGAAATTTAGCCATTTACTCACAGCCTTGACTTTTTTTGTT
>NZ_AMZN01000021.1 GCF_000331535.1 Fulvivirga imtechensis AK7 | reverse complement strand
CATGCTGACTCCTCGTCAGCATTCGAGTCCCGTCCAGACCGCAAGACGAGAGTCAAATAACACTAAAATCGCTTAAAATTAATTTTTAAGCGATTTTTTTATACCGCACATCAATTCAAATCAATACGATTCAATACTCATGTTGACACTATTGGGAGTTACCTGTGGGCAAATGAGGGTACAGGCAACTACTTAATTAATAGTGTCTCTAAGAAAACGTCAATGTCTGCGTTACGTTTTCTTAAAGCCGCTTAGAGTTTTCATACAAACACTTATTATAATAAGGCTATACTGGCGGCTGATTTACCAAAATCCAGAACATTCCCAGTTCGGCAACAGCTTTGGAAAAGTTATCAAAGCCAACCGGCTTTACCACATAGGCATTTACACCGAGGTTATAGCTTTCTACAATATCCTTTTGTTCCCTGGAAGATGTCATGATAACCACTGGAATAAGCCTGGTGCGTTCGTCTGATCGGATCGCTTGCAACACCTCAAGGCCATCTACTTTAGGCATCTTCAGGTCAAGTAAAATTACCTTGGGCTTATCATGGACTTTCCTTTCGGAATACTTTCCTTTCCCAAAAATAAAGTCCAGCGCCTGAGCTCCATCCATAAGGTGTATCAGGTTATTTCCGAGATTATTCTTTTTGAGTTCGCGGACCACCAGCTCCGCATCTTCCATATTATCTTCAACCAGGAGTATGTCAACATCATGCATATTCTTCATTCTTTGTGATTTTTATTCGCATCTGAGTCTGAGACGGGCAGAGAAAAGTAAAATGTAGCTCCTTCGTCAACTTTTCCTTCAGCCCATACTTCACCTCCATGCTTGCTGATCACCCGATGCACCAGTGCCAGTCCCACTCCAGTTCCTTCAAATTCACTTTCACTATGCAGGCGTTGAAAAACCCCGAACAGTTTGTCGTAATAGCGCATATCAAAGCCTGCCCCATTATCTTTTACATAGTATACATAATATTCATTTTGTGCCTGACAGCCAATTTCTATTACGGGATTTTCCTTTTTCATTGAATATTTTATGGCATTGGAGATGAGGTTCGTCAATACCTGCCTCATCATTGCGCTATCTCCTTCTACTTTCGGCATCGGATGGATAGCAATACATAATTCTTTGTTTTGTTGTGAAGCCTCAAGTTCATGAACAACGATCTGCGTCAGTGCTTCCATATCGAGCATGACCTTGGAAAGCTCCTGTTTTCCAACTCTTGAAAAGGCGAGCAGATCATCAATCAGTCTTCCCATTTTTAAGGCATTTTTAATGATAATGTTCAGCACCCGCTGGCCTTCATCATCCAGTTTTTCATAATAATCTTCTATTAATATCCTTGAGTATCCATCAATTGATCTTAACGGAGCCCTTAAATCATGTGATACCGAGTAGGAAAAGGACTCGAGTTCTTTGTTGACATCCTCCAGTTGGCTCGTTCTATCAGCAATTTTTTGCTCCAGCTCCTGGTTAAATGCTTGTATCTTCTGATTGCGTTCCAGAATTTCGGTAAGCATATGGTTGAATGCATCTGTGAGCAAGCCAAGTTCGTCATTGCCTAGCTTATTCGCACGAACGGTATAGTCCTGTCTTTCCGAAATGGCCTTAGCTGTATTGGCCAGAGACAAAATCGGCCTTGTAATGGCTTGTTGCATCCTTTTGGAAAGCACATAGGCCAGTAGCACAGAAACAGCTATAACGAGGAGCACTATACTACCATATAGTTTAAGTCGCGAATACATCGCCCCAAGATCAGACTTAAGATACAATGTGCCCAACTGGTTGTCTAGTTGCACTATTGGCTCCACACCTACGAGATAAGAATCTTTAAAGTGATAGCCTGCCTTTTTTACTGCTAAGGGAAAAGCTGACTGAGTAAGGTCGCGAGGATAGTGCGTAAAAAGATCACCATTCTTATCATAAATACTTGCTGCTACTATATGTGGCTGCGCCTTAAGGGAGGCAAGTATTTCATATGCATCATCACGACTATCAAATGCCAGTGCCGCAGTGCTATTGGTGGCAATTATTTCACCGAGAACGGAAAGCTGTCGAACCGTAGTTTGTCGAAAAGTGAAGTACTCGTAGGCAAAGTATGCTGAGCAAGTTAAAAGCAGTACTGATCCACTGGTAAGCAAGATAGCTCTCATAAGCTTACGCTGGATCGGTATGTCTCTCCATGCCATTGCCATGTTTATTGCTTATTATTATACATATCTGCTACTCGAAGTAATTTTGAGCTGACCTTTAAATCAGCTTCCTTGATCGACTCCAAATTGATCTTCATACGTATTCTACCATCTTGCAGAAAAAATCCTATCATACCACCACGCTTCATAAAGGCCTCGGTTGCCTCTCCTACAATCAATACATGCTGCTGTTTTAATTCTTCCGCGATGGAGCCCAATTCTCCGATATTATCCGGGTTCACAAATAAAATCTGACAGTTACTTACCTCTTTAACATTTTCATATTGCTTCACTACCAAAGGATGACCTGTCAGCTTTTCATGATAAACCGTTTCATGCAAATAGGTACCAAAAGGGTTCTCTCCTAAAATACCGATAACTAAAGGCGAATCCTTTTCTGCAAATGCCTTTGAAGGCCATTCTACAAACTGCACAAAATTAAAAAGGAAAACGGCCTTAACCTTGTACTCGTTTGACGGACTGATCTGTGCGGATATCAGGAGCATACAAGCCGCCAACAAAAAGTATTTTGGTTTAGGCGCTATCGTCTTCAAAATCGACACTTTAAGGTACCATAAATATTTCTTGGTATTTCAATAAGTCCAAATTCCTGATGCTTATCCTCCCAAAGATTCTGCCCTGCAATGGAAAGCTCCACATTCTCGCCCGACCAGGCCAGACGTGCATCGAATGTAAAATAATCGGGGACTACTCGTGGTAATTTATCAGTATACCGGGCAGTCAGGTCGAAATTCAGGTTCCACGGCAGATCAATGATAGATTGCACTAAAAATCTATGTTCTGCATCATTGGCAAGTATAGTAGGATCGAAGTCATGACCAGGTTTGTTTCTAATATCCATCTTCAGGTAAGTGTACCCGCCTCTTAACCTCCACCATGACGCGGCCTGATAGTTTCCCGAAAGCTCAACCCCTTCTGATTGTGCTTCTGAACCATTTTGTATCTGATAAGTTAAGGTACCCGGCAGCGCTTCTACGCTATAGATGTCATCGTAAACATTGTAAAAGGTCGCCAGTGATAGAGAAACGGCTTGTGCCGGGCGAACCCGATATCCCAATTCATAAGCAATGACTTTTTCCGAGTTGAAATTCGGCCCACCTGCCACTTGTGGAGCTCCTGGCGCAGGATTGGTGGGAATATAATAATCCACATCGATTCGGCTCGGGGTACGAACAGCCCGCGACACGGCCCCCCACACTGTATGATCTTTGTCAGGGGTCCAGGTAATACGAACGCTTGGCTGAACCTCAAAATCAGTAAAAATATTATGTGATAATTTTGAGCCTACCGTTATTTTAAAGGTCTCGGGGACTATCGATATTTCGTCCTGAACAAAACCATTGAACAGGTGCATATCTCTTTCGTTGGGCAATATTCCTGCGGCAGTGGTGTAATTTTGAGTGTCATCCTGCATCAGTCTGTAGCCCACACCTACCATTACCCGATGCCTTTCACCAACGGAAAAATGATGCTGAATATCAATATCATAGGTTGCAAGCGCAAAACTTATGGTGGGCATTCGTCTCCATGTCCGATCAAAATAAGCTTGTGCAACCAATTGTGACCGATCTGAAAAAATGTGAGTCCACCTACCCAGTACATTTTGACCGTCAAAATCTGTTTGTCTTGGTACCGTTTTTTCATCGCCAATGTAATAATCGCCCTGAAATGTTAAATTATCGGTCTTTGAAAGCTCCCAATCAATTCGAAAACCACCTTGGTAAAGGCCCCACTTATCAGCAACATCCTGATCATCGGCCTGTACAGTATGATTAAGGTCAAAATGCTTTCCATATACACGATAGCAAAAGTTATCTCCTATCTGCCCGCCATATCTAACCTCCTGATTGTTTCTCAGCATTGATCCAACAGAACCGGAGGCATACAGACCCTGTGTTTCCCCGGCCGATTTAGTCAATACATTAATTACCCCATTGACAGCATTTGCCCCCCATAGTGTGCCTCCAGGGCCACTAACTACTTCAATTCGCTCTACATCTTCCAATAACACATTCTGAGCATCCCAGAACACTCCTGCAAACAATGGTGTATATACAGTACGACCATCAATCATAACTAATAGTTTATTGGCGTAGAGCGTGTTAAATCCCCTGGAACTAATGACCCATGCGTAAGAGTTGAGTTGCGCTACATGTAAATTAGGGGCTAATCTCAATGCCTCAGGCAAACTGGTAGCAGTGGAACGGTGGATGTCTTTATTTCTGATCACCTGTATAGCAGAAGCAACCTCTGTAAGTTTCTCGGGATGTTTGGATACTGAAGTCACCTCAATAGCCATTAGCTCTTCAATGCTAAGCTTCTTCAATTCTGAAGGCGATAATGACGCCATATCCTGAGCCCTGATCTTGCTGACGCATAGAAACAGTCCGAAAATTATTAAGAAGTAAAAACGGTGCGATTTATTTCCATTGTTATAACGGAAAAATGCACATAGCGTATTACTCAAAGCCAATTCCATACTTTAGATTTGTGGTTTGAACATTAATCATCCCTCCTAAGATCAATTGAAACATTTCCTCGAAAAAAATTTTTCACTTTAAGCAAAGTAAAAGCTTAAGGATAATAATACATTTGAAGAGTTATTGTTTATCTGACAGGTGTAGGAATTATCTAAAACTTTAATAATCAACCGCATCACTCTCAAAAAACCTCTCAATGATCTGTGAACTATCAGCCATGGCTCGAGACCACTACTCGCATAGTTTGTGCTAAAATGGTAAAGAAATGCTAATACGAACTTCAATAAAGCTGTCCTTCATGTGATTATTAAAGATCCAAATTAATCACCTGGCAGTACTTCAGAGTCACAGAAAAGGGACGTCAATAGCGAGTATGGCGGAGATATCCCGGGGACAGTACTGAATGGATGGTAAAAGATGAGCAAAAGCTGGAACGGTTTTGATAAATTGTGGCTGATCTGATCTGCATGTGTTAGTCTATGAGTGACAGACCAAGGTGAGGGGAAGTATTTATTTCTAACGAGATTGCTCAATATTAGTTCATACTGGCCGTTAAAACACAAAACTAATAAATGAAAGATTTGATAATAAGCTCTAAATACGTATACTATTTTGTTTTATTGATATTTATTTGTGCATTAGCTTCATTTGCTTACATCTTGCCGACCCTTAGCAAAATCGAGGATGAAATACCACTCTACATTATCATATTTCTAACTTCGGTTATGTTCATATGGTTCATATTTGGTTTGCTAAATAGAATGATCCATTTCAAGATTGATATCTATAAAAAAACAGTTATTTATGGAAATGTCTTTTTCCAACGTAAAGCGCCATTTACAGATATAGAGCAAATAAGCAAAAGTCAATGACCCGGTAACACCTATAGAATAGATATTGATTCTAAGAAGTATGTTTTCATAGCGCATAATCTTAATCTAAAGATGGTAAAGGAGATTATTTTTAGCAACACCTCAATCAGGAGCAAAAGGTAAAACCTCCTACTCCTGATCAATATCTCAACTACTCATCTTTCAAATTATCCACAGGATTGATAAAGATGGCCTGGAGGGTCTGGGAACCTATGGTGATCACTCCAAACAGTAGCAATATCAATACACCGATCGTTATGGTAAGTGGATCCACCGAAACATGGAGGCTGAAATTTTCCAGCCACATTGTGTTTAGAAGGTAGGCCGCCGGTACAGCAATAAGCATAGCGATCAGCAATATGGACAGGTATCCTTTGGAAAGAATGTAGACGAGAGTGCCATTTGAGCTGCCCAGCACTTTTCTCAGTGATATTTCCTTTTTACGTGTTTCTATCGTATATGTAGCCATTCCCAACAATCCCAGACACGAGATGATCACCGCCAAAGTGGCTATGAAACCAATCACTTTTACCAATGTGCCAAAGAGGATCTCATATAGTTCCCCCATCTTTTCCTCGAAGTCCCGGATCTCTACTTTCAAACCGGGATTAACGGCTGCCCATGATTTTTCGATGGTCTCTGAGGCCTGCGCAAAATCTCCGCTATAGCTCACCTGAAAAAGAGTGAATTCATCGGGGTTATACATCAGTGCCAGCGGTTCCAGTCTTTCAACAGCCATTTCGTGAATATAATTTTTAACTACTCCAATAATCTGCTTTTCGGTGGAATCACGCTGGTAGATGATCACCTGTCCCAATGCTTCGGCATTAGATGCGAAGTTGAAAGTCTTCACTGCTTCTTCGTTGATCACAATAGTATTTTCATTGGATTCTCCCGCTTCTGCACTAAAGAACTTTCCGGCCAACAAAGGTATCTCCATATTATCAAGGTAGTCTTCGTCTACAGCAAAATATCTAACCTCAGCCCAGTTTTCTTCTTCCAGAGTCTTTTTAAAACCTTCACTATAAACTACCCCTGCAGATGGAATATGTGAAGCCAGAGCAACATTGTTGATGTTATTTTGGCTTAAAAGCTCAGCTTTCAGTGCTTCATGGGGGGTGTCCCCCTTCTGAAAGACAATCTTATTTGAGGGGTTAAAGCCATAGTCGCTGTGAAGGAAAAGGTTGAGCTGGTTGTATATTACAATAACGGTGAGGATAAATATCAGTGAAAAAGAAAATTGCACGATCAAAAGCGCCTTTCTCATACCAATTTTTGACATCAGCCTGGTGTTATTCAGGTTCTTCAACACTTTTATCGGCTGAAAGCCCGAAAGCACTGTGGCAGGGAACAAACCGGCCATAATACCTACCACTACGGCAAATGCAAAGAATACAGCATACACAAAAGCATTGGCGGTCATGTTCCAATGCATCACTTTCGCAAAAGCCAGCTCCAGCAGAAAGGGTTTGAGCAGTACCAACAATAGCGAAGCCAGCACCAGCGCAAAAAGCGAAATGATCACCGACTCGCTGATAAACTGATTAAATATTTGTATTTTCTTTGCTCCTGTCACTTTTCTCACGCCAATCTCTCTCGCCCGGCTCATCGAACGAGCGATGGAAAGGTTGGTGAAATTGAAGCAGGAGGTAATCAAAATAATAGCCGCCAGGCCAGATAAGAAATAAATGATAATCCAGGGCATGAATGGGCCAATAGGATTATTTACCAACGGCCCGGGGGTGATAGACATCAGTGGCTGTAGCCTGTAGGTCGCAGCGGTAGTTTCAGGTGTAGGCAGCTCCGCAAAATGCTCATCATGGATCTTCGCAAGGTGAGGTTCAATATCAGCGGCCTTCTTTCCTTCTTCCAACATAATGTAGACCCATCCGGTATAAAAGTTATACCAGTCATTACTCTGGTTGCCGAGCACACCCGCAGCCTGTAGACTTTTCATGGTAGACATACTTGCATAAGCCTCTACCACTATATGCGACTTATCGTCTGTTTCCTTTATCACACCAGTCACTTTGTAAGTACCCAAATCCCCAACTTTTAGCGATTCCCCTACCGGATTCTCTTCTTTAAACAGCTTTGCGGCAGTTTTCCTGGTCAGCACCACCGAATAAGGTTCTACAAGAGCAGTAGCAGGATCTCCATATTGCAATTCCAGTGCAAACATGTCCAGCACCTCAGGATCTGCATAATAACCACTCACAGGAATGTTAATATCATTACCAGGCTCCAGGGAAATCCAATTATTGCCGAAGCCTCTAACCAACCGCACCGCCTTTTCCACCCCGGTGTAGTTGTTGAGTAACTCATCGCAAATGGGTAGAGAAGTGGTAGCATTTTCATTACCTCTTTGTTGCTGGTTTCCATTGTAATAAGGCAGTGAGTTGACACGATAAATACGCTCACGACCAGGGTTATGTCGATCATTCATCATTTGGTTTGCCACCAGCATAATAATGAGCATACAAACAGACATGCCCACGGCAAGTCCAAAAATATTGATAAAAGAAAATACCCTGTGCTTCAGGATATTTCTTATGGCTACTTTAATGTAGTTTCTGAGCATGGTGTTGTTATTTTATATTCTGAGTTTAGACTGAATTTGAGCATTAGACAGGTTTAGGAAGAAGAAGGTTACAGGCGATCACTAATTTTTTTTGAGCAGCAACTGACAAAAGTCATTTTTCATTTGCTTTTCTGGTAGTATTTTGTCTTTCCTCAACTAACATCCGCTATGAGAATAAGCAATGTCAAAAACAGCTTGTGCTTAGTGTGTATCAATCGCCCGCTTTGTCTTCCAAAAAATGAGTTTCCGTTTTTACATCTTGCTGATGAACAATTTAGTCACCGCGATTTTTTATATTTCAACAAAGGGAGTTACCTATTTAAAAGAGGGGATACTTTTGAAGGTATTTTTTGTATCTACAAGGGAGCGGTGGCAATCACTGATCAAGAAAATGAAGATCCAGGTGCTTTGCATGCCACAGATGGCGATTATGTAGGTTATAATTCGATCAGGAACGGGCGCTTCATTAACAGCGCGATGACAACAGAAGACACATTTTGCTGCTTCCTGAAAACGCGGGAGGTTCAGCAGTTGTTGTATGACAGGCGACCTGTTGCTCCAAAAATTGTTGAGGGTTTTTAATGGCAGATTATATCTCTTAAACAGATGGCGCAACATTTTAAGTCGATCCCATTAAAACTCACCATAAAAAATCATTCTTAATAGCATTGGCAGTGAGGGATACGGTGCAAGGATTTCACCTTGCAGGTCTGGTAGTAGACATGATGAAGGTGAAAAAAACCAGCAGTCAGCCATTAGGATGGAGATCAGTAATTCATATAACAGAATCAGAAAATTCTATAAAACGCCCCCCTGTTAAAGTTCGTTAATTTGTATTAGATGGAGGCATCAAGGGATCCGCCTCTTTAATTAGTGTTTGTAAGAAAAATCTAAGTGGCTTTAAGAAAACGTTAAGGTCAAGGCTTGCGAAGTTCCAAAAAGCGGTAGTCCCGTACAGTTGTTACAGTTGTCGGGAAGAGCATTTTTGGAACGAGCGTAACGCGGACATTGGCGTTTTCTTAGAGACACTAATTAAAAACAACTACTATGGACCACTCCAAGCATAAGGCGCATACTCATACAACACATGGGAATAGCCAATTGAACCAAGACGCCATAACCAAAGAGCATGAGGTAAAGGATCAGTTAGCCGAAACTACCCTACACGGTCATGATGCACATGTACACGACAAACACGCTGATAGACAGAGTAGCCACCACGGCCACCACGGTCACCATGCACACATGATCGAAGACTTTAAAAAGCGGTTTTGGATATCGCTGCTGCTGACGTTGCCGGTGCTGGCACTTTCAGAAATGATACAGCACTGGTTGGGATTTACCATTCAATTTACTGGCAGTCAATATATTCTATTTTTACTATCCACTATTATCTTTTTCTATGGCGGCTGGCCATTTCTCGTGGGATTAAAAGATGAGGTGAAGGAGAAAAATCCCGGTATGATGACTCTTATCGGTGTAGCTATTGCTGTCGCCTATGTTTACAGTTCCGCTGTAGTATTCGGGCTTGAGGGGATGGACTTTTATTGGGAGTTGGCGACACTGATTGTGATCATGCTGTTGGGGCATTGGGTAGAGATGAAGTCCGTAATGGGTGCCTCACGAGCACTGGAGCTGCTGGTACAGATGATGCCTGCCGAAGCACACGTGGTACATGGTGACCATGTGATGGATGTGAAGGTCGAGCAACTGAAGCCCAATGACATCATTCTCATCAAAGCTAATGAAAAAATACCTGCCGATGGAATAGTAATAGAAGGTGAAAGTTACCTGGATGAAAGTATGCTCACCGGGGAAAGCAAACCCGTAAAAAAGACAAAAGGCGACCAGGTAATAGGAGGTTCAGTCAACGGGAATCAATCATTGAAGGTAAGGGTAGCCAAGACAGGAAAAGAAAGCTACCTTAATAAAGTTATCACCCTGGTGGAAGAAGCGCAAAAAGCAAAATCCAAGACGCAAAACCTGGCCAATGTTGCAGCGCGTTGGCTGACATTTATCGCTATTGGTGCCGGAACAGCCACATTGGTCATATGGCTAGCTATGGGCAAACCTTTTGACTACGCCCTGGAACGAATGGTAACAGTAATGGTCATTTCGTGTCCCCATGCACTGGGACTAGCCATCCCCCTTGTGGTTGCCATATCCACTGCAGTCTCTGCCAGAAAAGGGTTACTGATCCGAAACCGAACTGCCTTTGAAAACGCACGTAAAATAACTGCTCTCGTGTTCGATAAAACCGGAACGCTAACGGAAGGTAAATTCGGTGTTTCCAGGTATGAAAGCTTACTCCCTGATATAACCGGTGAAGAATTATTGACAGTAGCTGCTTCGTTGGAACAACAATCAGAGCACCCCATAGCACAGGGCATTGTAAAAAAGGCAAAAGGGCAAAAACTGGAGCTAAAAAAGGTTACAGATTTCAAATCTTTAACTGCCAAGGGGATCAGGGGTAGTATTTCTGGTGTGCAGTGGCTGGTAGTAAGCCCGGGATATTTGCGCGAAAACAAAATTGAAATACCAGCTAATACCACTTCTGATGCTGCAGAAACCATAGTATTTCTAATCCGGGAAGAAAAACTCGCTGGTTTTATCGCTCTGGCTGACAAAATTAGAGAGGAAAGCCCGAAAGCGATCGACATGTTACGTGCTAAAGGAATAAAACTGTATATGGCCACTGGTGACAACGAAAAAACAGCTAAATCAGTAAGTGAAAAATTGCAACTGGACGGCTACTATAGTGAGGTTATGCCCCATGAAAAGGTAGATGTGATTAAAAAACTCCAAAAGGAAGGACATTTTGTTGCGATGACAGGTGATGGCGTTAATGACGCCCCCGCCCTTGCCCAGGCCAATGTTGGCATTGCCGTTGGCTCCGGGACAGATGTAGCTGCCGAAACCGCTGATATTATCCTGGTCAACAGCAATCCCAGAGATATAGCCAGTCTCATTCTTTTTGGCAGAGCTACCTATAAAAAAATGATCCAAAACCTGATTTGGGCTACAGGTTATAATGCCATATCGCTGCCACTGGCGACCGGTTTTGTATCAGGGCTGGTGATTAGTCCTGCAATAGGTGCAGTATTTATGAGTCTTAGTACTGTTATTGTAGCGATAAACGCTCAACTATTAAAAACAAAACTGAAGACGTAGAAAAAATATCATCAGGCAGGATCAGCCTGATGATATTAAAAGAAATCAAGTGGCATATTCTCTCAGGTTGTCAATCACCTTCCTAAGGGTGGCAATGGTAGTGGCATACTCTTTTTCCGAAACACCGGCCATCGCCTTTCTTTTAATTTCCTCCTGTATTTGACTTACCTCGGCATATGCCCTCCTCCCCTTAGCTGTGATACGAATTCGCTCATGATCCTCCATAATTAAGCCGTCCTTTACAAACCTCATAATCACCTGATCCGTCACCTCATCACTGTCAAAAAAGTTTAATAACATTTTTGACTCAGTGGCAAGGGCACTTTCCTTTTCATGGATAAAATTTAAAAGCTGCCATTCTATTCGGTTAAAACTGCCATGGTTCCGGGTCCTTCTTGTCAAATGAGTAAAAACAGTATCAGCTTCTCTAACCCAGGCTCCTATCGGGCTTTTTTCGTCAATAATTTTCGTATTGGTCATAATAAATGGATTTTGGTCATACAACCTCGGTCAATTCTTTCTTGGCCACTATGGCTTCAGTAAACCATAGAAACTCATCTAAGAACTTATTTGCCGACCGTGCTATTGTCTCATTTAACGGCTCAAAGCTGTCATTAAATGCCTTTTGGATTTCCGGAACTAAAAGTTTTAGCGGAAGAGCATATGCGCCAAGGCTAAGGATAACATGCTGCAGTTGTGTAGAGGCATTAATACCGGCCATCTTCCCTCCAGAAGCAGCAGCTACTCCAATAGGTTTCTTTTTAAATTCTGCCCAATAGTAATCGAGCATATTTTTAAGCGCTCCTGAGTAGCTCCCGTGATATTCAGGGGTCACGATGATCAATGCATCACTCTCCTGGAGTATTTTTCCTACTTCCTCCACTGCCGAGTCATCAACTCCTTTTTGCCCAAAAACTGGTAGTGGAGTATTCGCCATGTCAATGACATTGATATCCATACCACGATTTGCAAGTTGGTTTTCGAGGAAAAAAGCCAGGCGGTGCGACTGACGTTCCTTTCTCACACTCCCTAAAATAATTGCTATTTTCATTGCTTTATGGTTTAATATTGAAAATTGATTTATGAGTAAATACGGATGTGAGTACTCAAATTTTCAACATTTCAATACCATTTGCCTATGACGGCATTAACTTTATCTATAATTAGTGTCTTATTGTATTTTGCACTCCCCCTGGTTTGTGGAAGAGCACTTAAGATCCGCCTCCATAATTGCTTCACATTCCATAGACTGCGAACCTAAACAGTAATAAAAGTCTTTAAACAAATCACTCCGGCACCTGTTTTCCAACTAGTATTGAGTCAAGTGTACTATTACTGTGCCGTATAAGTTGCAGTTATTTTTTGTTCCAGGCAACGCAAAAAATATGAGCATCCCGAAAGCTTTAAAGCTTTCGGGACGTAGGTATTTTTTAAGGCAGCATGGAACAACAAGAACCAAGCTTGGTATGGCTAAAGTATGCTTAACTTAACAATAGTGTGGTGATAGGCTAAATTAGTTTAAGCAGCACTTCGGGAATATGGAAATTGAAGACGCATTACACTTGTTTGAGAGCTATAGTTTATGGTTGATCATCATCGGAATTGCTCTTTTGGGCACTGCTATTCTACCTCGTATATTAGCTGACTTCCCATTTTCCATGCCTATAGTACTGTTACTCTTAGGATATGCCGTCATAGCGCTCCCCCTAGGACTGAAGCCACCTGATCCGCTATCCGAGGGAGACTATACGGAGCACCTGACGGAGTTAGGCGTGATCATTGCCCTCATGGGTGCAGGGCTACAAATTGACCGTCCTCCAAGCTTGAGAGGCTGGAATAGCACCTGGCGCTTACTTGGCATTACGATGGTACTTACTATTGTCCTTTGCGCACTAGTTGGCTGGTGGATAGCGGCCTTTGCCCCTGCAACAGCAATGCTTTTGGGGGCTGTGATCGCCCCAACGGATCCAGTGTTGGCATCAGAAGTACAGGTAGGGGCACCGGGAGAAAATTCAGAAAACAACGAAACAAAAGATAAAGATAAAACCAGCTTAGGGGAAGAAGATGAAGTTCGATTTGCGCTTACTTCAGAGGCCGGGCTCAATGATGGCCTGGCGTTTCCGTTTACCAACATGGCTATTGCCATGGCTATAGCAGGCCCTGCTCCGCACAACTGGATAAGAAATTGGTTACTGATCGATGTATTATATCAATTAGTTGTTGCCATTGCAATAGGTCTTGGGCTGGGATATGTGCTTGGGCGTGCATTACTGGCTATGCCAGCTAAAACAGATCTTGCAATAGCCATGATCGGCCTGGGCGCTTTGGCTTCTACTTTGCTGGTATATGGCCTTACTGAATACTTCGGTGGTTATGGGTTTATAGCAACGTTTATAGCAGCGATAATGATCAGAAACCATGATCGAAGCCATCGCTACCACCACTCAATGCATGTATTGATCGAAAAATGTGAGCGCATCCTGACGGCTGTGATCCTGCTTGCCCTGGGTAGCGCTATCGCTGGTGGCCTTCTGGCAACTCTCAACTGGCACCTCATTGTTTGTGCATTGTTAGTTGTTTTCATTATCCGTCCTGTTTCCGGCATATGCGGCATGATTGGCTATACGCATGCTTCCTGGCGTGAACGATTGGCTATCAGTTTTTTTGGGATACGAGGTATTGGATCTCTTTATTACCTTGCCTACGCGCTAAATGAGCAAACGTTTTCCCAAGCCCGTGATCTTTGGGCGCTTGTTGCTCTGATAGTAGTAATTTCCATTTTTGTACATGGAATATCAGCAACTCCAATTATCAAAAAAATCGATCAATGGAGAGAAAACAAAAACAAAACATAATCATTATCCTGCCCACTATATGATCCAAATCAGTTAGTTTTTATGATGAAGGTCATAATTTTTCCTGCAACTTACCCATAGGTTTGTATATAATATCAATCAGTATGGGTAGTTCGACATATAAATAAACATAAGCGACATGACCAAAAATATTGAAAACCTGCCGTGCGAATTTTGCCAGAGCAGAAAGCGCTCTCTTTTCAGCGAAGTATCGGAAGAAAATCTCTGCCGGCTAAGCGCTGAAAAAAACTGCGTTTTTCACAAAAAGGGTCAAACATTATTTTATGAAGGCACACGCCCAATGGGACTTTTTTGTATCTATGAGGGAGCTGTAAAGGTCTACAAATCCACCTCTAATGGCAGAGAGCAGATCATACGCCTAGCCAAAGCGGGTGATTTTCTGGGGTATCGTGCGCTGCTTGGAGAAGAGCATTACGCAGCCTCCGCTACCATACTGGAAGATGCTAAAGTGTGTTTTATTCCAAAGGATACCTTTATGCGACTGTTAGAAGAAGATCATAAATTATATCAAAGACTAATGAAAGAGGTATGTCATGAGCTGGGTATCATGGAAGAGAAGGTCACTGAGCTTTCGCAAAAATCAGTCAGGGAGCGCCTGGCCCATACGCTTCTCATGCTTATAGAAAGCTATGGTGTAGAAGATCGCGACCATACAAAGAGCATCGATATTGCACTTTCAAGGGAAGATCTGGCCAGTATTATCGGTACTGCCACCGAAACACTTATAAGACTGCTTTCAGAATTCAAGAGTGACGGGTATATCAAATTGGAAGGCAAGAAAATTAGGGTCGTTAATGCAAAAGGGCTTGCCAAAGTATCGGATTACTATGCATGATATGCAACCTGAGGCTTCCTGATCAAAAAAACATCATGTTTTTCCTGATAAAAATCACCTCATCATCTGTACACGATCATTTCACGACTTTCCCGATAGGCCTAATTTTGATGGTATAGAAAAACAGGAAAGTTATGGCTAAACTGAACATCACCATCGGATATACCGATCCCAGACCAGATCAAACATTTATTAATCTTGTACGGAATATCTGCTCCAATCGACCATTAGCCAATGATCCGCCAGAGATACAAATAGTTCAGTTGGCCAAACATAATATCCGGACGTTCATCAATGCTGTGGAAAATGTAAGAGAAACTATTCACGCAGGCCATTCAGCACCTTCTTTCCCGGAAGATTATTTCTTCAATCTCATAGTATTTGATATTAAAAAATTGCATAAAGCTTATGACATCATACCCTTGCTCATAAAGGAACTCAAGGGTATAGACTGTGCCCTTTTGCTGTTGAATGTAAATACCAATGAATTTAACAGTATTGTTTTGAAATATGACGGCACAGATACCACTTATAATTCCATACTATCTTTCGCTAAGTTATTTCCCAATAAAGCTAAGAATGTCAAAAGCTCCACACTCATTTCCCCTTTTGCTTTTAAACGATCAAAAGTGGCGGCAGAGAAAATGTTTGTTAAAAAAGTATCGACATACTATGGAGATCTGGGATTTATAAAGTTACCTCTGGATTCCGTAAATGATTTCTGCAACTATGCTTTGAAAAACCAGGCTGACCTGTTGGTATTATCTAAAGGTGATCTTTATGAATTAGCACAACTATTTTCCAACGGATCCTTTAGGCATTTCAATGGACTTTCGGTGTTTATTTCTACCGGATCCTTATCCAATTTTAGAATAGATGCGGGATAAAAATCGGAAGTCGGACTTTAAATTCCCTTACCCACCTCTGTATCTCCTCCCAGGAGGAGAAAGAGCATGTATATAAAAACTCACCGGTTTTGCATTACTTCATCACCACTTAATATTCAGGTTCTTCCGACTTCGGTCTTCGGACTTTCAAAATCATTCATCGGATGAGACTTGCTTTGAGCAGACACTCATCCGATGATGAGTTTGCACTTTGCTTCCGCCACTGTCCTCCGCTGGCGGAGGTGGTAGAGCGTGGAGCCGAGCGCAAGGCGCTAAGTGTCAATCCACCTCTGTATCTCCTCCCAGGAGAAGATTGGTATGCACGTGTTTAGGGATGGAGATTCGTCTTCCAACTCAAGACTCATGACTCAATACTAATAACTAAAAAATGCCAACTGTTCTCATTGCCGTATGGTCATTTCATGGTGTAGAATAAAATAACTATTCCCGGGTTACAAGGTTATTAGTTTTAAAAACAACCTCACCTTATGCTGATTTTTAGCAAATTAATCACTAATGAGGGTTGTTTTATGCGGATAGTCGATCAATAACATCCAATTACCAACAAACGTCAGTTTTTCCGGTGACAACAAACACCTATTCAACTGACACACATCATACTTTGCCGATGCTACGGGCTCTAGATTTGTTCAAGAATTTAACGATGACCAAAAACCCAAAATCATGAAAGCACTTACCAATAAATATCTGTTCATGCTGCTCCCGATGGTTGTAATGAGTTGGGGCCTCAGCGCTCAAACCAACCATACACTATCACCCGGAGCAGAATTCTCTGTTTCCGGTACATCTTCCCTGCATGACTGGACAATGACTTCTTCTGAAGGTAAGGGAGAGGCCGTTATCACTGCCGAAGCTAAAGCGCTTCAAAGTATAGAGCAACTCTCCGTAACAATGAAAGCTGAGTCGCTTAAAAGTGGAAAGTCAGGAATGGACGGCAACGCGTATAAGGCGCTGAAAACGGGGAAAAACCCTGACATAAAGTTTAATCTGAAAAATGTGAAATCAATAGAGAAAAAAGGTGATTACTACCAGGTTATGGCTGAGGGCACACTTACTATAGCTGGGGAATCCAGAACTGTGGACGTGGTGACCAAAGCCTATCCCAATGGCAACACCATCAGGTTTACCGGTAGTAAAACCTTTAATATGACCGACTTTAAAGTTGACCCCCCTACAGCTTTGCTCGGAACTATCAAAACAGGGGATGAAATAACCATAAACTTTAGCTTAACATTTAAATCAAAACAATCATGAAAAAGTCAATGAAATTGCTCCTGGTAGTCTTATTTGCTGCCACAAGCTGGGCCGCTTACGGTCAAAGTAGCAGAGCCCTACAATACTTCAGACCTGTGGGTCAGGATGGAATCAATGTATTTGAAACTTCAAAAACGGACACTGTTGAGTATGATGGGTTGAAGGTAAGAGTTGGTGGCGCATTTGCTATGCAATTCCAGGCCATAGATCAGGAAAATGGACTTTCCGGTCAGGAAAATTTGTTCCCATTGGTAGAATTAGGTTCAAACCTCAACCTGCCAACAGCCAGCCTTGTGCTTGATGTACAGTTACATGATGGTGTAAGGATGCATCTTACTTCTTATCTTTCTTCAAGACACCATGAAGAATCATGGGTGAAAGGCGGATACATTCAAATGGATAAACTGGATTTTATCAAACCAGGTTTTTTGAAAGGTGTAATGGATGTAACCACTATCAGGGTTGGTATGGATGAATTCAATTACGGTGATACACGCTTTAGAAGAACTGATAACGCGCGGGCTATTTATAACCCTTTTGTAGGCAACTATATCATGGATGCTTTTTCAACTGAAGCTTTTGCTGAAGTAACGGTTCAGCAAAATGGTTTCCTTGGAGTTGTGGGTATTACCAATGGTAAGCTCAATCAGAGTGTAGTAGTGAACGATAACTCCGACAACAAGCTTTCTTTCTTTGGTAAATTGGGTTATGACAACTACATCGCTGATGATTTGAGAGTGCGACTGACCGGATCAGTATATATGAATAAAGGTAATACAACCGGATCATACCTGTATGGTGGTGACCGTGCAGGTAGCAGGTACTACTATGTAATGCACACTGTAGCTGACGGTGGAAGTAATTTTGAAGGCCGGTTTAATCCCCGCTTTAAGGAGATAACTGCTATTCAGGTCAACCCATTCATCAAATACAAAGGAATAGAGTTCTTTGGAGTCTATGAGGTAGCTTCCAATAGTGATGATGAAGGAAATGGCCAATTTACACAACTGGGTGGTGAACTTATTTACAGGTTTGGTAGTATGGAACAACTGTATGTTGGGGGAAGATACAATGTAGTGACCGGTGAAATGATAGAAGGGGCACCAGAAAGAGAAATAAATCGTTTAAATATCGGTGGTGGTTGGTTTATGACCAAAAATATAATGGCAAAAGCCGAGTATGTGAACCAAAAGTATGAAGGCACAGGATGGATAGGTTCTAAATATGCCGGTGGTGAATTCAACGGATTCATGGTTGAAGCAGTCATTAGTTTCTAATACCTTAAAATTATAGTCTACGCCTACCAACGGACATTATGAAAGTTGGTAGGCCATGGGCTTAAAACCAGAAAAAGATGAGTGCAATAAGTGTCATTTTTCTTCTAAGCTCCTTACTGGGATCACCGAAAGCTGACCCCTGCCTGATCATTCAGGAAAAAAGTATCACCATCAATGGAAATACTTCTCTGGGTGGCTTCAGTTGTGACTATGAGGTAGCCGGGAAAGGTGACACTTTACACATTAACACTTTGCATATTTCACCTTATAGCTTCACTATTCCTGTGGAAGCATTTGAATGCGGTAATTTCATACTAAACCGCGACTTTCAATCCACTTTAAAAGCCAAGACTCACCCAAAAGTAACTGTCGAAGTGCTGAGTCTGGAGGAAAAAGAGCCCGGTACTATGAAGGGAAACATCAGACTATCACTCGTAGGAAAGTCCAAAACGCTCGAAAATATTGAGTTTTGTATGAAGCTGGATAAAACAAGGCAGGTACTTTCTGCCGATTTTGTGTTTTACGCCTCTGAATTTAAGCTCACCCCTCCCCGCAAGCTAGGAGGACTTATCAAAGCAGAGGATGCTATGGACATCACCGTATCCCTGGTACTAAAACCAGCGTAAAATCAATCATTCCTATACATATTCGACAACACCTGAACGATTAGCTTCAGGATGTCTCCCCATTATACCGTCATTGCATTCCTTACATATCAGCCCGTGCTCCTGCCCGTCATGTGTACCAAAATGTGAGTGAATCTCCAACTTTTGCTTGTCCATACCCAAACGGCTGATGGTTTTGTCTAAGTCAACAAATACACAATCGAAGTATGCCCATTCCCTACAGTTGTCGCTCCAGGCCTGACCTCTGTAGGTCTCTTTAATATTTTTACTGATGAGTTCGGCTTCAAGGGGTTTTAAGTGTTGGCAAAGCATAGTTATAAGAATTAAATATATATTAACGTGAGTTCGATATAATAGAAACCGATTAAATTGTATTCGTATCTAAAAACAGATCTAAAAATCTCTTTAAGGTCATTCTGCCTGTCCCGAATTTGTCTAATTTGCCTTGGGGAGGGCACGAAGAATCTTACTAAGTTCAAGGATACTACCAACAACTTAGGAAGATCCTCCTCCCGAAAGCCTTAAAGCCTTCGGGATAGGATGACTGACCTTTTTTAAGCATTTTATATCGAACTCACGTTATATTAAAAGATAAAACTGTCTAAAGTCAATCCGTCATTCCAAATTTTGATTTGGAATCCCCTAAAAATACGTAGAAACTAATCGGGTTTTGTAATCCCGATAACTATACTTTAAAGGTGCTATAACAGTGTATAAAAATTTTGCTCTCCATATGGCATTACAAATTGTTAATGTGCTTAAATTAGATGAACTTATAGAGCATAGTGTAGATGAAAAAACTGGTTTTTATTGTGGAAGATAATCCTGTGCAGCAAAAGATGCTGAAGGTGCATTTTGAAGAGAATTTTACCGATTACAATGTAATAACTTTCAATCATCCTGAAGAAATGATGGCCAGAATTAAAGAAAAACCATATGCTGTCATCCTGGATCACCTTTTCCCTGATGGTCAGAAAACCGGTTTGGATTACCTGAAGCTACTCAAAAGAAATTTTAATTCCATACCTGTGATCTACTACACCACACTGAATGATGAACTGCTTCAGGATGAGGTAACAAAACTTGGCGCTGAAAGATACATCATTAAGGATTCCGCTTCATTGGTCAACCTGCGCACTGCTCTGGACCTGCTACACGAAAAAAAACAAAAGAAGTCGTTTTTTAGGAGGCTTTTTGGTTAAACCCCAACTATTCCTACTTCGAGTTTAGCATAGTCTATTCACTATCATTTTTTACTCACGGTTTCCGGCGGTTCCCCAATATACCGGCTTACTGCGATTGATCCTTTTTGCCACTGCCGCTAACTTGAATTTCAATTACGGAATGCTGATTGGAGGTCATCCTGAGGACATTTTCTAAATCAAAAAACCAACACAATCTAAATTTATTTAAAACTATGACAAAATTATTTCATAATAAACCAACTACATGGTTCTGTATCGTACTTTTCAGTGCGCTGATAGTTGCTTCAAGTTGTTCTACAGAGGAAGAAGTATCACCGGAACCTGAATACTCAGGAGAAGAGATTTTCAGAGGACTATTTTTCTGGCAAGGACCCCTGGCCGGCAAAATGGAAGTATTAAAACCGGGGGCCGAACAGCTCGCCACAAATATGACAAAAGATCAATGGGCTGAATATGCTCAATTTTCTGATGAGATTGTCCGTCAGGTAAATGTGATAGACCCAGGATACCTCGCAGAGTTCAAAAGAAGCATGCAATCTGAAAATCTCTATGAAATAGAGCTTGCATTACAAAATGCTCAAAGCATGTTTGAAGCAGCCGGAAAGAGGTCCAGCTACGCAGAACACTTCGAGCTTTTGACGGAGATCAAAGACAAAAATGTTGATGTCAATTCAGAGAAATTCAGGAACCTGGACCTGACGAATGCAAAGGACGCTGAAGCTTTTGCCAAAATATTTAAAGAAGATTATGGTATAGAACTTCCCGGCACCAACACCGTTTCCGGTCGTGGTCACTGCCTGGCTGTGTTTGTTGTGGCAGTTGTAGCAGGTAATGTGGTATACGTGGTAAATGTAGCTGCCGCATGGAACGTGGCTATGGCTGCCAACTTCACAAAGGTACAAAATTATCAAATACCTCGCTTTGAGTCCAATGATGCAACAGCTAAGTCTCTCATTTCTGAATTGGCTGCAGTAATCAACTAAAACTAAAATTACCTCATGATGACAAGGCATAACATCAGCATTGCTTTAATCTGGAGCATTTGGCTATCGGTGATATTCTTCACGCTGAGAGCCAATAATGCTCCGGATTATCAAATGCCTTACTCGGCAAAGAAATTGTTGTCTTCGCTCCTTCCTCAGGGATGGGGCTTCTTCACAAGAGATCCAAAAGAAGGCATTACAGAAGCATACAGCTATGATCAAAGTACTGATGAAGTCTCCTTAATAACAGTAAAAAATGCTTCGGCAGCAAATGCGATTGGATTTTCGCGCAATGCACGGTTCGCAGGTATAGATCTTGTGTTTTTGTTGGAGTATGCCAAGGCTGATATGTGGCACAAGGGAAAAGGAGATTTTAAAGATAATATTCCTCTAACAGCGGATACCATCATTGCAGATAAGCCCATTCAATATTTCCCTGAGGGGGAATATATCCTTCACAGGTATGAGCCCATACCCTTTGCATGGGCAGGTAAAGGACAGGAAAGTTACAGGCCTTATTTAATAGCACGAGTACAGGTAACGAGTAAAAAACAGTAAAATGAACATTTTTAATATAAAGGAAGTACATACCAATGTCTACGGAATAGCCCGGTCGTTATTAGCCATAAGCCTGCTAATTACATTGCTCTTTACAGATAACACCAGAAATTTTCCTATTGAACTGTTCAGTGACAGCTATGACACACTTTCATGGAATTATTTTGTTGTCTTGGGGCACGAAAATCTATCAATTTCCATCATTCTGGCCTGTATTATTCTCGTGTGGGTAGTTTCAGGTTACCTGCCTCAGCTTAGTTGCTTTCTTCATACCTGGTTGGCTATTAGCTATTTTGACATGGCACTGGTTATAGAAGGTGGCGATCAGATAGCACAGATCCTTAGCCTGTTGATAATTCCTGTTGCAATAACAGACAGAAGGTTAAATCATTGGCAAAGTAATCATTATTTCAGATATAAAATGCCGTTTTTTTTTAAATACTTTGCTTTCTCAAGCCTTGTAATTGCGCAAGTGCAGATGGCCATCGTGTACTTCTTCGCTTGTGTTGATAAGTTTAAGGTAGATGCATGGAAAGATGGCTCTGCTTTCTATTACTGGTTTAATCACAATCCTTTTGGAGCCCCGGACTTTATACATGGACTCTTTGGCGGCTTAGTACTCGATCCGATTGTCGGACGGCTGATTACCTGGAGCGTTTTGGTGCTGGAAGCAGTGCTATTTGCCGCACTTTTTATGGATTACAAGAAAAAACGAACTTTGCTGATCATGGCCCTCAGTTTTCATTTTACAATAATATTGGTACATGGCTTAACCTCCTTCTTCTTCGCTATGGCTGCGGGATTGATAGTGTACCTTTATCCTGTTGATAAGAATATCAAAGTAAAAGGTTTTAGTATCTACTCCACATGGGCAAAGGCCAAAAGCAAGATCGCTCAGCTTCCAAAAATAGAACTGCCTATATTTTCCAGGTACAAGTAACAGGTAAAACATTCTTCCGGTAAGTCATCACATATTCGACTGTGGTTATGTTACCGGAAGAATGACCTTAAAGGTACTTCCCTCCCCTTTCTGGCTTTCCACGGTAAGCTTCCCTCCCAATTTTTCAAGAAATTCCCGGCACAGACTGAGGCCCAACCCCGTTCCTATCTCTGATTTGGTACCCGCTGCACTCTGCACACGCTCCACATCAAGTAAGTGCTCCATCTGGACTTGCGTCATCCCCGTACCATGATCGATAACATAAATAATGCAACTGGTAGAAACTCTGTTAGCCCTGATCTCAATCCGGCCTTCCTGGTAGGAAAATTTAATGGCATTGGCAATTAGGTTTCTAAGCGTAAAATTAAGAATACCTCGATCCGTTGTTAGCTGTATATCTTCCTTCACATCATTGAAGATCGATATGGATTTATTACGGGCTATGGCTTGTAGGTGCCGAATATTTTCTTCCACCAGTATCTTTAAATTTATCTGCTCCAGGCTAACCCCCTCTCCCTTTCTTTGGCTTGCAGTCCAGTACAGAACATTTTCAACCAATCCACTGGTCGTTGTCAGATCACTCTCAACGTTTTTTAAATATGTGTCAAATTCGTCTCTTGAAAGGTGTTTGTCATGATAAAGAGAGATCAGGCTCTGCAATGAATTAAGGGGACTTTTCACATCATGTGAAATAATAGACAAAAGCCGGTCCTTTACAGTATTGCTGTCAACCAACTCAGAAGTACGCTGGGTTATTACAGTTTCAAGTTCTTTATTGATCACCTCCAGGCTTCTGTAAGAGTTGGCATAATGCCGTGCAAGAATATATACCTGGAACAAGAGAAATACCAAAACACCCAGCTCTACCATGTATTCAAAATTGAAATTTAGATCCAGTAATGCTGAATTTTGCAGTATTTCTAATAGTATAAATGGAAAAGAAGCCACCACCCCAAAAAAGATGATCCTTGCATCGGAATTTCCTGCTCTCCAGGCCTTAGTCACCGTATAAATTGCATAGACAAATGTAAGGATCAATGCCAGGTGACATATTTCCAGTAATTGTCCGTAAATATGCTGAGGAGTAAACAATACAGGAATAGCCAAGAATACTCCCACGAAAACGAAAGCATTGACAACCTTTTTCGAAGAGGGTTCGAATAAATGATAGATATACAAGGGGAATACTGCTGTAATAAGATAGACACTACCGAACTCTATTTTTTCCCAGGTTTCAAAGGCAACTTCCGGAAACATATTAGGAAGCAGAAAGGAGCCTCCATGCAGGATCATGCTACGAAGCGCTACACCAAGACAAATCAGCGCGAGCCATAAGTTAGGCTTACCGCGATTGTATAAAAAATAAAGAATAAGCTGGTATACGAACATGGCTATAAGACTTCCTGCAAAGAAGTTTTCGATGCCATTCATCCTGGCTTTCATTTCAATGAGATCAGTCGACATGCCCAATAGTGGAGTGCTGACCATACCGGCACTGAAATAGGAGTAATTTGCCACCTGGATCACCAACTCGACCTCACCCACCTGATCGGGAATATTGGCGTAGATCGTCCTTAGCGCGGCTTTATAAGATGCTTCATCCGTACCTATCACGCCAGTCTCGGCGTTTACCTCGCCATTTACCCACACCCTGGCTGCAGAATTGACCGTAGGTATGTAAATCAAAAGACCTTTTCGTTCATGAGGAAGCAATATTCTGCATCTGTAGGTGGCAAATCCCAGCACAGGAAAAGCTCCCTGCCTGTGCCATGAGCCTGGTACCCCGAGAAAAAATGTCGAATCACTGTTTAAAAAATCATCCGGGGCAGATAATGACCCATAGTAAAACTCCCAATCTCCGGTAAGAGAAGCTGGTCCCTCATATTGAAAGTTGTAGTTCCGAAGATCAATTGTTCCTCTACTGACATTTTGCCCATTGCCACCTATGACTACCAGGAATAACAAGGCTAATGTCCCGACAATAGCACGCAAATATCTGTACATGTTAATGGGTAAGTAGTGGCTTTAAGTAAACTCTAAGTGGCTTTAAGTAAACGTTACCGCCAAAGGGCGGGACGAAGTCCCAAAAAACGGAGCGCACTAAGGTACGAGAGCATTTTTGGGACAAACGTAACGCAGACATTGACGTTTTCTTAGAGACACTAAGTAGCTTAAGTTACAAGTATATACGGTTTTTAGCTATTCCGTATCTGCTTTTTTATTCTATCTACTACGCGACAGGTGCAGATAAGTTTTTGTTATCTTTAGCACATGTCTGGTACTTTTACGATTAAACATCAATTACCGGCCAATTTTGAGAGATCTTTAACCTTACCTTTTAATATTCTTGATGCGCATTTTTTTAAATATTCAAAAGGCATTTAATACAACCGCCGAAGAGTTGGATGCCATAAAGAATACGGCAAAAATTGCTTCCATCAGGAAAAATGACTTCTTTCTAAGGGAGGGAGAAATATCTACTTCTGTAGCATTTATAGAGCAAGGAAGCATGCGGCTTTTTTACAATGCAAAAGAAAAGGAAGTGTGTAATGACTTTTTTTTTGAAAATTCGGTGATTGGTTCTTTTGGCAGCTTTATGGCACAGACGCCTTCATTAGTCAATATAGCTGCGATAGAAAATTGTGAGCTGGTGATATTCAAACATGAGGATGTAATGGCCTTGATTGAACAGTATACGACTATTAAAAGGCTGTCTGACATTATTATTCAGGAGCAGTTTCTGCGAAGTGAAAAGCGTGAAGCTTCATTGTTGCGGTTAAATCCCGAAGAACGATTTAAAAATCTACTGGAAGAACACCCAAAGATATTCAAAAGAATACCGCTACGACATGTAGCCAGCTACCTGAATATCACCCCTGAAACCCTCAGTCGTTACCGTGCAAAATTTTCAGTTTAGTTTCTTGATTTGGATCAAGAAAGCCTAAAAAAGGTTGGCATTACTTTGTTAAAAATATTTAAAGTATGAAAACAAAGTCAAAAACCGAAGAACTGTTGGTATTAACCAACATCATCAAAATTTTGGTGAGCAACCATGAAACCAACGGAGAATACGCTGTATTTGAAGAAAATGTACCGCCCCTGGGAGGTCCGCCACCACACATGCATCCCGATGAGGAAGTGTTTTACGTGATAAAAGGAGAGTTTGAATTCATTTTAAATGATCCCAAAAGTCCGTTCAGAGCCCTTCCGGGAAGTGTGGTACATGTACCCTCTAATGCATTGCATACCTTTAAAAATGTAGGAGGCACAACAGGCAAAATGGTGGTATTGCTGACCCCTGGCAAGTTACTCGATTACTTTAGAGTGATTGGCGACCCTATTCAAGACGAAGCAGACAGGCCGGACATGAATAAAATTCCGGATATTTCTAAACTGGATATGGGAAAGGTGTTTGATAATGCCGTAGAACATAATATTCAGTTTGTATTACCAGAAATAATGAAAAATTAAGTAGCTTGATCATGCTAGTCTGAATCAGAATGATTGTTGTTGACCTTATTAGAAACGCCTCAGATGAGATCTATGCCAAGCTCAGCTATGAGCCTCAGAAGAATTATCTATTGATGAAATGGGTGGGCCCATGCGCTGAGCCTGAAGTAAAAGATGCCTCACTGCGAATGCTGGAATGGCAGAAAACAGAGGGATCGCGAAGAAAATGCAGGTTTCATGTTCATGATACCAAAGAAATAGAAGGAGCCTGGGCAGGGCTAGTGGATTGGATCACCAACTATTTCTTTCCTATGAACTATGAGTATGGACTGAGATATAATATCAGCATCATCTCTCCTGACCTGTTTTCAAAATTGTCGTCTCTGGAGTTGAAAAAACGAAGCACCAATAAGGTCACAACCATTCTCTGTGAAACTCTTTCTCAAGCTGAGCAGTGGCTTACCCAAAGATCCAAAGAAGACGATACGTTAGGAGCATAGGGTACTTAAGCTAAAATCGAAAAACTATGCATAAAATTTTTAATAAGAGGAATCAGTTCCTGCTTTGTATAATTGCGCTTTGTATGCACCCGATCTTCATTTCGAGGGTTCTGCCCCAGCAGTTTTGGACTGCCAGGCCAGAATATGCCGGAGGTCCAAAAACAGGAATTGCGCTTGCGGGTAACTCCTGCCTGATAGTGGGTTGTACCACCGGAATAATCCGCAGTTGCGATAACGGAGAAACATTTGAAAGCGTTTTAACAGCACCTGCTATCTTTTCGGTATATGCCAGTAAAGCAGGTAAAGTATATGCCGGAGGTGCCGGAACCATCTACTTTTCCGAAGATCTTGGAAAAAACTGGTACTCTGTGACTCTTCAATCTCCTTTCCCGGTTGTTCAGTTGATCGAAAATCATCAGGGACACCTATTGGCCATCACAGGTGCACTTGATGTTGACCTTGGTTATGTGGGAGACGGTGTATTTTACTCTGATGATGGTGGCAAAAGCTGGGCTAACCGCAATAATGGATTAGGTATTTACAAAAGCTGTGAAAAAATAGCAATAGACAGCAAGGGAAGACTTTACCTGGGCATGGCAGATGAATACGTAACCGGAAATGGAGGTCTCTTCATCTCCGAAAATAATGGGTTGCTATGGGAACATATAAATATCTCCATTAACGGGAAAAACACGGTGCCAGACAATATAAAGGTAGGGAATACTTTTGGCCTCTCGGTGTCACCGGAAGACAGTGTTTATCTGAGTATCACCGGTACCGCAGTGAATGCATTTGTAAGTTTAAATCTAAAGAAGAGCATCAATGATATACGAAATCACAGTTTCTGGAGCCCTTACAAGGTCTTCAATTCCGTATCATGGTGGCTGGACAGGACATTAAGTAACATTCATTTCGCAAAAAATGGTGACTGGTATAGCTCTACCCGGGGTACGATCAATACAGGCACTACTTATTTTTCTGGAGACAAAAGCCAAAACTGGCTTATGATGAATAGTGGCCTCGGCTTAGATATTTACGGCTTTCGAAATATTCAGCATTTTGCAGAAGATCAAAATGGCAAAATATTCATGGTGCAGGTTTGGGATGAAAATGTTTATCATACCACAAATAGCTTAGTTACCGATGTTGAAAAACCGCATAAAGACGACCATACCCTCATGTTTCCAAATCCTGCATTTGGCGGAGAAAGAATTTCCATGCTTTTCGCCATTGAAACCGGTAATAAAGAAGTTTCCGTTCTGGATCTATTCGGAAGAAAAATAAGCACTCAATACGTGTCAGACGATTCGGTCGAAATCTCAGCTCCTCGACAGCCGGGCCATTATTTGGTGGTTGTTCACACCAAACGCTTCAGGGGTCGATACCGCCTTATTGTGCGGTAAATGCTATGTAGATTTTGTGAAAAAATCAATGAAAAAATAATTACTTTCTCACTTCCTCGTAAATCCAAACAACCACTCACCTGTTACAATAGGCAAGCAGATAGTATCCGTGCACTCATCCACTCCGGTACCGGGGATAATCTTTGAGACCCATAGTACATTGCGTTCCGAATCATACTCTCCTACAGCATCGCCATCTATTAACAGGTGGTTTTTATAACGAGACTTCGACCAGTGCCCTTCCTCAGGCCAGATAGAATCATAAACGGTCTTTGGCATGTTGTATACCCCTCCCTCAGCACTAAGTTGGTCAATGTTAAGCACTGCGTATGGCCATTCTGGTTGTTGAACACCATCAAGAAAGATCTCTTCAAGCCTCCATTCACCAGTATAAGGTTCATTTTCAAAGGAATCATCGTCAGCACAACCCAGAACGATCACAAAAGAAATACAAAAAAGAAATCTCAGCATATTTCAACACAAAATAATGATTTTTCTACAGAATATCATCAGTAACCTTACCTTCTCCTGCATGTTAATTAAATTAGTGTCTCTAAGAAAACGCCAATGCCTGCGTTACGCTCGCCCCGAAAATGCTCACGTACCTCAGTACGCTCCGCTTTTTGGGACTTCGTCCCGCCCTTTGGCGGAACGTTTTCTTAAATCCACTTAGAGTTTTCTTACTAATTAGCAGTACATATCAAATCTTGATTTTTTTATGACTTAAGTCATAAATCAGGTAATATTTGACACATAGGTTTGCTCATCACCAAAAAAACCAACGCTATGAAATACAAAAAATTATGGATAGGATTTATACTGGTAATGGTATTGTCTTTTGCAGTCCTGGGTTACTACGGAATAGAGATATACAGGGAAGCTCCCCCTATTCCCGAACAGGTTGTAACAACCAATGGAGAACTGCTTTTTACGGGGCAGGATATCAAAGACGGTCAAAATGTATGGCAGTCTATCGGGGGCCAGGAAGTAGGCTCCATCTGGGGTCATGGCGCTTATGTAGCACCGGACTGGTCGGCAGACTGGCTGCACCGGGAAGCCACATTTATTCTTCATGCCTGGTCGCAGCAGGAATTTAACCGACCGTACGACCAGGCTAATGAGGAGCAGCAAGCGATGCTTACCGCACGGCTTCAGAAGCAGATAAGAGAAAATACCTTTGATCCTGCGACCGGTGATCTTACAATTTTCCCTATGCGAGCAGCCGCCATTTCGGCTATCAGCAATCATTATACCTCCTTATTTACTGACGATGCCGAACTGGAAGACCTTCGGGATGCTTACGCCATACCCGCCAATACAGTAAAAGATCCGGAGCGCATGCGAAAGCTCAATGCTTTTTTCTTCTGGGCCGCCTGGACCTGTACAACTAATCGTCCCGGATCAGACATCACATACACCAACAATTGGCCCGCTGAAGATCTGGTGGGCAATAAACCCACCAGCTCGTTGATATTGTGGACAGGCTTCAGTGTTATTCTCCTGCTGGCGGGCATCGGCTTACTGGCCTGGTACTATGCCGCCAACCGCGATGATGAAATTGACCACGCCAATCTACCTGAGAAAGACCCTCTTTTAGGCTTGCAACCAACGCCTTCGATGAAGGCAACCCTTAAATATTTCTGGATCGTAACTGCACTGATCGTGGTACAGGTGATACTGGGGGCCACCACAGCTCACTATGGTGTAGAGGGAACGGCTTTTTATGGCTTTCCCCTGGCCGAATTTCTCCCTTATTCACTCACCAGAACCTGGCACGTTCAGTTGGGTATTTTCTGGATAGCCACTTCCTGGCTTGCCACCGGACTCTTCATCGCTCCTGCAGTTTCAGGGCACGAACCAAAATATCAGAAATTAGGCGTCAACGTGCTGTTCATTGCCTTGCTGGTAATTGTAGCAGGCTCTATGATAGGACAGTGGTACGGTATTATGCAAAGGCTGGGCTTCGAAACCAACTTCTGGTTCGGCCATCAGGGTTACGAATATGTAGACTTAGGCCGGTTTTGGCAGATATTCCTGTTTGCTGGACTCTTTATTTGGTTGGCTTTGATGGTAAGAGGTATCTGGCCGGCCTTTCATACCCAGAAAGAAGGACGCCACCTCTTGGGAATGTTCCTTATATCCTCGGCTGCCATCGCTCTCTTCTATGGGGCCGGTCTCATGTGGGGGCGACAGACCAACCTTGCCATAGCTGAATACTGGCGGTGGTGGGTAGTGCATCTGTGGGTAGAAGGCTTCTTTGAGGTATTTGCTACCGTGGTTATTGCCTTCCTCTTTGTACGAATGGGCCTGCTTCGTGTGCAATTGGCCACCGCAACAGTATTGTTCTCTACCATTATCTTCCTGTTTGGGGGTATCATAGGCACTTTTCACCACCTGTATTTCAGTGGTACACCTACTGCGGTACTTGCGCTTGGCGCTACTTTCAGCGCCCTGGAGGTTGTCCCTCTTGTTTTGATCGGTTTCGAGGCCTATCACAACCTCACCATTAGTAGGGCCACGAAATGGATAAAGGCATACAAATGGCCCATCTACTGCTTCATAGCGGTCGCCTTCTGGAACCTGGTCGGTGCTGGTATATTCGGTTTCCTGATCAACCCTCCGATTGCGCTTTATTATATGCAGGGGCTCAACACCACTCCGGTACACGGCCACACTGCCCTCTTCGGAGTGTACGGCATGCTGGGCATCGGCCTTATGCTGTTCGTGCTAAAAGGACTTGCGGCCCGGCATGTTTGGAAGGACGGAACGATCAAATTTGCATTCTGGTCTATCAATATCGGTCTGGCGCTGATGGTGCTGATCAGCGTGCTGCCTATCGGACTGGCCCAGACGTGGGCCAGTGTGAAGTATGGTTTGTGGTATGCCCGCTCGGCAGAATTCATGCAAGAGCCTGCTATGGATACTTTGCGCTGGCTGCGAGTAATTGGTGATACCATTTTTGCTATCGGAGTGCTGGCCCTCGGCTGGTTTGTCATCGGGTTGAAAACGGGCTGGTCAGTGAAAGGTGAAGTAGACCTATCCGATCATGATTATCCCCGGGTGGTGCCAGATGGCAAAGGGAAAGGAAAGGAAATAGCTCTTGAAGAAGTATAAATATAAGTTTAAGTTTATGAATCGCAGGGCCTCGCCTAACGGAGGCCCTGTGAAAATGTATTCGAAAGGTAGCCAGTAAAATTTACAGCGATTTTGAAATCCGCATATCATTTACTTTATTCAGGGCAGTTTCATTTTAATCGCTCAACTGCTCTGCAATGGCTAAATTCTGGAAAAACACCCTGATCATCAATCACCTGCTACAGTTCATTTTTATATTCAGCAGTGTGTATTTTGCCTTTTGGCTTACCAACAGAAACGAGACCAACAAGCTTAAAAAACTGGAACAACAGGCTATTGAAGGGGTTTATCTCGAGCTTCATGGCAATCTCACCGAATTGGAGAAAGCAATGCCCTACCATGAAGAACTGGTGGACGTCTTATTCAGCTACACCGACAGTTTGAGTAAGGGGCTAAAAAATATATCAGGTGAAAACAAACCCATACACCATCTGATGCAGTTGCTAACCAGGAAAGAAAGCGCTGCCGGCATACCTCAACTTAAAAGCAGCGCCTGGCCCACTCTACAGCAATCGGAGGCATATATACTACTGGATTATGAAGTTGCCAGTACGTTGTCTGCACTGTATCAGTTGCATGAGGCAGGCGTCACCGCAACCGTACATCAATTAAGAGTTGAAGTTTTTGCTACCAAAGATCTCTTCATTCCCGGCCAAACCGAGCCTATATTAAACATGGCGGCTTGGTCTTTCCGGGAACTCTACGGTCAGGAAATATTACTAAAGAAAAAAACAGAAGAGGCTATGGCACTGCTGACGGAGAAATATGATATTAAAAAATAAGACTTCGAGAAATTATCCTTTAAAATAACTCACAAAATAGCTACTCTTAAAAAGTATCAGCAGAATGACCGCATAAGTCACGTACTCAGCTCCCATGGCTAAGTATTTGGTCTTACTGGTCATATAACCGAAGGTTTCGAGCACGCAGACCAGTGCCATCATACCATATGCAATGACCATCAGTTGAGGCGTTTTACTCCAATGGGTAATATAGCCGTAAATAAAAACTATCGAAGCTAAAAGCACGGACCCCCAGTGGATAACAAGGACCCATAACGGAAAATCAGGATTAGTAAAGGGCTTCCAGGGTACCTGAGGCAGGACCATTTCGAGAAATCCACCAACTGACCAAAGCAGCAAAGCAAGATGGACGATGAATAGAATGTAGCCGATGATGTGCATAGCAGCAATGAAGATAATAAAAAGCCGGGAATCATGCTTAAGATTTACTCCCGGACACCCCATGTATTTATTTACCTAAATACTTATAGGGCACATCAACACCATTAGAGTCTCCCGTCCAGACAACGTTGACGATCCACCACCTGCTGTTAAAATTCACAAGTTGATAGCTATTGATCCCAAGTTCCTCTTCACCCTCAATATCCTTCACATGGTACGATTGAAACACTTGAGCGATACCATTGTACTCGTCCACTACTTTGTGAATTTCATACTCCAGAAACCCCTGATCGTAATAAGGATCCTGCATAAGCTCAATTAGCTCTTCCAGAGATGCGGTTTCTGCAGGTTGCGAAAACGACTCATCATGATTGAGGATGGTGAAATCTGCGGCGGGCAAAAACAAGTTCCTGAAAGCATCCCAATCCCGCACTTTTCCTTTTTCTCCTGATATAATTCTTAACATCTCTTTTACAATGCCATAGATGGAATGTACAGCCGTAGTATCGACACTCATTTTCTCCTGAGCTACCAAACTGGTGGAAAGAAGTATCAAAACAGCGATTAACAATCTCTTCATAAGCGGGAATTTTATATAACTACACGAATTTCCGAGTATGTTTGTTCCCTTTTTTCTCAGGCACCTGGTCCATCGCATGTTCTGCTATGGCAGTGATAGACAGCGATGGATTGACACCCGGGTTCGCGGAAATCATAGAACCATCAATTACAAACATATTTTTATACCCAAACACTCTGTTGTTTTTGTCAATCACTCCCTCCTCTCTTGTTGCTCCCATTACCGCTCCGCCCAATATGTGAGCCGTTGAGGGTAAACCCATCAGTGTTTCCAAAGAAAATGTAGTAGGCATGCCATCGACAATTTCCGCGTATTCCTTTGTCAGTTGAGCTGATTCCGGAATGTCGGGTGTAGGAGGCTTTCCGTTACCAACGGTGGAGACCATCCGCCCGAACAGCCCACGTCTGAAGTTAATGGTGCTATCCAGCGTTTGCATAAAAAGTAATATCACCGTCCGCTTCGACCAACTGTTGACCCAGAAAACCTTAAAGTAGCTAACGGGATGCTTTATCACCTGCTTGAAAGTGTTCACCAGTCGCCTGAAAACCGTTACCCCCTGCGACATAGGAAAGTGCAGCAGCTTCCAGAAGCCTGACCCTTCGGCGTAGCGGCAGATCTCCAGATGCGTATTTTCATCGGTATGTAAGATGCTTCCAATAGCTATTCCCTTTGATACATCAATATCCTTTTTGAGGCTGGAAACACTGATCAGCGTTTCGTTGTTGGTGCGTATTTCTTCTCCGGTCTTGTCTGAGAGAAAAGGTAACGAGCCATTTTGCTTCAGCTTTAGCAGCAGCTTGACCGTACCCAACACTCCTCCCGAAAACACCACTCCTCCGGCCGTTAGCCGCTTTTTCTTTTTGAAAAATCTTGTACTTGATTTAAAACGCACCTCATACCCCTCGCCCTCCTTACCATCCAGTGGTTTCACACCATACACTTCCTGCTCGGCCAGTATTTCCGCCCCTAGCTGCTGTGCTAAAAAAAGATAGTTCTTATCCAGTGTGTTTTTTGCATTATGTCTGCAGCCGGTCATACAGCCTCCGCAGAACGTACACCCCACCCGCTTCGGTCCTTTTCCACCGAAATAAGGATCGTCCACCTCAACTCCAGGTTTTCCGAAAAAAACGGATACTTTAGTAGCTTCAAAATTATCTGTAATGCCTCTTTCTTCTGCCAGTTTTTGCAATGCCAGATCACCATCATATAGCTTTGGGTTTTGTGCTGCTCCCAACATGTGATAGGCACGCTCATAGTATGGCTTAAGCTTATTTTCCCAGTCGTCCAGCTTCGCCCAGGTGCCTGTCTTATAAAATGCACGCTTAGGAACTGGCAAAGTGTTGGCATAAACCAGCGACCCACCTCCTACTCCGGCACCCGACAAGATAACAATGTGCCTGAAGAACGTGATTTTCATGATGCCAAACAGCCGTAATGCCGGTATCCAAAGCCATTTTCGTAAGTTCCAGTTGGTTTTGGCAAAATCAGTGGATTGATACCACTTCCCTTTTTCGATGACCAGCACTTTGTAACCTTTCTCTGATAACCGCAAGGCGCTAACAGAGCCTCCAAAGCCACTGCCTATGATGATGTAGTCATAGTCAAAGGGTGAATTGCTTTTATTCTGCATCTTAAAAATTTCTCTTCACTTAAATATAAAGGTTTTTCACAATGAGAATACAATTGAATCCCTTTTGAATAATTTAACCGCAGAGAACCCAGGGGTCTTTAGCTAAGGTCTGGCTTCAATAAAAAGAATTGTCATGCCGACTTTGGAGGCATCTTACTAAGCCGTTTCATCCATACTTCTTAGTAAGTTTCCTCTTTCATACCAATGACAAGTTTTACTAGATTCTGATAATCAATGAATTATTAAATACCCCACCATCGTCATCCCGAACGTAACGTCACCCTGAGGAACGAAGGGCCTTCCTCAGTTTCTGCTATGGTAATGATGGTGTATTGTCATTACCCTCAAAATCAACTCAAAGTTGTTAGGTGCCTACCAATGACAAGTTTTCATTACATGCTGATAGTCAGAT
>NZ_AMZN01000020.1 GCF_000331535.1 Fulvivirga imtechensis AK7 | reverse complement strand
CATCAGTAGCTATGATGTAAGTGTCGTAGTAGATCCTGGCTTGGGAGGCACAGCAAGCACCGCTAGCGGTACAACAGATGTAAATTTGATCTCTGCCGATATATTTATGAATACCACCAGTGGTCCTTTGGATGTAGTTTATACAATTACACCTTACATAGGCACTTGTTTTGGTCCGGATTTTTCTATAACTGTCACAATTGAACCTGGGGTTTCAGGGGTACTTTCAGGAGACAATGCAATATGCGAAGGTTCATCAACAGATTTAAGGTTTGACTTAACAGGTACTTCTCCGTGGGATGTTGTATACACTGATGGTATATCTAATTTTAATGTTAATGGTGTTACAATAAGCACCTTTCTTATAAGCGTTTCACCTGTAGCTACCACAACATATACTTTAGTTTCAGTAACAGATGCTTCGGGCTGCCCGTCAACTGTCTCAGGTGGAGCCATAGTGACTGTGAACATCAATCCTGATCCAGGTTTAACCGTAACAGTAGATCCGGTCACTGACTTATGTGTAGGTGGTAGTGCAACTATAGAGATTGCGAATTCAGAGACAGGGGTAAGCTATCAATTGCGCAACGATGCTGATGATAGCAATGTAGGATCAGCAGTAGCAGGTAATGGCGGGACGATCAGCTTACCTACCGGATCCTTATCGACAACAACGACATTTAACATATTGGCAAGCAGTGGTGTATGTGCTCCAGTGGAGTTGACTTCAACACCAACAGTAACGGTATCAGGGTCTATAGATGCCACTCTTGCAATAACCGCAGTAGATGCTACGGTATGTGAAGGCAGCGGAACCACCATAGAGATTTCAAATTCTGAGGCAGGCGTTGATTACCAATTGCGTAATGATGCTGATAACAGCCTTATAGGAGGAGTAGTAACTGGTGACGGAGTGAGTACGGTAAGTTTACCGACAGGTAACTTAAGTTCTTCGACAGTATTTAACGTATTGGCGAGCAACGGAACATGTTCAATTGAAATGGATACAAAAGTATCTGTTGACACTGATACAGATCCTGATCCAGGTTTAACCGTAACAGTAGATCCGGTCACTGACTTGTGTGTAGGCGGTAGTGCAACTATAGAGATTGCGAATTCAGAGGCAGGAGTGAGTTATCAATTACGCAACGATGCTGATGATAGCAATGTAGGATCAGCAGTAGCAGGCAATGGCGGGACGATCAGCTTACCTACCGGATCCTTATCGACAACAACGACATTTAACATATTGGCAAGCAGTGGTGTATGTGCTCCAGTGGAGTTGACTTCAACACCAACAGTAACGGTATCAGGGTCTATAGATGCCACTCTTGCAATAACCGCAGTAGATGCCACGGTATGTATAGGTAGTGGAACAACAATACAAATTGAAAATTCCGAATCAGGAGTAAATTATCAGTTGCGTAATGATGCTGATGATAGTGCAATAGGAGGAATAGTAACAGGCAATGGACTGACTATTGGTTTGTCAACGGGAATTTTGAATTCAAGTACAACTTTTAACGTTTTAGCTACAAGAGGAGGGTGCAGTCCGGTTGAAATGGATACCAAGGTCACCGTCAATGTATTGCCATCATCAGATCCATCATGCGGCGGTGGTGGAGGCACCGGCCAATGCGCAACGGTAGTAGTATCATTCCCTAAAGAGGATCAGACTCCTGCAACATGTACGAATTCAGATGGCGAAGTGGTTTTTAATATAGATCCTTTTGTTCCTGCAGTAAACAATACCGGGGTAATTATCAACATAGATGGTCCGGTGACAAGAACAATAGTTAACGACTCTGTATTTAGTAATCTTCCTATTGGTGTTTATAGTTATACTATTCAGTACGGAGATCCATCATGTATTATTCCAGGAAACTTTACAGTTGACCAATCAGGAACGATAGGTACACCTGTCGCCAGCAACATAGTAGGTCCGGAATGTTTCGGTGGAAATGGCGTACTTAACCTTGATGTACCAGGAGAAACAGGTAACAACCTACAATGGTCACTGGACGGTGTAATATGGAACTCTTTTGTGGCTGGTTCGCAGATCAGTATTCCGGTGGGTCCTGCACCTTCCTTCGAACAGGTGATTGCTGTTAGAAGAGATAATACAGATCCATGTAATGCAGCAGTTACTGTTGTAATGCAGAGCCAGTTTAATGATATACAATTGAGTGCATCTACCACCGAAGCTAGCTGTGATAACAACGATGGTAGTATCAGAGTTACTTCTGTATCCGGGGGCAGTGGTAACTATGATTTTCGTTTGGATGGCATATTCCATGATGAATTGCCAACTAACAATACATTTGAGAATCTCGCAGGTGATAATCATGTGTTGACAGTAATTGATGCAGGAGCGGGTGGTTGTGAAAAGGATTTTAATATTATCGTACCATATCCCGGGCTTGTTAATTTTACTACTAACGTAAAGGACCCTGACTGTACCAATAATTCGGCTTCCAATGGAGAAATAGAACTGAATATAAGCTCTATTGGCCAATTCCAGGTGGGTATAAGTACAGATCAGGCTACTGACCCTACAGAGTTCTTTAACGTGGCCTCTAACGGTAGCGGCAGCTTTACATTCTCAGAGTTGACCAAAGGTGATTACTATGTTACAGTGGTATCTACCGGGGCGACTTGTCCTAACAGAAGAAAGGTTACCATTGCAGCAGGCCCTACTGCGGTATCATTCGATTATGAACTTGGATGCATAACAGGTGGTCAAAACAAGGAGCTGCTTCTTACAAACATCACTGGTGACAACACTGCGCAGTATACTCTAAGGGTATTTGATAAGTTTACCACAGATATGGTGGACGAAATTACCTTTACGTTGAATTCCGGTCAGCAGTTCCTGGTACAGAACAGGACGTTCCTGAATTTTAACAAAGAGTATAATCTACGACTACTTCAGGAGCAGGCAGCTTGTCCGGGTACGGAGATAGTGTTCAACCATCCGAAAGGCTTAGTTGTACCAACTGCATTGTATGCAGAAGCTGGTGAAACGACCAGTTCACTGCCCGACAGGTTTACAGGCACCATGAAAATACATAAATTCTCAGGAGGGCAACCGGCATACCTGACCCGCATAGAGCTTGATTCTGCTGCCGTTCCGGGTCAGTCGTATATCACAGACTATGATACTGTAAGGGTGAATAGCAATTTTGAGTATGAAATGGTCTATAAGGACATACCGGCAGGTAGATACCTGGTAGAGATAATGGATGAATTTGGTTGTGTAATAGAGCGAGTTGCGAGAGTAGAACTCAACACAAGCGTCTTCATACCTAACGTGTTCACCCCAAACAATGACGGCCACAACGACTTCTTTTTTGTAAGAAATCTTCCTGAATTTGGCGCGGAACTGGTGATCACCAACAGATGGGGTACTGTGGTATATAAAAAGAAGGATTACCAAAATAACTGGACCGCTGAGGGTGTACCGGATGGAATATATTTCTATAAACTTGATGTAGCCGGTGAGATATACAATGGCTGGGTTGAGATTTTAAGAGGGCAACCTTAGAGAAAAGATAATGTAAAAAAACAAAATCCGAAGTTTACTCAACTTCGGATTTTGTTTTTTAAGCCACTACCTAGCGCAAGTCTGTGACTTGTGCTTAAGAATGGTACTAGAGTCTGTGACTCGGCAAAGGAGGAGGGAGTTAAAATTTTAGAGATGATTGAAATATTAGAGAGGAGTTAAAAAGAAGAGCGGTTAAAAGGTTGCAAACCTTAATTTATTGAAAAGGCACAAGTTGCAAACTTGCGCCAGGGGCAGAGAAGAGAAAAAGAGCCCAAGCCAAAAACTTGCGCCAGCGGAAGAAAAAGAAAAATGAGTACAAAATATAAAATACGGGATCAGTCAAAACTTCATTCCATTACCTTTTCGGTAGTAGAATGGGTAGACGTTTTTACCCGAAATTTATATAAAGATATACTCGTTGAAAATCTAAAATATTGCCAGGAGAACAAAGGATTAATATTATATGCCTGGTGCATTATGACCAACCATGTGCATCTGATCATTTGCTCGGAGGAAGGCTACAACCAGGAAGATATACTGAGAGACTTCAAAAAGTTTACTTCTAAAAAGTTAGTGAGTGTTATTGAAGATAATAATCAGGAAAGCAGGAAAAACTGGATGCTTTGGCTGTTCAGAAGTGCCGGAGAGAAGAATGGTAACAATAAGAACCATCAATTCTGGCAGCAAGACAACCATCCAATAGAACTGTCCACCAATGAAATGATGCAGCAAAGGCTGGATTACATACATAACAATCCTGTAGAAGCCGGTATTGTTGATAATCCTGAGGATTATCTGTACAGCAGCGCCAGAGATTATGCAGGAATAAAAGGGTTGTTGGAGGTAGAGTTTATTCAATGAATTCTAACGCCCCACATCCTAGCGCAAGTCTGCGACTTGTGCTTAAGTATGGGGTACTAGAGTCTGTGACTCGGCAAGTTGAAAAGAGAATTATGATCATAGGAGGATATAAATAGAAGAGGAGATGATTTAAAGAAGGTTCGTTAAAGATGCAAACCTTAATTTATTAAAAGGCACAAACGTGAGTTTGGTATAATATGCCTGAAAATAGGCGGTCATCCTGGGCAACCAACAACCTTTAGGTTGATTTTGATGATAATGACATAGCTTCAGAACGGCCTTGAGGAAATGGCGTTAAGAATTTCAATGCCACACGTACACTTTATAGATCACGCTGTTTGAACCCCGTTTTTTCACGGGGTGAGTTTGTGATTTGTCATCGCAGGCATTGAAATTTAGCCATTTACTCACAGCCTTGACTTTTTTTGTTATCCCGAAAGCTTTATAGCTCTTCGGGAACAAAAAAGTAAGACTTAAGCGATGAAAAGCCAAAATAGACACAAAAGTTACAAACTGAGCAATAAGATGCTATCATCTGACTATCAGCATGTAATGAAAACTTGTCATTGGTACGTGAGGAAGGATCTTCCTTAGTGGTTAATAGTATCCTTGAACCTAGTAAGATTCTTCGTGCCTCCCCGAAGCAAATTAAGCAAGTTCGGGACAGGCAGAATGACCTTCAGTAGAGGTTCTTTGCTCGGTTTTCCTGATATGTACACCTTCAATCAGTTTGTTATATCGAACTCGTGTTAATTCGTTAATTAAAGTATTAAAGGCACTGAATAGTGTAAGACGAAAGAAATTTTTGTTTGAATTATTTCAATTTATTCCGGCCTCTTCATTTTAATATTTATGCAGATAAAACGCTGAAAAACCCATTATTTATTGTAGTTTTGGGAGGCCTTAGAATGCCGTGGTATGCAGAGTTTTAAAGATCACTTTCTAATTGCAGGGCAGTGAACTTCCAGCCGCTGGAGGTGACTTTTTTTAAACGGAATTAAATAAAATTTATGAGCGATAATCAAGATAAGAAGAAAGAGTATTCAGCAGGTAATATTCAGGTATTGGAAGGCCTGGAAGCCGTACGAAAAAGACCTGCCATGTACATTGGCGATGTTGGTGTTAAAGGTCTTCATCACTTGATCTGGGAGGTTGTCGATAACTCCATAGATGAGGCTTTAGCCGGATATTGCAATGAAATATCCGTTACCATTAATGAAAATAATTCTATCACCGTTTCCGATAACGGACGAGGTATACCAACAGATATTCATACCAAGGAGAAACGCTCTGCCTTAGAGGTTGTAATGACTGTACTGCATGCTGGTGGTAAATTTGATAAAGATACCTACAAGGTTTCTGGCGGATTGCATGGTGTAGGGGTTTCATGCGTTAATGCCTTGTCAACCGACCTTAGGGCGGAAGTGCATAGAAATGGAAAGATCTATGAGCAGGAATATAAAATAGGCGTTCCTCAGTATAGTGTAAGAGAAATTGGCGACACCGATAAAACCGGTACTACAATAACATTTCAGCCGGATAGTAGCATATTTAATGTTACGGAGTATACCTATGAAACTGTAGCTTCGAGGCTCCGTGAATTGGCATACCTGAATGCAGGCATCAGAATTCATCTCAAGGACTTGCGTGACCTGGATGATGACGGCAAGCCGAAAAGCGATGACTTCTTTTCAGAAGGCGGTTTGAAAGAATTCGTTCAATACCTTGACAGTACCCGTGAAAAGTTAATACCTGAGCCCATTTATATGGATAGTGAAAAGGGTGAAAACCCGGTTCAGGTGGCGATGAGTTATAATACGTCTTACAGTGAAAATGTTGTTTCTTATGTCAATAACATTAATACCATCGAAGGGGGTACACATGTCGCAGGCTTTCGAAGGGCGTTAACACGGACGCTGAAGGCCTATGCCGATAAATCAGGCTTGCTGGATAAAGTAAAGGTGGAGATCAGTGGGGACGATTTTAGAGAAGGACTTACAGCCGTGATTTCAGTTAAAGTAGCAGAGCCACAGTTTGAAGGTCAGACGAAGACCAAATTGGGTAACTCTGACGTCAGTGGATCGGTTGATACAGTGGTTGGAGAAATGTTAAACAATTACCTGGAGGAGAACCCTAAAGAAGCGAAGTCGATAGTCCAAAAAGTGATCATAGCAGCCCAGGCCCGTCATGCAGCACGCAAGGCCAGGGAAATGGTACAACGAAAGAATGTGCTTTCTGGTACTGGCCTTCCTGGTAAACTGGCCGACTGCTCTAACAACGATCCTACTATTAGTGAGTTGTATCTCGTAGAGGGTGATTCGGCAGGTGGATCTGCCAAGCAAGGCCGGGACAGAAATTTCCAGGCCATATTACCCCTAAGGGGTAAGATCCTCAATGTGGAGAAAGCTCAGGAGCATAAGATCTATGAAAATGAGGAGATAAAGAATATGATTACTGCGCTGGGTGTGAGTTTCGGTACAGAAGAGGATGAAAAAGCGCTGAATATGACCAAGCTGCGATACCACAAGATCATCATCATGACGGATGCCGATGTGGATGGTAGCCACATTCGTACATTGATATTGACATTCTTTTTCAGGTATATGCATGCACTCATCGAAAAGGGCTATGTATACATTGCTTTGCCCCCACTTTACCAACTTAAAAGAGGTAGGGATGAGCGCTACTGTTGGACCGAAGAAGAGAGAATGAAGCTTATCAAAGAAATGGCCGGTGAGGGGAAAGAAGAGTCGGTAGGTGTACAACGCTACAAAGGTCTTGGAGAGATGAACCCGGAGCAGTTGTGGACCACCACCATGGATCCGGAAAACAGAAGCTTGAAACGTGTAACTATCGAATCTGCGGCTGAGGCTGATCACCTGTTCTCTATGCTGATGGGTGATGAGGTGGCGCCAAGGCGAGAATTCATCGAAAGAAACGCGAAATACGCTAAAGTAGATATATAAGCTGCCGGATATACCGGTTAGAAATAGAGTCATTCTGATTTTGGTGTGAATTCTTTTGCTCCTGGTCGGAATGACTTTTATTTTTAAGCCATTTGATCAAATATTAATTGAACGTGAGTTCGATATGAGCTTAAAATAGACGGTCATCCTATCCCGAAGCTTTAAAGTGTTCGGGAGAAGGCTCTTCCTAAATTGTTAATGGTACCCTTGGACTCACTAAGATTCATTCAGAATACCTTTAAAAAAGGTTTTTTGAATCTGTTTTCTGATATACATACCTTTAATAGGTTCTGTTATAAAATCACGTTAATTTAATGAAGGATATGAATCTTCAAATGGTGAGGGAACGTTAAAGATTTTGTATTTTGTTAGCATTTAATAAGCACTGATGAGATAAGATGATAGTACCTGAGAAAATCCGGAAGCAGATAGAGGAAAGTGATTACATCAGCCGTGACCTGAGCTGGCTGAAGTTTAATGATCGAGTGTTAGATCAGGCCAAAGATCCGGGAAAAAGCATTATTGAAAGACTCAAATTTCTGGCTATCACCGAGTCCAACCTTGACGAATTTTGTACGATCAGGGTGGGTAGCTTGTATAATTATCTGGACTATAAAAAGCAACGGTTTGATTACTCAGGGCTTAGAGAGATCCCATTCAGAAAGGTTCTGTTTGCTAAAACAAAGCAATTTTCGAGGCATCAGCACAATCTTTTTATAAATGAGCTGACGCCACTGTTTGAGGAAAACGGATTCATAATCACCAATTATAAAGACCTTAGGAGTGATGAAAAGGCTAATGTAAATCATTATTTTGAGACCACCATCTACCCGATGCTAACTCCGATGGTGTATGATAACTACCACCCTTTTCCCATTTTAAACACCAATAGACTGGTATTAGGGGTCGTTACAAAAACAGATGAGAGCCACACTGACTACAAAAAGCTGTCGTTCATCCAAATTCCTTCCAACCTGCCCAGGTTTTATGAAGTAGAACGGGAGGATATAGTATGTTTTATTTCCATAGAGGAGATCATAAAGCATAATGTTGAGCATCTTTTCAGAAATGTCCAGGTACTTTCTATTACGCTGTTTAGAATTATTCGCAATGGTGACTTTACGTTGGAAGAAAGTGATGATATTGAAGCTAATTTCCTGGAGGAGCTTAAGAAAAAGCTTAAAACCAGGAGGACAGGCAGAGTGGTGCGGCTGGAAGTGACAGGCCGGCCGGACAACTGGATGATGAATGTTCTCAAAGAACGGTGGGATATCGATGACGATAATATTTTTAAGATCAAAAAAAGAAGCCTTCTGGACTTTACCGGGCTTACGCAAATAGTTAATCATCCGCTATTTAGGGACCTCCGAACTGAAATGCCCAGTCCTGTGCCACCGTTAAGCTATCCGGAGATCAAAGATGACAACATCCTGGATGTACTCCGCGAGAGAGATGTTCTTTTGCACCATCCCTACAACAGCATAGAGCCGGTGTTGGAGCTATTGGAAAGGGCCGCTGAAGACCCGGGAGTGTTGGCCATAAAAATTACTATTTACAGGGTGGCCAGGGACAGCAGAGTAACATCAGCGTTGCTCAAAGCCGCTGAAAATGGAAAACATGTGTCGGTGCTGTTTGAGGTAAAAGCGCGGTTTGATGAAGAAAATAACCTTAGGGAGGCACAGCGACTTCAAAAGGCTGGCTGTTTCGTGATATACGGTGTCAGTAGTTTCAAAACCCATACTAAGCTGATGCTGATAGTCAGGAAAGAAGGAGAGAAGGTGACCCGCTATGTCCATCTGTCAAGCGGCAACTATAACGAATCTACTTCCAAGCTCTATACAGATCTTGGCCTCCTTACTACCAATGAAGTGTATGCCCACGATGTTTCCGAGTTCTTCAATGTACTCACAGGGCATTCCTTGCCCAATGTATACCTTAATTTGATCACAGCCCCGAAAGATATGCGGCCTCAGTTGATCAAATTGATCAGAAACGAAGCCGAAAATGCCAGAAAGGGGCTTCCATCGGGCATAGTGATAAAAATAAATTCACTTCAGGATAAGGAGTCCATTGATGAAATGTATGCTGCGTCACAAGCAGGTGTGCCTATCAAATTAATTGTACGAGGTATGTGTTGCCTCAGGCCAGGCAGAAAGGGATTAAGTGAGAATATCCAAGTGCTCTCTATTGTAGGTCATTACCTGGAGCACTCCAGGATCTACTATTTTCATAACCAGGGAAACTCTAAAGTGTATATTGGAAGTGCAGACATGATGGTGCGAAGCTTTGAAAGAAGATTGGAATCGTTGTTTATGATCACAGATGATCTTTTGAAACATCAACTGATCAATATTCTGCAGTATAATTTGAAAGACAATGTGAACAGCTACGTAATGCGGGAGGACGGTACCTACCAGAGAAAACATCCGAATGGGCAGCCGGAATTTAACATTCACCGGGAATTTTACAATGTCACCAAAGATAACCTTGAAGCACTTGATCTGTCATTTGAAGTAGAACCAAAAATGGAAGAGGAAATCATAGATGAGCCAGTGAAGGAATTAAAAGCTTCAGGGAGTTGATTGACCAGTTTTTAGTTCTCAGTTTCCAGTTCTCAGTTCACCGTTCACAGACTTAGGAGAGCGTCAAGCTGTAAGCTTCAAGCCTCAAGCTTAAGTAAAAATAAAATATATCAAACATCAGTTTTACCCACCTCTGTTTCTCCTCCCCAATGCTCTTAAGTTAAGGACTGGCTTCAATAATAGGAGTTGTC
>NZ_AMZN01000019.1 GCF_000331535.1 Fulvivirga imtechensis AK7 | reverse complement strand
CTAACACACCGAAATGAGTGGCACTATTCGAACCGAATTAGCCAATAGCCGCGCCTGTAGCGTGGTACCTGATGAACGACTGGCTGCACAGCTTCGCATACCGGATTGACTTTTCGTGGTGGTTCCTGGGAGCTGCTGTGTTGCTGCTCACCGTCATGGCACTGGGAGCGATCAGCTACCAGTTGCTACGGACGAGCCGGATCAATCCCGCAGTGGTACTGAAAGAGGAGTAGGAGGAGAATTATTGAGAGGAGCTCCAAACCAGGGGCTTCTTTCTTTTGACATTTTGTATTTAACATAATATAAATTATATAACAAACATAGGCATTTGCGTAATACGCAGCGCAGCGGAGTATTTAACATAAAACCAGTTATCGTCACTTCAGTGCGATAACGTTAGGGTTTTATGTTAAGCAAATGCCGGTGTCGCGTGCACAGCTCTCACATCGTTACTCTGACCAATACACCATATGTTCATTATATAATTTGATGTTATATTAAATAGCCGCCTGGCCACAGCGCGCTCGGCTTTCAAAATTCTCGGCTGTTAGAATTTGTCTGTAAAACACTTGCTGGCCAACGCTTTGTTTGGCACAGCCTCTGCCTCGAACTTCGTCATTCCGGAAGCAGCGCAGCGGATATCTGGAATCTCCTTGAAGCTATGATGAACTTGGTTAGCTGCTCACTGGTGTGTCTGCTTTCAATTATGTTCGCAGTGCCCTCAAGCCGGGCTGGCTCTTCCTTTTTCAATCGATAAAAAGGAAGCAAAAATCTTGACAGCCCCCTTATCAGCTTTTAATGAAAAATCATTTAAAATAGATTTTTCTCCACGCTTAACAGTAACTCCATCTATGCTCAAAGACAGTATTTCACTTGAAACTGAAAAAGGAACTCGGTTTGTTTCTCTTATTTCCGGGTCAAGGCTAACGAAATCAAACATTCTTTGAAAAGCTACACTAGCTTCTTTAACTTTAATATTAGCCATTAAGACGCTCGAAATATTTGGTCCTAAAGTGGAACAAAGACCAATCACCGCCACTAACTCTCCTATCATCATCTTTTCATTTAGCACGGAATATGAGGTAATAACAAAGACGGTTATCAAAAAGACGGTGTTAACAAGTCCCAGCACAAAATTATAACTGATGCCTATGCTTCCCAAAGCATAAATCTTTTTCAGAAAGGTACTTAGTATTGAACTATTTCTTTTCTTAAAGTGCTCCTGCCTGTTAAGAGCTTTTACAGACTCCACGCCCCGAATAGAATCAATGTAATAGCTTTCATTGATGGCAAAATGGATCATTGCATTCTTTTGGGCCGTAAGTATTGGCCGATCGAATCGTTTGCTTATGGCATAATAAATCGGCACAAACAACAGGAATGTTACTCCTACCGAAGGAATTAGGTACAAGATATAGGTCAGTACCACCATAAGTGTGATCGCGTTCAATACTACATTACCAACAACCAAACTGATAACATTCTGAATTCTCTTGACATCATTTAACCTACTGGTGATATCACCTAGTTGTCTTCTGTCAAAAAAAATTCTGGGTAGGTCGATTAAAGAATCATAAAATTTGGAGACAATTCGTTGATTCATATCGAATTCAAGTTTCACAAATAGCCGTCCTTTTATATAAGTAAGTCCATTCCTGGCTAGAAGTATTAATCCTACAAGAGCAATGCTGGCCACCAATAGCGCACGATCTCCAGATGGAATAATTACATCTATTAATTTTTGGCTGAATATGGCTGTCACCAAACCCAAAATAGAGATAACCACCCCAACTAAAAGCAAGCTGGCAAGGGTTAGCCTGTCTTTTTTCACTAAATCGCTTATCCAAAGAAAGGTTGTAAAACGGCTCGTTTTTATAGCTGTAAAACCAGGCGTAGGTTCAACTGTAAGTAAAATCTTGCTCTTCCATATTTGATTAAGCTCATCATCAAAAATATATCGTATGCCGCTTCTTGGGTCTCCGATTATATGACGTCCCTTTTTATCTATGCCGTACCAAACAATGTAATGCGAGTAACGCATGTCTACAATAACATGCAAAATTGCAAAGGTGGTCACAGTTTTTAATTCATCAATTGAATCTGCCTGTAAACCCTCAGCATTTAGACCAAAAATCTCCGAAGCTTGTATCAGTCCCTGAAGAGAAGCACCTTCATAGTCAGAATTACTAAGTTCCCGAAGTCGCTCAAATGTACAAAACCCTCCATAATAATTAATAATGGAAGATAAACATGCAATGCCGCAATCGCGACTCTCTTGTTGCAACTTGAATGTTGATCTTATTTTTCTAATCGTTTTCAAAACTTGCTACTAATGTTTCCACATCTGTGACTCCCGAATATTCGGCTAAATATTTTAGTTTAGCCCCGTATGTCAATAAGTATGGCGTAATGGTTGGATAATAATGTTCTTGCTCGCTCATTCTGGCAGCAAATATAAAGGGGTACTTTTCGAGATTTCTGGTGGTCAGAAAATCTTCCAGAGTTCTGTCATCATTTTTGAAAACCAGTATGACTTTCAGTTTCTTCTTTAGGTCATTCTCTCGTAAAAGCAACTCATCAAGCTGCTGTTGACAGTTTTCACAATGAATATCCATAAAAAATAGAATGAAATTGTCATTAGAAAGCTGATTAAAATCAAATTTGGAATGATCAAGATGAACAAGACGTAGTCTGTCAATCCTCTGCAAATTTGTATTGAACTCATTCTTTTCTACATATCTCTGGATTAAAAAATAACCAAAACAGACCATCGCTACCCCAATGAAAGTTATGCTGATATATCTAACTTTTCTCACAGTCTTTCAATTCAAAATTATCAGGTAGGAGAATGTTAGAATTGTTAATATCAGGCCCGAGCCATAAGTAGAAAGCACCAGAACTGTAGACCTTTTAAAGGAGACTTCAATTTCATGATACAGTAAAAATGACAATAATAGTATATACGCCAACTCAAATAAATTAAATTTCGCCAAGACGTATACTAAGACATGGTCATTTGGGTCAATTTCAAATAGCGAATACACCGATAAGGGATAAAATGACTGTAGGTCCGTCAGACTATAATCTGTATTAAATACTGAAAACCAAGTTATTCTTATCAATATTTCTAAAACAAAAATCAGATCTGAAATAACCACTATTCGAAAAATGGAGGCAAAATTGACTTTAAACTCCGCAAGAATCAATCCGGTGATAATAATTAAAGCAATAAGAAAATATTTTAAAGGATAATAGATTATGATGCTAACAAAGCTTAGTAATTCTGATTGCTCATCGTTACTAATGATATCAAGTATTTCCTCATATGAATATTCAGATGAAAATTGGTTAAAATACAGAGAATCATCGATTAGTACGTAGCCATGTATAACTGCGAGCAGAAAGTATAAACCAATTAAAAGTATTGTAAGATACAAATTTGAATATCGGGACCTCATCATTTTTCAAAAACTGATCTGTCAAAAGGAGCAAATGAGTGGTTAGAATAGAGTACGGTTGCTGTTGCTAATTTTCCTTCGTACTCAACTTTAGTAGGAACTGTAATTCCATCTATGACGTCATACTTCATGAAATTGGTATAACTTATTCCATTTTCGTGATTTCCTGACTTGGTCACCCTTCTAAGTTGGAGAAGGTTTAAAGTCTTAGTGTCAAACGTAAAAAAATGATCATCCTTCTTAAGTGCTTTTTTAATAACCGTAATTGAGTCATTCTGCATGATCATGGAAAATTGCTCCAAACTGTCTAAAGGAATGTAGTTCAAATTATACTTTATCAGGTTTTCTTTAGATGTCTGATTCTCGGCATCAAAAATTTCAAACTTCATTTTATGCCATGTTTGGGGATCAATACACACCTCCTGGGGTCCTTTATCTATGCTATGGTAGCACGTTCGGTTCATTTGAATGGTTTGGTTCGGCAGGCGTGAGCTTTCCATAAACATGGTATATTCAACTGTAAAGTATTTTATAGTATCAAGTTTAGAATCCGGATCCACATGTCTATGATACTTTTCAATAAAATCTTCCACTGAAATGTTTTGGCAATAGCCACAGATACTAGCAAGAAGAGTGAAAGCTAAGAGGAAATAGATCTTTATCATATTAGTTGGTTTGCGGAAGGCACTCTTACGAGCACCTTCAAAAGGTTGTTAAAAATACTGCGCACAGTATGGATTTGCCTGTAAGAACAATTCTGTAAGAATCACTCGTTCAACACTACCAGGCTCAGTACCAGACAGAGTCCCTGCCAAACTGCCGCCACAGTATGCTTGTCCCAGGTCAATCCCCCCTTTAGTGGAATTCAGTTGATTTTTTTCTAACTTTTTCATTTTTTAAGATTTTAGTTGAATAAAATATATTATAAAACAATTATAACAACAATAAATTGTAGTTAACAAATAATATTTTTCCTAGATAGTTATAGAGTTAGAAATTATGCATGAAACGAATGGCATTCTGGTATGAATGCATCGACCAATAAGCAAATTGCTATTTTATATTACATGCTATTATGGTAAGCAAATGGATTATAATAGAGATTTCCAGTTGGTATTCCATTATTTTAGTTATTATTTATGTAAAAAGTACGTACGTAATAATTTTGACCTATATGCTCAAGATAAGATTAAGGTAAGAAAATATGGGATTCTATTTGATGTCCTTTCCGCTGAAGATTAGAACTCACCCTTATTTAACATAAAACCTGCTTCCAATTATCGCTTTCAGCAAATTCTTTAATTGTGTTATTCCTTTTGATCAAGAGGTTGGCCATGTACTTCTTTAATACAATGAAGTCTGCAAACTTGCCGAGAACTCCCCAGGGAGACTGGTAATCGAATATGTCTGTCATCAAAGTTCCTGTGTTATTTACCTCGAAGAGATGCTCATGTCTAAACCGTTTGAACGCTCCCCTAACCATTTCGTCTACAAAATAAACAGGCCTCTCAAACGCTGTTATTTTGGTGCTTAACGTTTGAGCAACACCAAAATGAACCGCTCGCCATGTAACCGACTCATCAAGATTAATAAGGCCTGATGTAACACCGTCAATGGCCTCTTCTTTAGTGTGTGCTGTCGATATTTTATGCAGATCAATACTTCTCGACAGATCAAAGCATCGTTCAATGGGTGCGTTTATTTGGGTGTGTAGAATTATTACGGGCATATAACTACAATGGCCTTTTTTTCAATGAGTAATAATCACTACGAATCGTGACCAGCAAGGTATTGAGCTTTTGAACATCAGGTGCTTCCGGCAAGTTTGCTATTTTATAAACATCATCTATCGCGGAAATTTTCTGTTCTGCCAGCTCCAGCAATTTATCATATTGAAAATCTCCCCGCTTGATGCTCAGGAGATATTCCCTGTCCTCCCTCCTGACGTTCAGCTTGCCCTCTCTTGCGATCTCCTCGCACATGTGCAGCAACCGGAAGGTGTGCATTATATTCTTAGCGTCATAATTCTTTCCGTGCTGTATGGTGTTCTGGTAGCGGGCATCATTCCGTTTACCAACCCATTCCCAATAGTCCTTATACTCTTTGCAATATTTTGAGTAACCTGACTTGTTAAAAGACATGAGGGCGACAGGCTCCATTCCCTTTGGTATCGGGCTTAATGCTACGTCATTGGCAGAATCTTTCCGGATGATTCCGGCAAAGCTGTCATGGCCGTAATACAGTCCGTATATCTCGTGCATGTTAGGTATTCTGGCAAGTCCGCACTGCTCCTGCTTCAGATCATTCAATTTCAGGTACTCCTTTACAGGGATTGAGCCTTGCTGCCAGACAACGTAGCAAAAATCCAGAACACCCTTCCTCTCCTTTTCCACAGGGTTTAAGATCTTCTTGTTCAGACCTTTGGCTTTCCGTATCTGCGTCATGGCATAGCCGCCAAAGCTTTCCTTGCACTGTTTGGAAAGGAAGTTTTCTCCCCTGATCCCGTGGAATACCGGATGCATTTTCAGAATGGAGTCTTCCGGAGTGTAAAGCAATTCGAGAATATTCGGGTTGCTTTTCCCCAGCAGTTCCATGAATCTTTTCAATTCGTAGTACACCATATCATTGGACTCATTGCTGACTTGTTCGACATATTCCAGACCGTAATAGGCTTCTCTGGGTAAAATAAAAACCCCTTTGATGTCCTTATCGGATTCCGGAGTTGCAAGTCCATGGGCATGGCTTCCGCTCATGCATTCGAATACAATGATATCATGCTTTCTGAGGTCCTCTATTGTCATAGTTCGTCCTTTACAATTTTCCTGTACAACGTGTCCAGCAGGTCAAAATCTCCCTTGGCGGCAGGCAAGTTATTGGCCGCTCTTTCATTCTGTTCAATGGCGGATGAAAGATATTCAAAAATAAGTGGCTCCTGCGGATGCATATAGGACTCTCTCTGGCCTGATTTGATCCTGATCAGCTCGTTGATCTTTTTTGTAGTAACATCGTCAACCACGGAGAACATCTCCGGCATCTCAATATGCGGCATAGTGCCCGTTTCCCTAATCCAGGTGCCGGCTATGGTGGTCCTGAGGGCATAGAAATACTTCTTGAGCTTCACCTGGTCACCCGTACATGCCTCCAAGTACTTTTTTGACATGCTCAGGTAGTGGTGCATCACAGCGATTGGCGAAAAACAGTTACTACCAAGCTCCCTGATCTGCAACAGAAATTGTTCGTTAGCTTTGTACACAATCGGTGACTGGATCCATTCCAGCAATGGTGCATTGGACTTCCAGAGCAGCCCCAGCGCCTTTTTTATGTCCCAGCCGCCGATATCCAGCTCATCGTTGATCGGGATATCGATGGTATCCTTTCGGTCGTTTAAAGACAGATACCAGTCCGGCTCATGTGCGTAAATAAACCGGACATCATAGTCACTGTTGGGAGACGGAAATCCCCACGCCCGCGAACCTGACTCACAAGCATACAGGATTCTGATATTATGCCCCTTTTCGATTTCTGTGAGCTTTTCTTTGATCAGATTTTCCATATCTTCAAGAATACAACTATAGAATGAATAATACCACCCCGTGTCACACATAATCCTAAACACAAGTCTGAAGTGTCTAAAAGGGTATTAACCCTTCTGGGCAAATTCCTTTACAAATTTGTAGTGGGAGTAGTAGGATTCGAACCTGCTCAGCCGAAGCACCAGATTTACAGTCTGGCTCAACTCTCCAACGTTGACGTACTCCCATAGAGAACATGGCGGGACTCGAATGCCGGCGATTGGCCGGCATGCTGATACCAATCGTCAGCGCCCGCAACTAGAGGTTTTGCAGACCTCTGCCTTACCATTTGGCTACATGTTCATTTGCGGAGGCAGAGGGCTTCTACCGCCTACGCTCCTTTTGTTGGCCTGCCGGGAATTGAATACCTGACGATCAGTCAGCATGCTGATAATTGCTTCATCAAGCAATTCATCAGCACCCGGAACCTTCACCTTATAAGAGTGGTACTCTAACCGTTGAGCTACAGGCCATTGTATTTGATGATCCATCAGGATTTGAACCTCAACCAGCTGGTTCAAAGCCAGATATGCTACCATTACACCAGTGGATCGTTTTGGGTGTCTTCGGGTCTCGAACCCTGTTCTCCTCATTCACAGTGAGGTATTTTGCCAGTTAAACTAAAGACACCATATTGTACTCCGTAGGGGAATCGAACCCCTATCCTTCGATAGAAAGTCGAGTGCACTCAACCATTATGCTAACGGAGTTTTTCAGCAGTACCGACGGGACTCGAATGCTGACGATCAGTCAGCATGCTGACAATGGTTTATCAAAACCGTTCATCAGAGCCCGCAACTACCCGAGAGACAGTCGGGCAATCTACCCAATTGAGCTACGGTACTGCATAAAGTCCGGACATAAAAAAAGCATCCCATTTTCTGTGAGATGCTTCCTCGTTCCTTTATCTATACAACTCTACATTCAAGTCATATTAGCATCCCATATAATACAGTTTTGTTCTTGCTCATAATCATAACCGAGTCGATCTGAGCACAGACATAAGAGGGCTATATGGAGATGTATTCGTTTCATTATTTTCTTTTTAGTATTTGTCTCTTGATGATGCAAATGTGTGGAGTTGAAATCAAAAATGCAAGGAACAAATGAATTTAATTTACTGATAATCAATTAGTTATGTGTATTTTGAGCAATATGATTCCACCCCATCCTGATATCCGTCAGGATGAGTTTTTCTTTATTTCACAACTGCCTGTCTCTCAATTGTTTCTCTCTTCAATGCGTTATGGTTGTATTGCTAAGTCTCTCAATTAATTTTTTAAAAATTTGACATAAAAAAAGCGTCCCACTTTCGAAGGACGCCCATGCTTTTATACGATATTTCTTCTTTTCGAATTCTAAATTATCATTCTAGTCAAAGCATAAGTGTCCTTGTACCATTCCTCTAAGAGTGAATAATGGCAACTGGAATCCAGACATATGCTTTGTGGTTTTTTGTTCATTTCGTTACAAAAGTAAAAAAGATACTCTTCAGTTACATAATATGTCAATGGTTTTTAACAAATGAGAATGGATTCTTATTGTTACAGACAGCTTTGATGCAATTATTTAATAAATAATCTATATTAGCCAGGTGTCATTGACTAGAGGCTTCTTAAGAAATATAAACAGTGAAGTATCCAAAGGATGGATTTTAACAGGGATTCTGGTAGGTTTAAGTCTCGCCCTGGTTATTTATGTTTTTTCTATTCAATTAAGAGAAGCTTTTCGTTTTCTAACACATTTTTTTGTTGGTCGTTTACTTGTTCTTAGTTCTGCAGAAAGGATATTTTATGACCTGTTTTATGCCGTAATAAGCTCCATCATTGGATGCAGTTTTGCTCTGAAATTCATCCTGGAGAATTCCAGAAATCGGATGAACCCTAAAGTTAAATTGGGCCAAACCGTTGTGATCAACAATCATAATTTCACTACCTGGCACACTATGAACTGGATGGCTAAAGTTTTTCTCCTCACAGGCATCTGGTTTCTAAGCGTTATCATGCAATATGATATTAGTTTTTATCATGAATACTATTGGTTCTTTATCCTGTTGCCCTCAGTGTGGTTTTTAAATCTTTGGCTCGGCATGCATCGATTATTAGGCAGGAAAGCCTACCACTGGATGGGTCTGGCAGCATTGCTCATAATCGCCAGCTCATTTCTATTAACACGATTGCATGTTGTTGATAGTAAAACAATTGATGAGAAACTCATTAAAAGCTCTATAGAGTATAACTATGATTTAGAGATACCTCAGTCTTCATCGTATGTTAATTTGCCATATAATTTAATCCCTATTGACCTATATGTAGGATTCAGGAAAAATGGAGATCAAGAAACTGTTCGAATTATCGGAGATTATAGTCCTGGGAACCTTAACGAATTAAACCTGGATCAAGTAAACCCATATCTTTACCGGGAAATGAATAGGTTCTTTTCAAACTATCAAGCCTCAGCTCGCTTATTTATTGATAAAAACGTGGATATGCATTCGGTTTATCTTCTTTCTCAAGAAATAGGGAGAACCGGCATTTACAGCATTTTCTTCCAGACAAATCCACTAAATAGTTCCTACCCGGCACTCTATCTACCTTATTTTGATTTCGGGCTCATGGCTCTCCCTGCTATAGATTGTGACTGCGAAATTGACAAGATTGATTCACTTATGTCGCATGGCTATTCAAGTAATCAAATTCGCTTTCCAGAGAGTTACTGTTATAGGATGGCTCATATTAATAGTTTTAACAGACTTAAAGTTACGATTAAGGGCGATGACAAGTTGATGCTCAATGAATCTCCCATAACGTATAACAAACTGAAAGAAGTTCTATATGATTTTGAAAATAAGTATTATCAGAATGCATTGGTGCTGTTGGATGTAAATGACCGAAGTAGTTATGGCAGGTATATCGAAATCATGGATCTTATTAGGTCAAGTATCCTTCACAAACGCAACGCCCTTTCAAAGCAAAATTTTAACCTTCCCTACTCCTGGTCTCATAATTTATGGGGTGAAGAAAAGAAAAAAATGCAAATCATTGAAGAGCTTGCACCAATGAATATCTATGAGATGAATTACACTGATAAGTACCTTTATGACTTCTTAAAAGGGCAATAATATGAATAGTACATATTTGCCATTTTTTGGTATCCGAAGCGTCAGCGGACGCGGTTCCTCACTCCTTCCCTCTTATAATTGCCTTCCCTAGGCTTAGTTTCACGTAAATACCGGTATCGCTTTGCCGGCTCTCAATCTATCCCGGGCAACAATAGCAGCTTTGAGCCCCGGGTTGATATAATACGTCTGCAACATGCAACAGCAGACTAACCGGTTTCGCTGACATCTTATTAAAACTGCAATTGCGAATTAAATAATTTTCCTTATATTTACTGCAATTACGAATATTATAATGAAACAGCCACCGGAAATGATGGCAGAACTAGTGATTGAAAGGAAACGATCGGTCTCAATACTCATATCTAATATCTCAATACTAGTAAAACATGAAAAAGACTAAACTAGGTGAATTTGAGGAGCTGGTACTACTGACGGTGACTGTGTTGCAGGAAGATGCGTATGGAGTTGAGATAAAGCGGGAGCTGGAAGAAAGGTTGAATCAAAAGCTTAGTGTGGGCTCTATACAGTCAGCGCTTAAGAGAATGGAGGAAAAGGGATTCCTTACCTCTGAATTTGGTGAGGCTACCAACAAGAGGGGTGGAAAACGAAAGCGCATATATAGGGCAACACCGTATGCCCTTAAAGTGCTTCAGGAGCTTAAAACCATCAGAGAAAGATTATACACCTCCATACCTGTGATCAGCTATGAAATCTGATTCCTCACATGAAGCTCCCAAATGGCCTTTCAGAGCGTTGCGTTATCTCTTAAAGGATGAGTATCTCGAAGAGCTTGAAGGTGATATGGAAGAGGTATTCCGGGATAACCTGAAAATCCATTCACCGGAAAAAGCCAAGCGACTTTTTATATTGGAGGCGTTGAAACTGCTTCGTCCTTCTCTGCTTAGAAATTTTGGTATGTCAACCGCCATAACACGCCACCTTATGATAAAGAACAACCTCAAAATTGCCTTCAGGCTTTTCAGGAAGGAAAAGGCCTATACCACGATCAACGTTGCCGGTCTTGCCACGGCATTGGCCATTGCTTTGCTGATATTTCAGTATGTTCAGTTTGAATTTAGCTACGAGGACTATAATCCCAAAGCAGACAGACTGATCAGGTTAACAAAGGATAACATGAATGGCGCTACTGTGGTGGACCAGGATTGTGAAACCAACCCGCCTTTAGGCCCATTGCTGGCTGCTGAGCTACCTGAAGTGGAAGCATTCACACGTGCTTATCATATCGATCAGCATATGTTAAAGGTTGGTGATGAAGTCTACCGCGAACCCCGAACATATGCCGCTGATCCCACGTTTTTTGAGCTGTTTAACTATAAATTTATTCATGGAAATCCTGGTAAGGTGTTTTTGGAGCCACACGAGGTTATACTGACTGAGTCAACAGCACTGAAATACTACAATAAAACTGATGTTGTAGGGGAAACGATATATTTTACAGAGATTGAAAAAGATTTTGAAGTGGTAGCCGTGGTAAATGACAGCCCCCCAAATACCCACCTGAAATTTGATGTACTTATCTCCTACCCGACCATGGTGGCATCCCTCAATGAAGAAGATGACAACTGGCGAGGCAATAATACCTACACATACGTATTACTGACTGCTCCTGATAAGTATGACCATTTTAAAGGGAATCTTGCTGCACTGAACAGGAAGTTGCAGGAGGATAAAAAATTGAGAAATGCACAGGTTATCTCTGAACCTGTAAAAAACATACACCTCTACTCTGACAAAGCTTTTGAGCCGGAAAAAAACGGTGATTATATTTCGGTTTTTTTCCTGTTGGGAGTTGCAATTCTTGTTTTAGTAATTGCTATAGTAAATTATATTAATCTGTCGACATCGAAATCTTTGGACCGTGCCAAGGAAGTGGGGATCCGTAAAGTAGTGGGTTCATCTTTATTCCAGCTTCGCTTTCAGTTTTTTACAGAGTCCTTTGTAATCAATATTTTCGGAGGAATGGTCGCCATTTTGCTGATCAGTGTCTTTTTAGAGCAATTTCGGTCCCTGGCACAGCTTCCGGTTTCCTTCTCTCCTTTTCGTGACTACGAATTCTGGATTAGTTTACTGACCATTATTACAGTGAGCTCAGTACTCTCCGGCATTTTCCCGGCCTTAATATTATCATCATTTAAGCCTGTGCTGGTGCTAAAGGGTAAGTTCAGTCGCTCTAGGTGGGGCAATAATCTGCGGCAGAGCCTCGTGATCTTCCAGTTTTTCATTACGTTGTTTTTGATTATTCAGACGCTAACAGCTAAAAAACAGCTTGACTTTATGCGGCAAAAAGATCTGGGTATCAATACAGAGCAGGTTATTGTAGTCCCTCTTCCGGATGGAGCAAGCACCACTATCAGAGATGAACTGCTGACTCATGCATCAATTAAGGACATCACTTTCAGCACAATGCTACCCGGGCTGCCGTTCTCCCACCTGAGCACTACGACCGGAATAATGCTGGAAAATAGCATCAATGAGCACAACTACAATTTCAACATGATCTGGATTGACCATAACTTCATTTCTACAATGGACGTTGAGTTGCTGGCCGGACGTGATTTTACACCGGAAGAGAATTCAAACGATAATGTCATTGTAAATGAGAAGGCTTTGGCGCTATGGGAGGTTCCTGATGCATCTTCGGCCGTAGGACAGAAAATTAAGCTCTGGGGTAGACAAGCCACCATTGTAGGTGTCATCAGGAATTTTCATATCAGTAGTGCCAAAGCTGACCATCTGCCGGTGCTTTTCCTTCCTTCAAAAGGGGCGTTTGGCTTTATGTCGGTACGCACAGCAGAAGGTGATGCGCGTGAACATGTCGCGCTTATTAAAGATATCTATAAAAGAAATGTTAAAGATGGTCCATTCAATTTCTTCTTTCTTGACGAGGAATTTAATAAGCTATATCAGGCGGAAGTGCAGTTTCAACAAGTGTTTGGCGTGCTTACAGGTTTTGCCATTTTTATTGCCTGCCTGGGCTTATATGGGCTTGCCACTTTTACCATTTCCAGCAGGACCAAAGAGATTAGCATCCGCAAGGTTTTGGGAGCTTCCGTTTCGCAGGTGATTGTACTATTATCTGCAAACTTCATAAAGCTGGTAGCAACGTCTGTTTTACTTGCAGCACCAATAACCTGGTTTATAACCGAGAAGTGGCTAAACAGATATGCCTTCCGGATTGAGCAGAGTGTATGGGTGTTTATTGTTCCTGCATTTGCATTGCTGGCAATATCGTTTGCGACAATATTTTTCAGGACCTACAAAATCTCAGTTATAAATCCGGCAGATTCGTTAAAGAGTGAATGAAGGTTGAAACACTGAAACTACAAGGACAAACTTTTCGACTTTTTGGGCAGTATGTCTCTATTTTCTTTTTAGGCATTATTTCATTTTTCCGTCAGGAGAAGGCATTTTCCGCATCTTTGTAGTATTCTTTTACGTGTTTTAAAGAGTACCTGATGCAAACCTAAACCTCGCAAGTAACAGCCTTATGTCAGGAGTCGGAGGGAATTACTGCCCGGGCTCCCCTACTCGTCATCCCGGGCACACAGCAATGGCCATCGGGGAGGCAGATCCTGGATCTCCCGGCTCGTGGCACTGCCTGGCTTCAGCTTCTGCCATGGATCAGGAGATCCTGAATATTTTCTCCGTTGCTCTACGAAAATTCCAGGGACGGGTTGTTTGCTTCAACGCTCCCCTAACCCCTCTCTAAATCTTAGAGAGGGGAAGTTCAAATCCAGGATTTGAACGGGGGTGAGTTTAGTGCGGCATGTAGAAAACGCAGAAACCAGTACAAACCCCACCCACTTCCGTCATCCCGGACGTAGCACAGCACTGATACGGGATCTCCCAATCCGTGGCACTGCCCAGACTTCAGCTTCTGCCCCAGTTCAAGGAGATCCTGAATATTTTCTCCGTTACTCTGCGAAAATTTCAGGATGACGGGTTGTTTGCTTCAACGCTCCCCTAACCCCTCTCTAAATCTTAGAGAGGGGAAGTTCAAATCCAGGATTTGAACGGGGTGAGTTTAATGCGGCATGTAGAAAACGCAGAAACCAGTACAAACCCCACCCACTTCCGTCATCCCGGACGTAGCATAGCGAAGATCCGGGATCTCCCAGTTCGTTGCACTACCCAGGCTTTAGCTTCTGCCATGGATCAGGGGATCCTGAATATTTTCTCCGTTGCTCTACGAAAATTTCAGGATGCTGGGTTGTTTGCTTTCAACGCTCCCTAACTCCTCTCTAAATCTTAGAGGGGGAAGTTCAAATCCAGGATTTGAACGGGGGTGAGTTTAAAAACAGCCTCTGCTGCTGGCATATAGTTTACTCTAAAAACGCCTCCGTTTTCTACACTATTTTATAGCATCAGTGTGATGTATAAGTCCGGACCTCCCAGCTCATGGCGGTGCCCGAGCTTCAGCTTCTGCCTCTGATCAAGGGGGATATGTCAAGGCTATGGAGAACAACCTGTATATTGTTTCATCGTTAATGCTCTTTCTCATCATTTCAATTTTACTTTAACCCCCAAATAGTAGTTCCTGCCGGGTGCCGACTCGTAAAACCGGCTTCCAAATGCATTAATACGGATGTTGTCAAAATATTGCGTATTGGTCAGGTTACGGATGCCCAGAAAAGGTTCAAATAAAAGGCTGCGAACATGTTTTTTATAGGTTAGATTCATAGACAAAAGCGCATAATCTTTCATGTGTATTAATTGATTTTTCAATGGTCGCATGCCTGCCATAGCACTCCTACATGCAGGCATGGAATTCGCGATAACTTATTCATCCCGTTTGATATACCAGGGGCTCTAAGTTTATGCTTATTTCATGGACTAATTATTTGAATTATAAACCCGAATTAATTGACCATCTTCTTCATCAGTTAACAAATACAGTTGACCTCGCGGTGAAACGATGGCTTTGCGTAACCTCACCCGGTCAGTGATAAACAGCTCTTCAGCAGCCACCACCTTATCATTTTCAATGGTCATCCTCCACAAGCTTCCCTTGCTCAGGCCCGGTACCAACAGGTTTCCTTCCCATAAGGGAAACTCCCTGCCGAAATAGAACGTCAGCCCGGTTGGTGCTACGGTCTTATCCCAGAAATACACCGGTTCTTCAAACACCAGGCCCTCAGGAATTTCGGGTTGGTAATCCGGGGTACGGTATTTACCGGTTGTTCGAAAGGGCCAGCCATAATTTACACCGGAAGTCAGGATGTTTAACTCATCGCCCTGGATGGTGCCGTGTTCGCTAAACCAAATTTTTTGACTTATCGGATCGAATGCAAAGCCTTGTGTAGCGCGTATTCCAGTTGCAAACAAGCCCTTAACGGCATTCGGTCCAAAATCAGGGTTGTCTGCGGGAATGCTACCATCCGGATTAATTCGTATGATTTTGCCGCGCTTATCAGTAACATCCTGTGCCGTGGGAAGCGGAGGGTTTAGGTATTCGAAAAGGTTCCGTTCGCCGGTACTAATATATAGTTTCTTATCCGGGCCGAAGATCATTCCGCCACCAAAGTGAAACAGGCCATGTGTATAAGGCGCAGCTTCGAATAGCGTTTCCACATTTGAGAGGCTATTTCCTTTGAGCACTCCACGAATTACTTTTGTTGTGCTCTCACGCTCCTTGTTCTCTACAGCATAAGAAAGATAAATGAACCTGTTTTTCTCAAAGTCAGGATCCAGTAGAATTTGGAACCAGCCCGCATTAAAGCTTTGGGTTTGGCCGTGCAGGGCGCTCGGAAACACGCCTTTTTTAAATTTGGTGGTGTCGATAGTCACCGCCCTGGCAACATCCTGAGGTATACCGGAGATTTCTGACCGTTCCTTTGTATCAAGGTTGACGCGAAGTAGCGTGCCATCCTTTTCAGCAATCAATACATCGTTTTCCGATAGAAACGCCATACTCCAGGGGCGATTAAGTCCCCTGAGAACGGTTTCTTTTACTGGCTTGGTCATTTGTTCTTCAGGCTTTTTCGGAATGGGTTCAGCAGAAGTTACCTTAGCTACGATTTTCCAGCCTGTTTCCGGAAATTTTTTAAGCAGTAAGAGATCATTAAATCGATTTCCAAAATACGGCACGGTCACTTCCAAACGCGCATAAGCTACATCTAATACCTGGTTGATAGTGACCAACTGACTGGGCCGGTTGTTTTTTGTACCTGGTTCTCTCCTGCTATACAATGCCGCATACTCTTCAATGGTCATTTCCCGTACCTCATTAGTACCTGTATGGAGAAACATGGTCGTACCCGGATGGAATGCAGAAAGGATGGTGTCGGGATAATTGTATACGGTACCCTTAATAAATTTTTGGATGACCGCGTTGATTTTCTCGTGATCAGATTGACCAAAGAGTTGAGTAGATAAAACTGTGAATAAAATAATTAGTCGTATGCTCATGATTATAAATTTTTTCACAAGAATACGTTGATCGATGCGCCTTAGCTGCGAAAAACCCGTGACAAGCGGTTCAATCCGATCAATCCGGACCTATTTTTGGCAATATCTTCTTCTTATACTGGGCGGGCGTACAGCTCTCTATATTTTTAAACGTCTCAAAAAAGCCGGATTTCGAGCCAAAACCGGCTTCATATCCGATTCCCTCCAAACTCATGTGCGAATTTGTTAGCATGAGCATTTTGGCCTCTTCGACACGCAGTTTTTTGATATAATTGGCAAAGCCTAAAGCTTCTGTTTCATTTAAAACCTGGGAAAGCACATGCCTGGTGAGGTTCATTTTGTTGGCCAGGTCATCCAGTTTGAGGTTTTTGTCTTTGAATAGTTTTTCCTTATTCATGAGATCATTCAACTGCTTCAGGATTTCCGGACCTTCTTCAATTTTTTTGCTTACCGATTTGGCAGCAATATTCTTATGACCCAGAGCCCTGAAAACGAGTATATAAAACGAAATAGAGAAAATGAATGCACCCCAGATATAGGTAAAGCTGGCTACAAAAAGAGCTAATTGGTAAGTGAAGGTGATTAACATTACGCTGATCACTGTAAGCGCGAGGTACCTCCTGTCTCCTGTTAATTTCCAGGGAGTTAGAAATTCCCAGCCTAATATTTGCCTGACTTTTATGATCCCTAAAACCGTGAAAATCATCCATACTGCATAGATAAATTGTACAATTTCCGGATTCCAATAGGCAGGAAACTGGCTGTACGGAAATACGAGGCCTATTCCGGCAATGATGATAGCCAAAGCTGAAAGCAGGTAGATATCCGCTTTTGGAAATTTTGTATTGTCTTCTTTAAGTGATTTTAGGTAGAGGAAGAAAAACGGACCAATAAATATGCAGGCAGAAAGGCCGATTTGAAGAATCAGTGGATCTGCTTTGGTGGAATAGTATGCCAATACAGACTTTCCAATTCGAATACAAAAAGCAATCACCAGGCCTGCAAAATAAATATCAGCTATTGACTTTTGCTTTCTGAAAAGCAAATACAGACTTACGATAAATCCGTTGATTACACCCAGGCTGGCAATCGGAAATAATAAATTCATGCATTAAAAACCATTATAAACCCAAAGTAGCTACTATGAAATAAATGAGTCAATTTATTCTACCACTTACGTTAGGCTATCTAAATTGTTTTGGTTTTACTCCTCTGGCGGCTGATCGTGCTATTTCCGCAATTCTCTTCTTTCTTGTTTCAGGTCTTTTAGCCATCACCACCCAATGCAACACTATTTTTTTATTTGATTTAGACTGCTGCTGAAAAAAGTCCATTGCACCTTCTCGTTTATTCAACGCCACTTGTAAATCCTCCGGTATGATCAATTCCTCAACACTATCCGCAATTGACCAGGTCCCGTTTTGTTTGGCAGTTTCTATGCTGTCAAAACCGGCTTTTGCCATTAGGTTGTCTTGGATGAGCCGGTCAACTTTTTCTTTGTTTATCTTCGACCATGCGCTATTAGATTTTCTTCTGCAGAAATATTGCATATACCTTTCTTCGTCAATAGTCTTCCTGGTACTATCTATCCATCCAAAGCAAAGTGCCTCATCGACCGCTTCACTCCAGATAACAGAGGGAACTCCTGTCGATGATTTGTAACAAATAAGCCAAACCGACCGCTTTGACTGATGGTTCTTTTCTAACCATTTTCGCCAGTCTTTTCGGCTTTTGGGGCAATATGTTTCTATTTCCTTTTTAGTCATGGGTACAAATTTATATGTGACAAGTGACAGCCTTATGTCAGGAGTAGGAGGGAATTACTGCCCGAACGTCAGGATAACGAGTTGTTTACTTCAACGCTCCCCTAACCCCTCTCTAAATCTTAGAGAGGGGAAGTTCAAATCCAGGATTTGAACGGGGGTGAGTTTAGTGCGGCATGTAGAAACCAGTACAAACCCACCCACTTACGTCATCCCGGACGTAGCACAGCGCAGATCCGGGATCTCCCAACTCGCGGCACTGCCCGGACTTCAGCTTCTACCCCAGTTCAAGGGGATCCTGAATATTTTCTCCGTTACTCTACGAAAATTTCAGGATGACGTGGTAGTTTTATGCCGATGTCAAAAGGAGGATATGTTTATATCGTAAGCAACAAGCATCGAACAGTACTTTACATCGGTGTCACTTCTAACCTATCCGCCAGGGCTCACGAACACAAACATGGTGAAGGGTCTGACTATACGCAAAAATATAATTGCACTGACCTGATCTACTATGAGTCATTTCCTACTATAGAAGAGGCCATCGCAAGAGAAAAACAACTCAAAAATTGGAAAAGAAAGTGGAAGGAAGAACTAATTCAGAAATTTAACCCTGAGATGAAAGATTTATATGTAGAGGTAAGTGAGCTGCGATAAGATCAGACACCAACCACACTTCCGTCATCCCGGACGTAACGCAGTGGAGATCCGGGATCCCCCGGCTACTGGTGCTGCTTGGACTTCAGCTTCTGCCTCAGTTCAAGGAGATCCTGAATATTTCTCCGTTACTCTACGAAATTCTAGGATGACGTGGTTAGTTTTATGGTTTATGTCAAAAGGAGGATATGTTTATATCGTAAGCAACTGCTCGAAGCCTAGAAACCAGTACAAACCCCACCCACTTACGTCATCCCGGACGCAACGCAGTGGAGATCCGGGATCCCCCGGCTACTGGCGCTGCCTGGGCTACTGCTTCTTGCCTCTGTTCAGGGGATCCTGAATATTTTCTCCGTTGCTCTACGAAAATTTCAGGATGACGATGTTAGGCAAGTAGGCGCCTGCTTGAAAACCTAAACGCCATTATTTCCCAGCAGAGTCTCTCGATAGAGGACTCTGCGTAACAATACTACTACGCCATCCCGGACACCTCACCCATCAAAAGTCTGTGCTTTTACTACAGTCTGTACCTCTCCATTCCCTCGTCTATAACGAGCTTAGTTCAAGCCAGTTGAGTGCTGATCTTTATATTTATAGCAATGTTATTAGCATTAGCCTACCTCCCTAAGCCTGTAGGCTGTCATTTTAACTTCAGGGCGTTGAGCTAAGATTTCATCATAGTGTTCCCTGGAATATTTAGTATCAAATAGCCTCTTATCCCAGGTTGTGGTACTCGCAAAGTAATGTTCTTTCTTTAGCCTCATCAATTTAAAGCGCGGTGTCATATTTTTTTTACCTATCCATTTGTAACCTATATTGCTACTGCCGCCTATCTCAGAATTAACATTCATGTCTAGCAAACTAAAGTCATCGACACCAGCAGAACCTTGAATTTTAGCCTGGAAGGATTGGTTGGGAGCATCAGAGATAAATACCGTCATCTTATCAGCCACTATGACTTCAGAAACAACAACTTGCCTGAGTTTCCATATTTTCTTTTTGAATAAATCATCAAGTTGAGATTCAATTTCGCCAAAAGATTGAAATTCAATCCTCCGTTTTCCTTTAGCAGTAAGGTATGTTGAGAATTCATGCTCGAAATTAATCTCGATACCTAAATCCATGGGACCTAAACCATGTGTTAGATGGAATGAGGCTGCTCCTGCTTGCAGCTTTGTCACTTTCACACCGTCAGTTTTGTATTCCCATGCACTATCGTATTTATAATCCTTTAGTTTGATATCCACTCCCAGTTCCTTCAAATTTCCCAGATATTGGAAGTATCGCCCGGAAAGCAAGCCGAAGTCTCCAACATTAATAATTTTATCGGGTTGCCATGGAGTAAAATAACCCTCCCTTTTGTAGACTTCTTTGGTGTATTTGTCCCGGATGTTTTTCATTTCTGATTATGGTGAGGTTGTACTGCAATCCACTCCTTCCCTTCTGCTTATGTAAATTAAGCATTCCTACGGCTTTATCCAACCCTGGTCGCTTTAATGGCAGACTGTTAATAAAATCCATTGACACAGCCGCATTATATTCAAGCAATGGTCCTGCAGATCAATCATTTTTTTGGTCACTCCCTAAAAAATGGCCATTTTCCGTTTGTGTCTATTTTGGGCTTACTCTCTAATTGAGTTAGGTGAAAACACCGAAGGGTGTAAAATTTTGCAGAAATCGGCTGATTTAGGTAGTCAAGAGGCAATTGTAAACATTAGCGAGTATTGCTACCAGCTTTAGTTGCCTTTGCAAAACATCATCTCCTAAGCTAATTAAACTGATTTTTTAACCGACTATCGCCAGTTATATTTCAATTAGTGCCTTTAAGAAAATGCCAAAATCAAGGGCTTGTGAAGTCCCAAAAAGCGGAGCGTACTGGGGTACGTGAGCATTTTTGGGACGAGCATAATGCAGACATTTACGTTTTCTTAGAGACACTAAGTAAGCAATTGCACCCCCGCCCTTTGGCTATCAGAATTTATTATTCACTACGGAGTGATCTCACGGGGTTAACCACTGCAGCGGCTATCGATTGGTAGCTAACGGTCAGAAGACCGATAAACAATGCCAGCAAACCTGAAGCTACAAACACTAGCACACTGTCCATTGATAGCAGATCAATACGGTACTGGAAGTCTCCTAACCAGCTTTTTACAGCAATGTAAGCCAGTGGCCATGCCACGATGGTAGCTACAATAATAAGGATTACAAATTCTCTGGATAACAGCATCACTATTTGTGAAACGCTTGACCCCATAACCTTCCGTACGCCAATCTCCTTTCGTCTTTGTTCTGCCATATGAGCAGAAAGGCCAAACAAGCCAAGGCAGGCGATAAAAATGGCCAGCCAGGTGAAATTGGATACCAACCTGGAAAAACTCTCATCGCTCTTGAATAGGTTGTCAAACTCCTGATCGAAAAATTGATACTCGAAAGGATAATCAGGATAAACAGCGTTCCATTCACTTTCGATAGACTGCATTGTATTCCTGATGTCACCTTTAACTTTTACAGAAAGATTACTACTTACATTAGGGTTATAGAACATGATCAACGGCTCGATACTGTGACGCATAGAGGCGAAGTGAAAGTTTTTTACAACCCCAATAATCGTTCTTTCGGTATTATTTCCCAGGCTTAACTTCTTTCCTACCGGATCGGTCCAGCCTACCTGTTCCACAAGGGCTTCGTTTACCAAAATAGCCTCTTGCTGATCAGTACCCGCCTCGGGGGAATAATTTCGCCCGGCTACCAGGCTCATGCCCAGCACCTCCAGATAATGTTCATCGATAGATAATGCGCTAACGATCCAATTCTGTTCATTTTCCGAAGCGCCTTCGGGGGTAATGCCCGTTCTTCCAAATGTCCTTCCCGGCATGTTTGAAGAGCTGGCAGCGCCTTCAACAGTCTCGTATGTAAGCAGCCGGTCCCGAAAGGTCCTGACATTCTGCGACAGGCCGGGATCGTTCATTTGGAAAGTGACGATCTGATCCTTATCAAACCCAAGGCTTTTATTTTTAATGAATTGTAACTGCTCATAGATCAGGATAGTCCCGATGATCATCGTAATAGACGCGGCAAACTGAGCAATTACCAATACCTTACGAAGCAAAAGTCCATTTTTGCTGGTTTGGAACTTTCCGCGCAGGATCTTTACCGGCTCAAATTTTGAAAGTATGAATGCTGGGTAAAGTCCGGCCAGCAGCCCAATCACCAAAGTGGCGCTTATAATGGAAAGATATACATCACTCTGGGTGAATATGAAATCGAATATTGACATACTCAGCGATAAATTCAGATATGGCGCTACTGCCAGCACGAGCGTAACAGCAACTATGGCAGCCAGTATGCATACAAGCAGTGATTCTCCTAAATGTTGTTTGATCAGGTTGTAGCGAAAGGCACCCAACACTTTCCTCACCCCCACTTCTTTAGCCCGTGATGACGATTGTGCTGTGGACAGGTTCATAAAGTTAAATGCAGCGATAAGCAGAACAAACAATGCTACTGCCGACAATGAATAGACATAGGTAATATCCCCTTTATTCTTGTTGTAACTATCAAACAGAATACCTGAAGATTTCAAATGAATGTCTTTAAGAGGCTGCAACTGAGGTATCCAGAATTCAGGAGCCTCATTTTTTAGAGCCAGTTCTTTCATTTTTGACTCAACTGTGGCTTCAGAAGCAGCGTCATTGAGCAAGGCATACCCAACCATGCCCAACCCCTGCCACGAATCCAGATATTGAGCCAGACTTGAATCGGCTTGTGCAGGGTACAAAGAAAGCAGCAAGTCCAGCTTTAAATGACTGTGGTGCTTCACATCTTCTATAATACCGACCACCTCCCATTCGTCATCATTGATCTTAAGCATTTTGCCAACAGCATCCTCACTACCAAACGCTTTCGTTGCCATGGCCTGGGTCATAATGGCTTTGCGAGGCTGATTAAAAGCCTGCTTAGCTTCAGGGGTATTTAAACTATAATCGAATATGTCGAAAAAAGATGGTTCTACCGATTTAGTATCATCGGCATAAACATAATCTCTCCCCAACGTTATCCTGGTTCTGCCCTGTGATAACACCCGTGTGGCGTTCAGTACTTCCGGAATTTCTGCTTTAGCCGCGGCAGGCATTACCGGCTGCGTGATCCCAACACTGTTACTCGTTACGCCAAGCGCTTCGTCTATCGTATAGAACCTGAAGATGCGGTCAGCCTGGCTATGAAAAGTATCATAGCTCAATTCATTTTTTACATATACAAAAATGACCAGGCAGCATGCCATACCTATTGCCAGTCCTGAAATATTAATAAAAGCGGTGACCTTGCTTTTTCGCAAAGCTCGCATGGCGGTTAATAAATAATTCTTGATCATAATGTTGTTGTTTATTTTAGTTTTTTGACCTTTTCTGTTGTTACGGAAACCAAGTTGATTATACGAAGGAAAATGGGACTTTTCTAAATCAGTTTTATGGACGGCCAAAAAGGCTTTAGTACCGGCACATAAATAATATTTATTGAGTAGGCGCTTCATCGAAGGAACTATTTTCTACTTCATTGTAGACTAAGTTTTACAAAATGAGGAAAAAAGCAGGGCATTGGTTAATTCCCGGTTTTTGTTTTTGTGTGGCATTTGTACCACAAAAGCCGGAAATAAACCATTGACATCAATCGGCACGGATTTTTCAGCAGAAAACTCACATAACGCCTACATATGATAGAAACTGACGAACAAAAAGAAGAGGCCTTGCTTTTTTACAAAGAGGCTCTGCAAATGCTAAACGATAGTGGCGCCAACTTTATGCTGGGGGGTGGTTTTGCATTATTTCATTATACAGGTATGTATCGCGACACAAAAGACCTGGATATTTTTTGCAAACCTATGGATTCCCATAAAATATTAAAATACTTTGGTGATAAGGGCTTTCGCACCGAACTGTCTGACGCCCGTTGGCTGGCCAAGGTGTTCAAAGGCGACTTTTTTATAGATATTATCTTTGATACACCCAACACTATCTGCACGGTAGATGACACCTGGTTTGAACATGCCTCAAAAGGTAAATTTGCCGACACAGACGTCCTATTCATACCGGCCGAGGAATTGATCTGGTGTAAAGTATATGTGCAAAACCGCGAACGTTTTGATGGCGCTGATGTAAACCATGTAATCCTGAAATATGGTAAAAATATAGACTGGAAACGCCTGCTTGCGCGTCTGGACAAACACTGGCACTTGCTACTGGCACAACTGCTGATGTTTCAGTTTGTATATCCGGGTGATTATGCAGACATTATTCCCAGATGGCTTTTCGATGATCTGTTGGAAAGGGCGCGTGAGCAATACGATGTACCCCCTTCCCTTGCACATGTATGCCGGGGCCCCATCATAGATCAGGTGCAGTATGCGGTTGATATCAAGGAATGGGATTACAAAGTATACACCATGAAATCAGTATAATTATGGCAGAAGAAAAAAAGAAAACACAAAACGACTCTCAGAGAAAAATTCGTATAGCTGCTGTTGGCGATGTTCACATTAGAGAAAATCATAAGGGCAAGTGGGCAGACTATTTTAAAGAGGTATCGAGAAATGCTGATGTCCTGTTGCTCTGCGGTGACCTGACAGATACTGGCGATGAGGACGAAGCTGAGGTGTTGGCAGGTGAGCTTCACGGTTGCTCCATACCCGTGGTGGCCGTTCTTGGTAATCATGACTATGAAAAAGGTCGGCATAAGATCATACGGCAGATTGTACAGAATGAAAATGTGTTCGTACTGGACGGGGAATCGGTGATCATTCATGGCGTTGGCTTCGCTGGCGTCAAAGGCTTTGGCGGAGGGTTTGATAATCATATGCTTTCCATGTTTGGAGAGAATGCCATGAAAGCATTCGTTCAGGAAGGAGTGGATGAGGCTCTTCATCTGGATAGAGCGCTGGCCCGTCTTGATGCACACACCGAACCGGTAAAGAAAATTGCGGTCTTGCATTACAGCCCTGTTAAGGAAACGGTGATAGGCGAACCAGAGCCTATTTATCCATTTCTGGGGTGCTCCCACCTGGCAGAACCTCTTAACAGGAGAAATGTAGTAGCGGCATTTCACGGGCATGCACACACAGGCTCTCTGCAAGGCAAAACCAGCCATGGCGTTGAGGTTTACAACGTTTCAAAGCCTATACTGCTAAAAGCCGGGTATGAGTGTCCATACTTTCTATACGAGCTTGACGCTAAGGTGCCTATTTCGGAACATGTGTAGACAGAAAGCTGTCAACTTTGCTGTTCCAGTTATCCAGCAGCCGGGCGCGTTCGTGACTTAATCGCTCGCTGGTACTTTTGTATATATTCAATTGCTCATTATATGATTTAACGACCGAATTATAGGTATCAACATCCTCCCTTGTTCGTTTATCAGCAGGCAATGTCTTCATCCGCCTGTTCTGTTCATCCATCTTTATTTTTTTTATTAAAAACTTAGCTACGGCCTCCAGTGAAGCTTCTGCCTCTTTTTTGTAGAACGCCATCATGTCCAGTCCGGCCTGTAGTAGCATCGCATCATCACCAAAACTTCCTGACCTGTTGAATTCGCTGATCCCATCCCGGGCATATACCAGTAAGGTTTCCCGGTGTTTTTCAAAGTTTTCAAGGTCATATTCAGCTAGTGCATCATATACTTTGGCCTCTTGTTTGTAACTCTTGAAAAAGATCAGATACAACTCGTGGTAATAATCAAAGGCTTCAGCCGCTTTATGGAGTTTTTCACCAGTACGGTCATGATCTTCAATGATGGAGATATGATATTTTCTCGCAAAACTCCGCTGCACAGAATCAAGCCTGTCATAAGCCTCTGTGAGCTTTTCCCTGGCTAGCTTTTGTGCATGAAAATAGTTTTCCATAGCATCAAATGAATCTTCAGATGTACGCTCCAGGGTGACAATTCTTGCATAGTCCTCGTTAATAACGCTGTAATTAAGGTCAAGGTAGGCCAGAGCGGCCTCTTTAAGTGACGGGTCTCCTCCAAATGGTTTCATAGTTTTGATGGAGTAGCTTGACTGTCGAATGGTTGCTAACAGCTCAAGTCGCTTTTTCTCAATGATCTTTGGAGCCTTGCCATGAGCAGTCGCCCGCACATAATCCCATGTATCTGACTTAATGCCCTTATATTCCTTCCCTATCTCCTGAAGATAATCGTATGCGGTCTGCTGCTGAGCCACTACGGTAACCGAACCTGCCAACCCAATGAGCACCACTATTAAAAACCGATCCACCATTCCTTAATATAACGTGAGTTCGATATAAAGATACTAATCAGAGGGGCAAAATG
>NZ_AMZN01000018.1 GCF_000331535.1 Fulvivirga imtechensis AK7 | reverse complement strand
GAACTGGATGTCTATAGCTATTAAATTGCCCGTGAAGAAGTCCAATGAAAAGCCTGAGTTAGAAATGATGTTTTTTAAAGATGCGTCCTTCAGGATATAGCTGATCCTTTCCTTGGGCAAATTAGGATCAACAGGCACATAAGCACCGCCCGCCTTAAGTATCCCCAGAATACTTAATACTACCCACTCCGAACGAGGTAGCATAATACCTACCAGGTCATTAGGTTTAACACCCATTTCATTTCTGAGGTGATGGGCCAGACGATTGGCACTGGCATTTAACTCTCCATAACTCCAGCTAACATCTCCATATACCAAAGCCAATGAATCCGGCTGGATGGCTGCATAATGTTCAAATACCTCAACTATTGTCCGGTTATATTCATTGTTACGGATTGTAGCATTAAATGTGTTCAGAAGGTTTGTGTCTACCTTGGTTAGATGCGAGATTTGGCTCAAAGGAATATTAATGTGTGTGGTGGCGTTATCAATCAAAACCATCAAGCGCTCCATCATAGCTTCAATTCTTTGCTTATCAAAGATTTGCGAACTATACACGATCTCTGCCTGAATTTTATCTTCAGATTCATAGAAATTGAACAAAAGGTCGAACTTGCTTATCTTATTCTCCGTCTGTAACACCTCAATTTTCAAACCCTCTTCAAGCTTTCCTTGCTTTATTTCATGAAGTGCAACCATAACATCAAACAGAGGATTTCGGCTCAGGTCTCTAGATAGCTCCAGCTCATCCACTAGCTTATCAAAGGGATATGACTGATGTTCATAGGCTCCAACCACCTGCTCTCTTACAATTCGAAGAAATTGTTCAAATGACATTGCTGGGTCAAGTTGAGTACGAATTGCAACTGTGTTTACGTAAAACCCTATCTGATCTTCCAGGTCAGCATGAACTCTTCCTGATACAGGTGTCCCTATAACAATATCATTTTGTCCGCTATAGCGATGTAAAAGCACCTTTACTGATGCCAGCAGGAACATGTACAATGTTGAATTTTGCTCTTTAGTGATTTGTCGTAAACAAGTTGTAGTAGATGAATTAAAGGACATGGTGATACTTTCCCCATCAAATGTTTTTAAAGCAGGACGGGGACGATCTGTTGGCAACTGCAAAACCTCCGGCAAATTGCAAAACTGATCGTGCCAATACGCTTTTTGACCAGCCAAAATATTATTTTGGAGTTGCTTGTTTTGCCAGAAAGCAAAATCCTTGTACTGAATATTCAAGGTTTCTGGTCCTTCTTGTTTGCTTGAAATCTCACTCTGATAAAATCTGATCAAATCGTTGAACAATATCTCCATTGACCAGCCATCGGAAATGATATGGTGCATTGTTAATACCAGAACATATTGATCACCAGGTATGCAGATAAGCTTGACTCTGAACAATGGACCTACTGATAGATCAAAAGGCTTGTTCCCTTCACCCTGGGCTATGTCCACCGCTGATGCCAATGGATTCTCCTTCTGAGCAAAATCAAGAAGTTCAAATGGCAATTCTACATTTTCTAAATCTTCAACAATTTGTTTAACTTCCCCATCAATTACGCTGAATGAGGTTCGCAATATCTCATGTCTTTCTATTAAGGAAACGAGGCTACTCTCAAATTTCTCAATCTCTAACTGACCTGTAAGTATGTACGCTTGAGGCATGTTGTAAGCAATATGGCTCTCCTCCAATTGATGCAATATCCATAACCTTCTTTGCCCATAGGAAACATCGTAATATTCCTTGGTTTTTATTGGTTCAATAGATTCATAAGGACAGCTTATCGTGACTTCCACAATATTTTCTGCCATTTGCCTTATGGTGGGTTCTGTGAAAAGTTTTTGAAGAGGAATGGTTATCCCAAAATGCTTGTGGATCTGAGTGATCAGCCTGGTTGCCTTTAAAGAATGACCTCCCAAGTCAAAAAAGTTGTCATGGATGCCAACCTGATCAATTCCTAATATGTTTTTCCATATCTTTACTAGCTCTTCTTCTGTTGGATTTTGTGGTGCCACATAATTTTCCGACTTCAGTTGACATTCCGGCTTTGGGAGCCCTGTCGTATTCACCTTGCCATTAGAGGTTAAGGGCATTTTATCAATTTCCACGAAATGCTGTGGAACCATATACTGTGGCAAAACCTTGCTGACATAGTTCCTCAAATTCTCAGTTCTAAACCCTTTAATATCTTGATCAGTTATATAATATGCGATTAATGATTTATCGTTGGTATCACCTTCAGAATAGGCCACAACTACTGCCTCTTTCACTCCTCTGAAATTCAACACTACATGCTCGATTTCCCCAAGCTCGATACGGTGACCCCTGATTTTGACCTGATTGTCTTTCCTACCCAAAAATTCGAGATTGCCATCTGCACTCCACTTTGCAATATCTCCGGTGCGATAAACTACTTCATCGGAAAAAGGTACTTTTGTGAATTTCTGTTCATTCAGGTCGCTTCTATTCAAATATCCTTTTGCAACACCCTCGCCAGCAATACATATCTCCCCAGCTATACCTGTTGGTTGAAGGTTTAGATTTTCATCTAATATGTAGATCCCTGTATTGAGAAGTGGTTTGCCTATGATGGCCCCGTTTTTCGTTTGGCCGTCCAGAACATCCGAATGCGAATAACAGATAGAAGTACAAAAAACTGTGCCTTCGGTAGGGCCATAAGTAACAATTATATTTGCCGCTGGGAATACCGTAGATAATTCCTCAAGTAAACGATTTGGAATCTTATCACCACCTATATATAGTTCATCAACCTGCGGAAATGTGACTTCCCGTTTTTGGCCCTTAGCTGCTTCAATTATCTGCGTATAAACAGCAGGCACAGTATCCAGTACATTGATATGCTTAAGTTTGTTAAGTAGATTACCTACCTGAATGATGTCTCCCTTTTCAAAAATATGGAGTACTCCGCCATTGATGAGAGGCTTAAAGATCTGGAAAAGAGAAATATCAAACGACTGTGACGCAATCAGCGGCATAGCAATCTCGTAATTTTCAGAATAGCTGTGGTGTTGTAAATTATAGACAAAATGATTCAGGTTTTTGTGGGTGACCATTACTCCCTTTGGCTTGCCTGTTGATCCTGAAGTATAGATGATATAGGCAACGGAATTGCCGACCAACTGTATATCTGGTTCTTTAGCAGGTTTTGAACTTATCTTAGCCCAACTCCTGTCAAGACATACCACTTTACCATTGATCTCCTCAAACTTCTCCACGAACGCTGATTGTGTCAGTATTATCCTGAAATCGACATCTTCACATATAAAATTCAACCTTTCCTGTGGATGTTCAGGATCAAGCGGCACGTACGTTCCTCCTGATTTGAGGATTCCAAACAAACCAACAATCAGCATAATTGAACGGTCTACACATAATCCTACTGGATCCCCGATTCTAGTACCTTTGGTAATCAGGTAATTAGCTAGTTTATCGGATTGTTCACATAGCTGTCCATAGCTTATTGATTCGTTATTAAAAAGAACTGCCGTTTTTTCTGGATTTTTTTCAGCACATTTTTTCAGATTAGCCAGACAATCAAATTCGAAAGTAGTTTCCAGGCCGCGACTTTGGGCCAAAACTTTTTGTTTTTCCTGATGAGAAAGTATCCCCAGGTCTTTGAGGAGTGCACTGCTATTTTGAATTATATGTAAGGAGAGATAAATGAAATGCTCATACAATCTTTGAATACGTTGTGTCAAGAACAGGTCTGTATTATAAGCAACTACCAACTCAAGACCTTTATCCTTTTCCGTAAAGCTGAAGGAAAGGTCAAATTTACTTGAGCTAACCTCCATTTCAACCGGCATCACGCTAATACCATCGAATGCACGGACTTCCTTACCCTGCAGATCTTCGTCCTGAAGAGATATGATCACATCGAACAGAGCAGATCGACTAAGGTCCTTTTTTAGTCTAAGTTCGTCCACTAGAAAATCGAACGGGTACAACTGATGCGTATAAGCATTCTGACAAGTCTCTTTAACAAGTTCCAAAACTTGATCAAAGCTGTCATTGGCATTAAAAACCGTTCTCAATGGCAGCATATTGATATAAATTCCCACTTGGCTCTCAAGCTCTACATGTTCTCTTCCTAATGATGGTGTTCCAATAATTATATCCTCCTGACCCGTATAGCGGTGTAAAAGAGTTTTAACAATGGAAGTAAGCGTAATAAAAAGACTTATTTGGTATTGCTGACTTATGGTTTTGAGGCCTTTGTATATTTCTTCACTAATGCTCCATTTGATTTCTGTACCATTAAAGGTCTTGATCAAAGGCCTGGAAAAGTCCGTAGGTAAGTCCAGTACCGGTATTTCATCTTTAAACTTGTCAGTCCAGTATTTCCTGT
>NZ_AMZN01000017.1 GCF_000331535.1 Fulvivirga imtechensis AK7 | reverse complement strand
TGGACTTCTTCACGGGCAATTTAATAGCTATAGACATCCAGTTCAATGATTTTACGGATAGAGAAGAGAACCCTATGCCGGTAAATGATCCATCAGACCTTGCTTATGTGATCTATACTTCGGGTTCCACTGGCCGTCCTAAAGGTGTGTTACTGGAGCACCGGGGAGTGATCAACCTGATACAGTGGCAGCGATCAAATTTTGAGTTGAGCAGAGATAGCAGGATATTCCAGCATTTTTCGTACAACTTTGATGGAGCGGTTGGAGAGACATTCATGGCGCTGCTTAATGGAGCAGGTCTTTATATGTATGAAGGAGAGCTTGATCCGTCTCTGGTTACCGACTTTATCAACGCTCATAAAATATCAGTCGGTGTATTCGTGCCATCCCTTCTTCGTCAGATGGACCCTTCGCGGTTGAGTTATCCTGAGCTTCAGGTGGTATCTGT
>NZ_AMZN01000016.1 GCF_000331535.1 Fulvivirga imtechensis AK7 | reverse complement strand
CTTCACCCCGGCTACAAAGATTTACCCCCTCTGGGGGCCTCTGGGGGCTCGTTTTTCTCTTAAGTTAACGGCTATGGGAACAGGTCCGGGAGCTGGTGCGAGGGGGTGCAAAAAATTGCCTTGCCGCATAATGCAGCAAGGCGATTTTATTTACGGATATATTATGAATTACTCCCGTATGATCAGTTTTCCTCTCTTTGTAATATCCTCCATGTGTACGAAATAAAGATAAACCCCGTTTTTCAGGTCATAGGTTAAATTACTTACACCCTCTGGCAATATACCATCATGCAGGGTATTCATCAACCTTCCATTCAGGTCGTGAATAGTGACGTTAACTGATGTGGGTTTTTGAAGGGTGATCCTGATATTTCCGGTAGTGCGGCTGGGTTGTGGGTAAACCAGTACGTCATTGGTGTAGCTCTTTGTATCGTTTTCCGACTGTCCCGTTGTTCTGGCCCCGGGGTGTGTTTTGTACCAGGCGCCATTGGTATACCAGCCATCACCACAACGATAAAGATCAGCAGTTTGATTTGCCCCGTTATCGCTGAAGATCACGTTTGCACAATCAGCGCCAGTTAATGTGTATTTGTACCAGCCATCACCAATAGCCGTCATAGACACTCCTGGCCAGGTGGTGGTTTGGCTTGATGGGGTTACATTCCAGAAATATAGCTTAGGGTCGTTGAAACCTCCATTATAGTAGATATCCAGGTTGCCATCATCAACGGGCTTGCTGTCATACCACGTACCATCGACAAACCATCCCTCCTGACAACGCGAAAGATCGGCTGTCTGAGAAGCGCCATTGTTGCTGAAGATCATATTGGCACAATCAGCGCCTTCAAGGGTGTAGGAGTACCAGCCATCATCTTCCGATGCCATGGTTACCCCCGGCCAGGTGGTGGTTTGCGCTGAGGGTGTAACATTCCAGAAATATATTTCAGGATCAGTATATCCGGCTGGCTTGAAGTGTACGGTCAGACCACCACCTATTGATTCAAAGTTATATTCAAAGGTTTCTACGGCAGAAGCAGCCTCCTGATCGTCATAGGCTATTACTTTTAGCGTAGTAGTTGTTGTTAGCTCGATCGCTCCCGTATACAGAGTAGATGCCTGCGTAGGCGTTGTGCCATCCGTAGTATAGTAAATATCAGGAGATGGATCGTTATCATCAGTCGCGGATAAAGTAACGGAAACTACATCGCCAGTCATGAAAGAGCCTCCCGCAGGGTTTGCACTGACATCCGGCACTTCATTTACCGGGCCCCATTGATCTGTATCATACCAAATCCCATCGACATACCAGCCATCTTTACACCTGGACAGGTCTCCGGTTTGAGGGCTGCCACTATTATTAAAGATCAGATTAGTGCAGATTACCCCATCAAAGGTGTATTTATACCACCCGTTTCCATCATCAGTCATGGCAGCGCCTGGCCAAGATACGTCAGGAAGCGCATCAGCAGGCTCTTCAAGCCAATAATAGACCTTTGGAGCACCCCAGGCATCCGGTTTCTTAAAATACACTGTAAAGCCTTCTATAGCGCCTATCTGATAGTTTCTGGTGATGACTAATGATTGTGAACCCTCGCTGTTCACTGCCACTACTTTCACATCTACTGTTTCTGTAAAGGTTACAGGCTCTGTATATACATTCCAGGATGACAAATCACCTGCTGAGGCTGAAGGGTCTGTGGTATAGTAAATGGTAGTCGCCCATCCGTTTGGATCTGTGGCCGTTGCCAGCATAGTAATGGAGGAAGGATCATACCCGCTGGCAGGAGTTACAGCTACTGAAGGAAAGCTTGAGGGGCTGGTTTCCTCTATCAGGAGAATGCCGCTGCTGTGCGCAGGAAAGGTGGCCACCCCTGCCGCTACGGTGGTAACATGGCCGGTGTAAAAATCGCGTAGCTCAGTACCATCTGCATAGATGTTGCCCACCTGCAAGGTAGTGCTTCCGGAAGCGCCAATGGCAACTACTACCCTGTCACTTTCATAGACCCTGGAAAAGGTATAAGGATTATCCCCCAGTTTCTGGTGTGTGCCCGCGCCCACCGACAAATGATTTCTTCGGAACTGTCCGAGGGTTTGCCAGTGCTCCAGAAGTCCCTGATCAATGCTCCCCCAGTTCATAAACGAGCGCGTCCCCTGGTGAGGATCGTCCCCGGTAGGGCCAAAAGGTCGGCCTGTTTCATCGCCATAGTAGATCTGAACGCCACCAGGGAGGAGCAACAGACTGGTACCTGCATTGAAAAGATTATTTCTGTCATACAATTGTGTATCATGAGATGAAATATAGCTTAGAGCATTCCATTCCGGATCGGTATTTAAAGTGCTGGCATACGAAGAGTAAATAGACTCCAGTTGGCTCAGGTTGCCTGCCTGACCCTGGAAATTGAAATTAATCACCGAATTAAAGCCATTATCAATATGATATTGGGATTTCCCGTAGCCGTAACCAAAATTTTCAGCCGTCATCCAGAAGTCGAGATCATCGAGCTTTTTGTCCGGGTTGTTCTGTTTCCACTCCCTTAGCGCCAGTACTGCTTCATCTTTTAAGTGTCTCCAGGCCTCTCCCTCCACGTGCTTTTCGGTATCTACACGAAAGCCGTCAACACCAAATTCACGCACCCAGTCTGTCAGCCATTTGATGAAGTAATAACGAGGGGTTCGAGGGTAGCCGGTACGGTTGAAAAAAGCATCCAACTCAGCTATCTCCTGTGCTTCCTTAGCTGCGTCCCACTTGTTGAGTAGAATATCAGGCAATCCTGCTTGCTGGGTACTTTCTGTGATCACATCCGGCAGTCCGGCCAAACTCATGGTTTTTTCATCACCACCAGGAGCCGGATACCCGGGCAATCCTGAGCGTACCCAGTCACCACCCCACCAGTTGCTCCAATTGGTACATCCACTGGAATAATCTATAAACAGGCCATGTATCGACTCCCACGTTTCACCATTAGAAGGTCTCCAGCCTTTCCACGCAGGATCTACACAGCCAAAGTTGTAGTCGGTCATGTCCTGAAGCGAATTGTAGCCCACATGGTTCATTACAATGTCTATGATCACACGAATGCCTTTGTCATGAGCCGCATCAACAAACGTGCGAAATTCTTCAAAAGTACCGAAGTTATCATCCGTCTCCGTCCAGTCGAGGCCATAGTAACCATGGTAGGCATAATGTCTGAAGCTGCCGTTGCTGCCTGCCACCCAGCCGTGGATTTGCTCATACGGTGAAGATATCCATAAAGCATTGATTCCCAAATCAGTAAAATATCCTTCATCAAGTTTTTGAGTAAGTCCGGCAAAGTCTCCACCATGAAAACTCCCTATCTCGTCAAAGTCGTAAGGATTGCCATTACCATCGAGCCCGCGACCATAGGAATGATCATTGGCAGTGTTGCCGTTATAGAAACGGTCTTGCATCACAAAATAAACTGTTGCATTGTCCCACGTAAAGGGACGGTCACGTTCGGTACTCTGAGCATGCCCTTGTAAGAAAAAGGCAATGCAAAGCACCATCAATAAATTGATTTTTGTCATAGGAGTATGGGTTTTAGGTTAAAAATCCGTTGATCACTCAATCGAATAAACCACAATATCCGGGTTGGGCAATACTTTTTCGTCCTGTCTTATAAACCGGGATAAATTCATTCATAGACCTAAGTGGCAATCTATAATGTGGCACGTGAGACTTTGGAAGCAGGAAGAAGGGAGACAAAAGTTGAGCAAATCTCCCTCAACCCTCAGTTCTCCGCCCTAAGCTACTGCTTTTCTGCTCTTGAAAAATTCTCTCGGGGATTGGTTTTTAACCTTTTTGAAGGCACGGTTAAAAGTACTTTTTGAGTTGAAGCCCGCTTCATAGGCTAACGAAAGATACGTCTTATGATCATTGACGGGGTCACTTACCTTTGCAATAAATTCCTCAATTCTATAAGTATTGATATAGTCGAAGAAATTCATATCAAACCCTTCATTGATCACTCTTGATAGCTGGTGGATATTGATCTCCAGCAGATCCGCTAACTCCTGAAGTGACAGGCCCTCATTTAAGTAGGGCTTTTCCTTTTCCATTAGTTGTTCCACTTGACGGATCAGGTTTTCAAGCTCAGGCTGTGTGGCGGTGAGGTTATGCTTTACCGTAGTCACCTCCTCATTAGTTTTAAAAATTTCAGGATCTCTGATCAACAGAAATGTATACAAATAGATATTGCCTGCGAATAGGAACCAGCTAATATCCACGCAGATATTCACTACAGCAGCCAATTCCAGTGCCATCAATTCTGCAACCCCTCCGATAACATACACCATAAACCAGAAAACCAAAATCAAGCCCTGATAGATGAGCAATGTTTTTACATAAGCCAGTCGTACGAATGGCGCCTTGTTTGTAACTGGCGCTTTCCGGTAAAGCCACACGCCCAGCGACCAGCAAAACAGGTTGAATCCGAAACCGAAGGCTCCGGAAGTAGCGAAAATATACTTAAAGTCATTGTTTACTATATTAAATATAAAATCCTCATAATCAACAATAAAAAATTGAATATAAAAAATCAGCATGAGAGCAATAGGAGTAAGAAAAAGGACATGAGATATAAGACCAGGCCTCACCTCGCTTGACAGCACCTGCCGCACATACAGCAGAAATATGGGTGCATAAAGAAAGTATATAAAATCAGAAAAGACGATCAGTTGAGGATACCAGTTAAAGATATCTCGATAGTAAAGAACCAACCTAAAAAGCAGCGCCAGGCATACCAGACCAATGAGTACTTGCAGAATGGGAGTAGAAGGCTGTAAGCTTCTCACTCCATGCAGCGCAAATATAAGCAAAAGGCCCATCACCACAGGAATGATCAATGTGAGGGTGTATAGCTGGAAGCCTCCTGCTTTTAGATCTTCCCAGCTATAAATTTTATCCTTAACGACCTCTTTTTGATGATCAAACAGTATCGCTCGGTTAGGAATTGCCAGGCCGTTAGTCCTCCCCTCCACAGTTTGCCAATCACCACGCGTATACTTATAATTGAGCGTGTCGCCCGGGTAGCTGATATTGATAAAAAATCCGGAGTCTGTTTTCGTCATGATATGATTGGTATCTCCGGGATCCCAGTTATTGAAATTACCTGTAACGTAAATGTCAGCCGCTTTTGGCGTGTTACCCGGCAACTCGTCTACCCACAAGTGGTAATGCCGCGGATATGCAATATCCTCCCAGGTGCTGATGGTGTCATAAGCTTCGGAATAGGAGTCAGGCACAATGGTCCGCTCATTCCTGATCCCACCTTTCCGGTCTCCTTCTACTCCTGACCATGATCCCCTGGTGTATTTATACCTGATCGTATCGCCATATACAGGTATGTCTATAGCGTAGGTGTTTTTTAGTAGTGGTTTTAATTTGAAATGACTGTTACCCGGCTCCCAATTGTTAATATTGCCCGTAAAAAAAATGTCAGCTCCGTTGGGAGTTGTGCCCGTGGCATCTACCACCACCAGTCTGAAAACACCCTCGGGCTTAATGTCTTCCCAACTGTCTATTTTAAGCTGCAGGGTATCGTTTTTACCTACGAATGCATGAAAGCGGTTGTTGCGTCTTTTCCCCAGGCCATCGCCTTCTACGGCTGACCAGCTACCTCTTGTAAATTTGAAAAATAACGTATCATTAGCTTTTTTTTCAAGGTTGATGTAGTATCTGCCATCGGGCAACTTACGGAGCCTGTAATTTGTATTTGAAGCATCCCATTCATTACAGTTCGAAGCCAGGAACAGGGCTGCTCCGGCAGGTGTCTGATCGGGTAATGAGGTAATAAAAATATGAACAGACTGAGCATATCCGATCCCTGTCATCAGTACCATTATGAGGGCAAGCCAACTACACTTCAACGCCTGTAAATATTGATTACTCATAACGCTTCATTGATCAATTTTCGCTACCTGTTTAGAGGCTTTTATCAATGAATTTAGCTAATTCTGACGTTTTAAATAACGATTTTATTGATTTTCTGCTGCATTAAATCCATGGGAACGATTGCATGGATTGTATCTGGAGTTCGGGCCAAAATTATTATGCAAATATCTGTCACCAAAAGAGATTGATCAGCGTCTCTAAGAATGCCAATTTATGCGTTACGCTTGTCCGAAAATACTCACCCGGCAACTGTACTGGACTCAGCTTTAGGGACATCACACCGTCATGGCACTTCGGTGCGCAGGCACAAGCCCTTACTACGCTCAAGCGGCTACGCGAAGGCCAGCTTGACCTGGACGTTTTCTTTAAGCGCCCCGGAGTTTTCTTACAATCAAACTATCAAAATGATAACAGCAACACGAGACCACTGGTTTCCCGAAAAAGTCAGGTAGTCTGAACCAAATCGCTATAATCCTTCATATTACAGAATTCACTATGCCTTCTTCAATACATTTCTCTTCACCAGTTCGTCAAGTAGCGCTTTATAGTTGGCCTGCAGCAAGTGATCAGCGCCAGTAACAATTTCATTTCCCAGCGGATTGGTATAGTTTCGGATCAGGTTTTTAATTAGAGTAACAGACGCTGCTGTCGGTTGCGGCACAAAATCCCATACTCGTTTAAAGAATATCGATACCGGACTGCTGTCTGTCACAGCATCAGAAAGGTTATTAATGGATTGTTTGACTGCTTTTCTCATGATCTCCAGATTGCTCTTATTCAGTGTGTCATCGCCAGTAAGATTCCACTTATCACCTTTGTTGTTGGTAACGGGCACTCCCCCAGAGTAGCCGTTAAGAGCATCATGGACCAGCTTGGCCACCATGGTATTGCCAATAATATCCGGTTCTTTCTCCATTATGCCCTGCAATAATTTACTAAACCTGCTTGCAGAATCAATATTAGGTCTTGCGACACCAAGTATCAACCGTTCTACTGTTTCATATTTGCTAAAGGTATCCTTCAGCTTACCTGTAAAGGTTTTCCCTGCTATGTTGTCAAACATTTTTACTCCATCGGGGAGTATTTTCCCACTGGAGTTCAGCACTCTGGATTTAAAATACTGTGAAAGATCGTCCTTGTTAAAAAGATGTCCTGCTGCAAAGGCATCTGTTAGAAAATGATCACCAAAAGCATTTACAATAAGTGCATCATCTATGACCGTGCTGTCCACGCCAGCCCTCATAATCCCGATGGCCTTTTGGTGATACCTTTCCCACTCCCCTTTATGATTAGGTTTAGAGCTGGAAAAACTGGCAATATAAGCACTGCTTGTTGGAGCAAAATGTGCGAAATTGTCCTCCGCCAGCTTCAAATACCTTCCACCTGTAGCAGATTGCCAGTCAGTATCTGAAGGGTTTGACCCGCCAGCTCCGCTACCAAGTACCCTGGCCTCGTAATAGCGCTTACTTTTATCGATTAGCGTTTTTAGCTTAGCAAGCTCAGCGGCACCTGCGCGGTTCATCTGGTCATAGCTTTCGTAAAAATCGCCCATTGCGATAAGCTCGGCATAGGTAAATTTTACGCCATTGACGTCAACCTGGTAGCCGGCAGTTACAGGGCCGGCATCTACAAGGCCTGACAGCACATGTTCACCGGTGCCATATTTCGCTTCGCTGTAAACCCTGTCGCTAAAGGAAAGGGAATGCGCGGCAGCCAGAGAAGCTGTGGTAATGGTGATTGTGCCATTGCCCTCAATTTTTGGCTTACTATCGGCCAAAAGTGGGTTAATATTTGACCTTAATGCACTTACTATGTCGCCCCCTACAAATGGTATGTAGTCAGCCTTGGCAATAGTGTCTGAAATAAGCTTCACGGAGTCGTTGTATGCCGTGCTGACAGCGTTGGTAAACGTATACCCCTTCAACCAGTTGTTCCATACCTTAGTCATCATAGGCTCAGGTATGTAATTATTATTTACAGCGCCTGCTACAGCCCTCGCTCCTGCATAAAGCCAGTCGTCATTCAGTCCGGAGGCCTTACAATTCATCATGTAAACAATCCTGATCGGCAATGCCTTGCCAAAAGAATCGCGCAGCGCCCTTATGTCAGTATCACTTATACTGGCGCCATTATAACCACTAAACGATGTACGACTTCCATGCACCAGGGTAAAAATATCAATAATGTATTCCTTGTTAGCCAGGTCGTGCAGGGTAGATTTTAAGTTAGAATAAGTAGCCTTGGAATCTTCAAGGATAATGACCTCACGATACTTTTTACCCTTTGCTTCAGCAAACTTGTTAAGCCACTTTTCAAACTCCTCAGACACATAGTCAATAATTTTTTCAAGTCCCTCCTGCACCAATTTCCCCACTGTACTTTCCCATTGAAAAGGCAAGGCACCAGTATTTTCAATAAAAACTACCAGGGCAGTATTGGTAACAGCCATTTCCCGGGTCATCCATTGCTGGGCGGTGGCTGTTTTGCCGGCAATTAGTGCAGTTTCAAACTCACTTCTCAGCTTTGATTGTATCATCGGCTTAACGGCTTCATACAATCCTTTATGATGTAATTTTCTGTAAGCTTTCTGAACTTCTTCCGAAATCACCCAACTGATAGATGGCTCACCGTTCGGAGGTTGGGGCATATATTTTTCCGTTTTTGACATGAAAGTAGCCATCCACAGACATTTTGCTGCAATCTTTCTGAGTTCATCCGAGAGCTGTTTCTCATCCGTTGATTTTCCAAAGAAAAAATCGAACAGCTCAAGAATAAACACATCACCATCTACAGTGATTTCACTCACCTTCTCATGTTCACCATTAGCTGGCGTGGCTCCGTATGTCAGGCTTTTACTTTTTACCCGCACCTTCTTCGACCGGTAGGTTTTAAGCTCCTTATTTAATGATAATAATCTATTCATGGCTGTAGGTGGTTTTATTCATAAATTAATTAGTGTTTGTAAGAAAACTCTAAGTGGCTTTAAGAAAACGTCAAATTCAAGGCTTGTGAAGTCCCAAAAAGCGGGAACGTACTAGGGTACGAGAGCATTTTTGGGGCAAGCGCAACGCAGACACTGGCGTTTTCTTAGAGACACTAATTAGTTCGATATCTGTTGTAGCAGATATTCTTTTTGTTCCGGAGGAAGCTGGGAAACAGTGTAGCTCCTGTCACTCTTTCTTTGCACTATGTCCTCGGGCTTACCTGAAATACCCCAGTCGGCCAGTGATACGCTCTTCACTTCATGTCTGTTGAATTTCAGTCCTCCAAATGCGTTGATCTCAAATTCGCCCTGAAATTCAAACTGTCCGTTGCCCCATGGATCGTACGTGCCATCATACGCAAATACGATAGGCCACTCACGTGGGTCTTTCATATTGTTCGGTGGTATCTTGTCCAGCTTGGTAAAGCTTACATTCAGAGATGTTTTGCTAAATGCTGTAGTGTTTTTAAGATTCCTTCTCACATAGGCCCCTCCTATCTCTCCGTAGTCATTACCTTCAAATGTCACTTCTATCTCAGCGTCAGCAGCCCCAAATATTGGCTTATCAAAGTTGATCCACAGGATCGGATAGGTATATGATTTCTTAGGCCGGCTGTGAAGTTTTTGCCTTGCCTGTGGCGTGAGCAGCCGTTGTGCCTTATCGGAAACAATAGAAAGGCTTCCCGATTTTGTAAGTGCGGGCTGTAGCAGTGAGGCTCCTCCTAACCCCAGGTTAGCTGCCTCCACAGCAGTAAGGCCTGCTATTCCAAACAGGCCTGCTGCTGCGGGGGTTTTGGCTAATGAATACCTGGAATTAGATAAGGAATATTTTGAAGTGGCTTTTGAGACCTTTTTTCTCATGGGCCTGAAATCAGTTAATTCCTGCTGGATATTTATTATTCGATTCATAGTTGTTGATTTTTTAGTTGCAGATGGCCGGCATACTGAAGCTGGCCATTATTTGTGGCTTTAATGATGGTTTCACCGGTTATATTTTCGATCTCCGACTCTGAGAACTTGAGCCCTGCTACCTCCATATGACGAATTATGGGATAAGAAATAATAAAATGATCGTTGGAAGTGGTGCCAATATCTACCTTCCCACTAAAAAGCTGACATTTGTTCTTTTCACTTTCTGTCAAACCCTCGCAAACAGAGCGGTGGATACTAATTGGAGTATGCGCCACTTCTACCAGCGGCTCTGTCTTCCCTGACACTTCAGGCTTTTCAAGCTTATTGGTGACATCATCCGACTGCTGATGTCGCAATACCACCGCGTGGCTTTCTGAGAGAGTGTCTGACAGCAGTTTTTGTCTCAACACCTTATCGTGTCCGGTCATATAGAATTCTCCACCGACAAATAATCCTGCATAGCACCGCGGACTGTCAGATAGGGAGTTACCTTCAGCTTTTGAGGTTATCAGCACAAGGTCACCGGACAGCAGTTCGGTCGGTTGGAGCACACGCCCTCCGTTTTCCGGAGTGAGGAGCTTTTGCGGATCGTATTTTACCTCAGCCGGGGTCAACTTCTGCTCCTTCTTCACTTCCACTTCACCAGGTACGGCTCCTTTCTCAGCAGTAACCTCAGCTTCTTCAATATTTCCCTTAGTAGTGTGCTTTTCATTGATCTTCTTTAGCTCATCCTGTTCTATTTCACTTTCCATCTTGTCAAACTTCTTCTCCATTGCTATCGATCCCAGGTCATAGGAGTTGGCGTATCGCATACTCTGAGCTATCTTTTCAAATATCTTATGCTCATTTTTCGCAGGATCCATAGCCACTTCTGCTTCCTCTTCCTGTGTCTTTGGTTGCTGCTCAACCGAGGGCTTCAGTTTTTCGGCAGGTGATAGCTCCTGGCGGCCTACCGCCTTCTTCTGGTTGGGGTCAAACACCTTTTTACCCTGCAAAATAGCTTGTATGTCATTGGCAAACTCATCATCTTCCAGTTCATACGGAGTTTTAGCGGCTCCACCTTCTGTTTTTTCCCTGTTCGCTTCAAAGGTTTTCAATGCCTCCTTATCGGAAACATCTATATCTCGCTCGTAATCCCGGGTCGTTTCAACAGGCCCTGTCTGTCCCTTATCAGCCGTTTGCTTCTCTGCCTGGTCAGTCTGATCCTTTTCTACAATTTCAACATGCTTCCCTTCGGGTTGTACATCAGGATTTTTAACGATTTTTTCCAAAATAGCATCGTCCTCTTTTACCTCTTCATAACCCACTTGCACAACCTCGCTGCTTTCAAACGGTTCTACATAAAACGACTCATTCTGCAGTTCGTCAACAAAGCTCAACTGAGCCGAGGGTTCCTGGTGGCGGTAGGCATCATATATGCTCTGGTGATACATTTCCAGGTTGTACGAGAGGCTGATAGCCTTGCCCTCATCATAGTGCCTGCCTTCCACTTTTACCCTTTTTCTTTTGCTTTCCTGCTTAGGGATATATTGTTTACATTCTTTGGCAATCTGAAATAATCTACCTTTTGATGTTGTCATATCTTCAATTGTTAATTTCCAACCTGAAAACTGCATAAGGATCCAGGGTCATCACCAACTCATTTTTACCACCCTTCATGGCTTCCGGATCAACCTCTATCATCACTCTTCTGGCATCTGAGGTTACTATATTTGCCAGTTGATCATTCACTACTGCTACAGGTTCAAATTTGTGGTCAACATGCAGGTTGTCGCCTTCTATCAGCAGTACCGGTTTGTCATTACTCAAACTAAGGCTCACCTTACCCACTGACGGTGGCAATGATCCTCGTTTGGATTTTTTGATCACATCAGCGAGACTTTTGTAGTTTACCTTTTTATCTGTCACCTTTTCCAGATCAACTTTCTTTTTTTCCAGTTGCTCCAGGTCATTGACTGAAGTGATACCCATCTTACGCAAGGTCTTTTTAGTTTCTTTATCTACTTCTATTTCTTCTATTGATTTGCTATCTACCGTTATGGGCTCTTTAGTGGTTTGCCTGATTTGCTGATCAGTTATGGATGCTAATTGTATAGATAACCTGGAAGCGCCGCTCTGCCCCGGCTGTGCAGTGATGAACTGTACTTCTTCTCCGTTATAAGACGGAAAGAGCTGCAAATCCAGTGCTATGTCCTTCACTGTATAAGTGAGGGGCCTGTTGATGGCTTTCACGGCCAGTATTTCCCTCGCTTTATCAAGTTCAATCACCAGCGAATCAATAAATGATTCAAGGTTCCAACGTGTATTAGGTGCTGCGGACATAGTTCTCTTCTCCTGCTATTGAGTATCTACTGTTATGTTTAATTTCATTTGATGAAATACAGGCATGATGGTGGTATCCACATAGTACAGTGGTGGTGAGCTACCAATCTTTATTTCCCCGCTCTCCAGCACACGTATATCAAGTTGCATAGGGAAATCCAGGCTCACACTTTCAGCACGCATCACCATCTCTTCTTCTTCGGAAATAAGATAGCCTTCTATATCGCTCATCTCACTCACAAAGTCTCCCATTTCGAGCATATCCTCATCGATTATCCGATCTGTTTCATAGACGTTATCATCAAACTCCTGCTCCATTGCTTTTTCCGTTTTCGGGTACCTTTTTTGTGTCTACGGGCAGTAGGCTTACTTTTTTATCAAATAATACCTTCTGCCCTTCCAGTTTAATATCGGGAGCGCTCATGCCCTCTGCCATCGGTTGTAGTGGAAATTCCGTATATTTTGACATAGCTATTCTGATTGTGTACCAATAAAATGTACTGATGAAAATCTGGGGAACTGCACCTCTTCTTCCTGAAGTTCAGTGACCATACCACTGGCGTCAGTCGCAACCACTTTCCCCAATATGTAAGACTGAATGTTACCTTCAGGATAGGTCCATAAGGCTGAGGTTTCGCCTTTTCTGCCTCTGAAATCCACACTTACCCTGCCTACCAGACCTGCCTCCTTAATAAACTCCTCACCACTGAAAGCACTCAATTGTTCTTCCGATAGTGATGGTAATTGTTGAAGTTTGAGTAGCTCGTTATAAGCTTCAACACTTACTTCCATCCCTGACTTGATCCTGGCCCTGATCTTTCTTCTATAGCTGTCTCCTTCCTTATCATCCGCCGTATCACTGATCTTTCGTTTTTTTGTTTCCAGCTTTTTAATGTTGGCGTCTTCCTCATTGATATCGTAATAGTATTTACATTCAAAATCGACCTTCCATCTTTCATGGCTGGCAGGCCCGCCTTCCCACACCTTGTGCCAGTAGTTTCTATAAACATTTACATCATTCAATGCGAAATGAGTGACCGATGTATTCCCTGTTCTTTGAAATACATACCCGTCAGAAAACATAATATAGTGATTCATGAAAGTGCCGTAGTTCTTTTTATCTCCTTTCCAGTTAAATGTAAGCTCTACTTTCAGGTCTCTATTGGAAGGCAGCATTTTTACCTCATCAGTGGTAAGCACGATATCACCTATTACAGCTCCTACAGGCACATCTTTTATCTTATACTTTTTCTCAAGCAGTACCTCCATGCTATTGCCATCCTGTACAATCAGTTGAAAAATTCCTTTTGGGATATTCTTCAGTCCATTGACCTTACCTGGTTTCGTTTTACCTGAGTTGAGCTGAACAGGAAAAGTGATTTTCTGTCGCTTGTCGTATACTATTTTGTCCTTACCTGCTATGGATATTGCCTGGGCGTTCAAAAATTTAATCGTAAGTGCATTGCTGAATGTAGAGTCAATAGTTACTGCTGTTTTTACATTCATCGAATTTACTATATTGTCAAATGCGGGGTCATCAACTCCCGGATTGATCTTTTCGAGGTGGTCCAATTCCTGCTTTGTATGTTTCAGACCGGCATCGGCAATGGCATTAAACAGTTTAACCGGCTGATCACCAATAGCTTTTATCATATCCGGTGACAGTACTTTTTCAAGTACCGGCATCAACGCTGGTAGCGCTGCGAGTAGAGCAGGCGCAATTTTGGCCTTGCTGTACCTGGTTCTCCTGTAAGCCATGCCCTGAACGATCTTATCAAACCCGGCGTCATCCACACCAGGATTGATCTTTTCCAGGTGCTCCAATTCCATTTTTTGGAATTTTAAAGCACTATCGGATACCGCTTTAAAAAGTTTAACCGGATTGTCACCAATGGCCTTGATGGTTTCTGGTGACAGCACCTTTTCCAGTAGCGGTGCCAGTTGCATCAACGTTGCCGGGTTAATGGCAAAGTCGTGACTATATTTCTTAAGGCTTTTGGCTGTTGAATGGCCATTAGTACCATTGGTTTTGCCCAACTGCCCCTGAATAATCTCCAGGATGGCCTTGATCGTTTCCGGAGAAATGTTCTGCAATACCTGCCGGGCTCCCTCTGCACCCGGTTTTACATCCTGAGGGATGATCTTTATCAGCTCGGGTAACAACTTACCCGCTGTATCCGATATCTTCGTCACCTCCGGAGCTGTGCTTTGAAGGCCGGGAAGCAGCTTGCCAAGCATGGGTAAGGCATTGGTTAGCAAGCCCGGTATTGCTCCAAGCAAAGCATTAAAAAAGAATGCTTCGCTCATTTTATTTTCCTTCAGCCGGAAAGGCGCATTTCGTACCGCTACCGATTGAGTTCCATATATTTTATGTGGCATAGTCATCATTTTTGGTAGTTTAAAATCATCATTAAGATCAGCCATAACAGGCGCCACCGTCAACACTTCTGAGATTGCCGGAGATGTTTTGTTCCGGTCTTTGTAGCTAAACAGTTGAATGAACCTGGTACTTCTGTCAAACATTGCGGCAGGCGCACTCCACGTGAAAGAAGTCTCAAAACTTTTGTTATCAGTGACAGGGGCTTTCAACATTGTTGACTGCCTGATCACCTCATCGACAAGTTCCATCCCTCTGTGCTTTCTTTTGGCCTTCCCTAACCTGTACTCATACCAATTGTTAGTTCCTATATCAGCTTCAAAAGTGTATTTATCTATTTCCTTGCTATTCAGCTTCAATATTGCCAATGCCATATTATGCCTACATTTAAATCAAAGGCTATTTATTCGCTGTTGCGGCTTCTTTTTCTTCTTGTGAAGCCGGTCCGTACATCTGAGCAAAATTATCCAGCTTGAAGTAGTCCGTCTTAAACTGCAACTTCACGTGACCGCGCAACTTGGCCTTCAACTCATCTTCCGAAGTACTTTTAGTAGTAGACACACTAAACTGGGTCTGACGCGTACTCGAGGTATGGCCTACTCTGGGGCCTCCGAAAATTGAGCCTAGCAACCCTCCGCTAAAGCCAGCAGAAGTACCTGAAGATTTACTGGTCTTTACACCAGCCTTGTCTCCTTTGTCTACAGTTCGCTTCCCTTTAAATTCAAAATTGACTTCAGCTTCTACTTCACCTTTTTCCACTACCAGGCGTGTAACTCCCATGAGTATGGTTTCACGAAGTGCTGCCCTGTGCTCTTGTGCCATCTTGATCTTGGCATCCATGATCTTTGCCTTCACCTCGTTATCTTCCACATCCACCTTTTCACCCTGGGGGTTGGTCAGCTCCATTTTCTGTCCGCCCTTTCCATCCTCTTCCATGGTTATGCCGAACTCATCCTTGTTGTTTTCTGCCAAATAGGCGAAAGTGGTAGTATTATCGATCTGCTTTATAAAAGATGCCAGCCCTGTAGTGGCTTCCTTCATCAGACGGATGTAGTCGTCCGTCTGGGCTTTCATTACGGTAATATTGGCATCAAAAACAGCCTTGAGCAGATCTTTGACAAACTGGGGAAAATCTACAGAATCGACCAGGTCTTCAAAGGAATCTACACCTTCTTCAAAGCCCTTTTCATGACGCTTATCATCAAGCAGGTCAGAGGATTTATCTACAAAATCTCCTTTTTTCATTCCAGTCGACAATCGGCCATGCCCATTGCCCATCATTAGCGACATCTGCTCATTCATCACATCCTGATAGATCTTTTTCTGCTCATCATAAGGCATGTGTTGAAAAGAGGTTGATCGGCCTAAGATGTTCCTTGTCTGCTCCTTTGCTGCTTCTCGTATATCATTAAATTTAGTTTGCTGCATATTATTTAGCTTTACCAAAGTTGATTATAAACTGATCCTTGATTTTAGAAGTCCCATTCGTCTTCTCCGAATTCTTCATTCATTTCTGCTTCTATATCCTCCTCTTCCTCCTTGGTATAAGTTCTTCCACTTCTGCCCCCTTCACCTAGCTGACTCTGAGCAATTATGAAAGCCTCTACATTTTGAATGAAATCCTGGAATGCTGATTCGGACATTAGCCCTGCATCGAAACCGGCGATAGCTGCAAATATCTTATGTCCGCTAACGGCCGCAGTGCGCAGAGAGGATACATTAGGTTTGTAGCTAAACTCTTCCTGGCTTACCCTTTCTATCACATTCCACATTGACCTTCGATACCCCCATCCGAGTTGAGATTTCACATTATCGTCATCTAATATGGCTACGGCTTTTTCAAATTGTGTGTACATCTCGGGGAGAATGGCTTTAACCATACCGCTTGAATAGGTGGTGAGATTATACTGCAATTCCTTTATTGCCTGGTAAACAGATGATTTGGATACTACACCAAAGTTGCTGTCTTTCTGCTCATATTTGTCTATATACTTTACAGTCTCCGTCATCAAAGTATCCCACAAAGGAGTAAAATCTGTATTCACCGCCATTTGGTCGAGCACTTCTGCATCCCCAACATTAAGCACAATTTTGTAGAACATAGCCCGCTCCTCAACCGTAGCATAATCGTCACGTAGTTTATAATAGCTGTAGAGCTTTGATGCTGTACTACCCTGAGGAATATCCAACATTCCTGCTGTCCATCTCATCAGAACGGCATCTGCCACACGGAGTATGCCAAGGTCATCTGCAAGTGTTTTGAGGTAGTAAAGCGTACCTGCTGCGAGAATATTTTCCGCATCAATTCCTTGTTCATCAGCCGTTTCGAAGTAATCCACCACATAGTTAAATGCAAATGGACTTCCATTCTGATAAACGTTGGTAACCGGATCGTCCGACTTTTTAGCTTGTTTTAGCGCATTGGTATAGGCCAGGGCTAAGTATTCACTATATTTTTCCAGAACATCTGCCATTGTATTGATATTTAGTATCCGTTTTACTTTCTAATAATTAAGACATTGGATCTCTAAGGTCAATGTCATCGTCAGTATCACTATCCAGGACATGCTCATGCTCTTCCTCTATTTCCACGTCATTAAAATTAATCCCGGCTACAATTTCACCTTCTTCATCTCTTTCAGGCACGATGAGTCCGATCTCTTTCAGGAAGTTGACCATAAGCTGTCGCACCTGCGGTGTACCTTTAGCCGGATCTATTTCCCCGGATTCAAAGAATTTGTCGACCAACCTGTGAATATTACCATGGTCTACATATTTGGAAATAATACCAGATATGGCGCTATTAGGCATTCCCTTCACATATGAAATATTGGTGTTTGCGGCTGCCTTATATATCTCTTTCCTTTGAGCGGCAGTTAGGTTCAGGTGCCTATGTTCTATGGTGGCCTTGGCCAGAAGCACGTTAAAGAAAGGTTTGATCTCGTTTTCTGCAACTACGATCACTCTGTCATTGACACCATCAGCATCTTTTACTTTTTCATAGTAGATAACAAAGCTTAGCGCATATACATATAACGGCTCATTGCTCAACAGAAATTTGGTGGTATGGTCTATATTGCTCCTGTTGAGACTTTCGCTTACCTGGGCAATAGTAGCACTATACCCGTCCCGGATGAGTTTTGCTTTGGCATCACCTTTTTTGTCATCCTCCTTCATGATATCCCTAAGCTTCCACTCTTTTAGCTGCCTGGACTTATACCTTAATGGTTTATCTACCAGTTTTTTACTGATCCTTTCTACAATTTCCTTTATAGAGGGTTCTATCTTCACTCTCGGGGGTTCGATATTAAAATCAGAAACCCACAATGGCCTGGCAAAATCGAGCAAAGGGAACTTCACTGCTATGTTGCCCCCAGAAGAACCATTACCAAGAGATATACCTCCATTAGTGGTTGATCCTAAAATGTTGGTGTTCATAATATAATTATTTAATTGTTATACACTTAACTTATACTTCAACAGCTTTAATGCATCAAGCAGGTTGATCAGGCCATAGCCGCTCTTAACATTTTTAAGCGTGCTATCCAATCGGTCTGCTGTATGCTTCAGGATGTATTTTGCCTGATTATCTTTAAGGTTTCTACCGAATTTCAATGCAAATGCTTTTAATAAGGCGATAGCGCCTGCCACATAGGGCGATGCCTGAGAGGTTCCCGAGGATATGGAATACTTATTTTCAGGGTAGGTACTGATGATGTTGGCCCCTGGCGCCACAAACGATACATGCGAACCATAGGTCGAGAATGTTGCCATCTGATTGTTGTGATCAACAGCGCCAACGGCTATCACTCCTGGTAAAGCTCCGGGGTAGTAGCGGTCCTGCCTGCCATCGTTGCCCGATGCCGCTACGATCGAAACTCCCTTGCTCAGGGCGTATCTGATCACCTCTTCGTGAGGCAGGCCGCCTCCTTCATGCCTGATCCCAAGGCTCATATTAATAACATCAACCTGCTGATCTACAGCCCATTTAATTCCATTGTTGATGTTATCTATCAGCCCTGCACCCACTACTCCGTTACCTGTTTTCAGGGCTCCCAATACACGAACTGGTACTATTTTGCAAGACGGAGCAATACCGGTAGGCATTTTTATGCCTTTGGCAGCCAGTATACCACAAACATGTGTACCATGCCCTACTTCATCGTCAGGGTCGGTATCATAACCCAAATAATCGCCAACAAATTTTTCAGCTCCATCTATAATATCAACGAAATCCATTCCGGGCAATAAAGACTCTCCTATTTCCTGATGCTTTTTATCCACACCCGTATCCAGCACCGCAATTTTGATCTCCGGGCTTCCGGTGGTGTAGGCATGAGCCTGTTTCAGCAGTATCTGAGATGATGGGTCCAGCGCTGCTACAGACATTGGAGAGGCTATGGGCGGCAATGCTGCTACGCCTACATCTACCGGCTTTACTTTTCTGATATAGGGAACCAGTTTTATCTTTTCAATCAGCGCGTCAGGTATTTTTTTGTCCTGCTTTAAAATAATCCTGAAAATATTGGCCAGACCGCTTTTCACTTCTTCAGCCGACCATATATCGTTTTTGGGCTTATATTCTTTAGTATAAAGAACTGGAAGATTGTACTGATTGAATAGGGTCGACACCTCAGGCAAGAAGCGCGATGCAGCCGCTTCTTCATCCCGTTTATGTATCAAATCACCCCAATAAGGCAGTTCGTCTAGCCTCTTATCAGGAGCAGTCCAAATAATCAGGTGGTTTTTCATAAATCCCGGCGCCTATGTTTAAAGAACTTAAGTTCGATAAAAAATGAGTGCGGGTGTTGGAAAAATTAAGAGGGATGTAAACGTATCACAAAGCACAATGAAATTACAATTCACTTGTATTCAGTCAATTATTGGGTATAATTAAACCAATAGTATATGAAAACACACTTTTGCAGAAGTGTTTGGTGTCTGATGTAAGTGTGTGATCCAGTGATCGGTAACCTGTGAATGGTCCTTTAAACGTAAATCACTAACAAGGGAACAGTCCCGGTCGACCGGTCAACATCAATCAATAAGCATGTAGCTTTTTCTTGTTCTTCCCTTTGTATTTGATCAGACGTGGATAATTTTCACCATGATGAGGATTTTGTTTTTTATAGACCGGGTGCATCCTGCTTCGATACTCCATGTTTCCGTGCTGGTGGTTAACCTGTGTTGTACACTGCTTTAAGAAACACTTTGGGAGCTCGGGAATACGGTAGGTAATTCCAAATGAGAGGTAAAAAGCATTCATAGACTGGGGAATGGTAAGGTCGGTTTCCGGGATGTTTAACGTAAAGCTCTTAATATCGAAGCTTGGTTTCACAAAAACGCGGAAATACTCCGAAAGATCTCTCTCGACAGTAGCGCCTAAATTAAGATAGACACCTTTCTGGATGATGCTCTTGTTAAATTTACTAGTGAGGTTTATAGCACCGATATTGGCATCGACCGACAAGCTGTATTCGTAGTACCGGTATACTCTTGCTCCAAGCATCACATAATACTTTTTAAAGAATGTGCTCCCGAAATTGGGTTCATAACCGCTGATCCGGTCTTCGTAAACAGTAGGATTGAAATTACCCGGGCGGTGATATTCAAAGGCAAATCCTCCACCCACACGGTACCGGTCAAATTCGAAATGGATGGAGAAATTAAGTGGGATACTCATCCCCGGAGCCGTGAATTTCAATGCTGCCGAATCAGCGCTGACAATAAAGTCTGTTGATGGATCAAAGTTGATATTATTCCTACTCTGCAAGTCATTAAACCAGTAGTTATAGCCTGAACTGATATTTCCCCCTGCAATATTAAAATCTTTACCAAAAATCAGGGGCAGGCTATCCTGCTGCTGAAGTATGGCAAAATCTGAAAGATCCTGCCGGTAAAAGGTACGGCCATAGCCTGTAGAAAAGCTAAAGTGAAACTTGCTGAGCAAAACTCTAAGGGCATTACGGTTTTCAGGCTCGGCATAAAAATGGTCCAAAGGGATAGATGGCCTATCGCCCCTGCCTTTTTGTGCAAAGCTCTTTTGCGCAAAATGAAGCAGGACAAATGCCATGCACATACCAAGACAAAGTATACGTAAGCGCTTTAAGATCATCTCACCAGTTAAGCTCCTGCCACATCGCTACAGCAAAAGACGGAAAAAGCTAGCATTAAAACTCGTAAAGTTAAAAAATATTATGCTCACTCCAGTACAAACCGCAGAGTTATTTAGTGGCTTAAAAAAACATCAGTCTATGCGTTACGCTCGTCCCAAACAACTGTAATAACAGTACGGAACCCGGCTTTTTGGCACTTCACGCCTGTGTGCGCTTATAGCACTTCGGTGCACAGGTACAAGCCTCTTGCTCCGCTCAAGCGGCTAGGCGAAGGCAAGCTTGACCCTGATGTTTTTCTTAATACCACTTAGTATTTTCTTACACACTATTTCACTTCGAAAGTGTTAAGAAACGACTTAAAAGCAGGCACCTCTGAGATATTCATTTTATTGCCAACATCCTTAATTTTATCGAACTCCACCCTGGAAATACTTCTATGTCCCAAAATATCCGATTCATCATTCAGTATCAAAATACTGAGAAAGCGAACAAATATATAGGGGACTTCCATCAGATCCCTGGCTAAACATTTTATCGGATCTTCTATTCCACAACTGCGTACCTCCAGTAGTTTTTTTCTATCAAAGGTGCTATTCATACACAGGTTAATAACATTATAGAAAGGTCCCTCCCAGCGGTCAAAATTCTTCATCACATATTTCATAGCATGTGCCACAGGATCCACCTTCAGAAAATAGCCACCCTTAGACATTTTTCTAGCCAGTTTATTCAGCGCGAGCTCTTCAAACAGACTCATACTCCCATTGGCCAGCGCCATCCCAATAGCCGGGGTCATCATGATGAGTGAAAGGAAGTCATGCTCAGATATTTCAAGCATACTCACCTCATTTTCAATAAATTCTTTCCTTACTGCTATTGTTGCTTCCATTACCTCGGGAATTTCCACCATGGTAGCAATTTCATTTTCTGAAAACATATTGATGTAAGTTATCCGGTAAAAAATTTATACAATATAGGAATTTTTTCAGTTAAAAAAAGGAGGGATTCTGTAGCTAAAAGCCATTTGAAGATTCGCTACGATGAACCTCTTAACTTTCAGCCAAAAAAGGGCCGTTCCCAAAAGTCAATTCGAATCATCACAAACTGATTTTTAATCCCTTAAAACGAATAGAAGCTACGTGGGAAATGAAGTTCAGGGTAACTCAGAAGGAAACATTTGAGAACGGCCTCTTATGTATTATGCTTTAATAAAATACACCTGATCAGGCATCACCAGCATCTCCAAGCTTCATTTTAGCTTCAATTTTCTCATACCTGGCTTTAAGCGCCTGGTCTGAGTTTAGCCCTGATTTTATGGCTTTGTAGGTTTTCCCTCCATCGGGCAACATTTTGGTAGCAAGTATCTGCACTACTTCTGAAATGGCTTCCTTCCTTTCGTCCTGCATGGCAGTTATCACTTCCATAAATTTCTTTTCATAGTCTTTAGCACCCATCTCCTCTAGTTTGGCAGCATTACCATTAGCTTTTGCCAATTCCATGTATCTCCTGCCATCAATACCTTCCTGATTACGGATCATTTCATTAGTAAGACCGCTGATCTCTGCTTTCATAGCATCAACTACCTCCATCATAAGAGCGTATCTCCTCAAATCCTCATCACTTATCTCCTCTTGTGCAACAGCAGCGTTACCAGCTAACAGCAATAGCAGCGCTACAAATAAATAATTAAACTTCCTCATTGGTTCAACTCAGTTTATTAGGTTAAAGAATGTATTTGCATGTAATATAAAACCCCGAATAAAGGGCTTTTCATTCTTTAATTCAAATTTTATGCCTAAAAATTCAGAAATATATCACCAACGGGCCTACTAATAGTATGGTTGGTGACTATACTCCAGTGATGAGAAGGTTTGAAATATGGTTTTTCCCTTTTCTACATGATATTGAAACACCTGCTCGTGGTTGTTATCGATCTTTTTCGAAGACAGTTCAAGTGTTACCTGCTGGTCTCCGGCCGGCAAGGGCACTCTTGTATAATATATGCTGTGGGGAAGTGTTTGCCAGTTTCGCGTGTCAGCCTTTTCAGTCAATGCATTTAAAAAGCTAACCGCTGCACCAAGACCTTCGTCTTCCTTACGTGCCCCATGTTCTGCTGCTTTTTTCAGTGCCACCCGAAGCAGGGCCTTGCCGAATTCCTTCAACATTCGCTCTCTTAAGCTTCTAAAAGCAATCGCGTTAACGTCTTCCGCCAGCTCCAGTCCGTAACGCTGACCATTAACTCTTATAGCTGCCTCGTTAAAAAACAATGCACGTTCCTGATATTTGGGAAAGGCTACGCGGAAGAATTCCAGATCCTTAAGACTGGTGGACTCATCTTGTTTATCATAGGGTACGGTAAAAGGGAAGCTGAATCCGTATTCATCATTGGTGAAATTAACCACTCCTCCAGCACCATGCACCACAGCAAAGTTGACACTCCATTCACTTTTTACCGGACCCAGGCCATTATTCCAGAAAAAGACCAACGTACCTCCTGCATGAGGTGAATACTCATAGCTCTCCATGTCAAACTCCCGCTTATAATGATCAAACTCTTCATAGAAACCTGTCAACCAGGCAGTACGTAACAGATCTTCTTTCAGTTGATCTGGCGGGCCTATGGAAAAAATATCTTTATAATCAGTATTATAGATCTCCAGAGCATTTCTATAGGCAATAAAGGCATTGTTATAATCTTTTTTTGCATCATAGATGATACCCATCAAGGTGTGTATGAAAGCATCCTTTTGATATTTTTTTGCACTGGTATATTTATCGCTCAACTGCTGAAGACGTATATTTAATCTCCTGCATTCTACCAAAGCCTCATCATACTTTCCCATACGCAGAAAGTTTAACGCTTTGTAGTAAAGCACCATCAGGTTCTCATGATCCTCACCCCGATAGGCAGTAAACATTGGGTTAGTCAATAAAGAGGTGGCTTCATTGAGGTAGTTAACCTGGTAATCTTCAGTGTAGAGATAGGCTTTTTCGAGGTACTCATTGCTCTCCTCGTACTCTCCAAGCATGGAAAGCACAACACCTCTGTTGAGAAAGTAGAGAAGCCGGTCTTTACTTTTTTCGATTTTCTTTTTCCTGGCCAGCACCTCGTTGGCCTGCTCCAGCCTGCCACTCTCAAAATCTTCTGTAAACTCCCTATTGACCTCATAATAAGTAGCGCATGACGAAGCCAGGGTCAATAGCAGCACATAAAAAACAGGCCTATGGAAAGTGATCATAAGGTGAAGAGGCTTTATGCAAATAAAAAATGGCGGCACAGGAGTCAGAGATGACTGCCCTATGCCGTAGTAATATGAGCTTCATTAAATGCTTATGAGCATTAATTCTCGATATATTTTTTGATTTCCTCCTGACCGTACCAAACTCTTTTGTTGGTTTCCATATCAGTAAGATATAGTGTCGTGATATAGTTCACTACTTTCTTTTTGTTATAGGTATCAGTCTCTGATGTCATTGTTCCAAACAGCATCAGATTGGCTCCGTATTCCCTACCCCATTTGGCAGCCGTTTCCGGTGATGCAAACTCTTGCTGATCAGCACGCTCTTGCCTGAGCCTTTCGCGAAATTCCGGTGACTCTACCAGGTCAGCGAGCCCGGAGTTAAAGATCTCCAGCTCAAATTTTTTGATGTAGTTGTCAGAGTCGATATGTTCGCTGGTTTTGTTTTGGATGTACCCTACAATAATGGCGGGCGTCTTACCAATATCACTGGCATAAGACTGGTATCTTGGGCTGTTCAGAAACTGTTGCACCATTTTACTGGCTACCATTTTGGAGTCAACATCGTTCCAGCGTCCGCTGAGGTCTATTTGCTGGTCAGGGCTCACACGGGTTACCGACCTCTGGGAGCATGCAAAGGCTACCAGGCCCAGGCATACAAAGTAGCTCATCCTTTTCATTAGATTTATCATGTTACCTTAAGTTATATTTTAATTGAAAGCTTTACATTCAAAAACCTTGCCGACAGTGAATTAGGCACTGCAAACTGATTGTTGCTAACATCCGATATCCAGGTATAGGAAATAGCATTTGACACTCCCAGTAAGTTTAACACCTCCGCACCAACAATCACCTGCCGTCTTTCTTTATACTTCTCCTTGTTCATATAAAAGAGCTTGGAGAATCCTATATCCAGCCTTCTATACGTATCTCCGTTAAATACGTTTCTCTTTTCAAAATTTTGTGGTGGTCCAAATGGCAAACCGCTGCCAAAGAATACGTTCAGGCTCACCCGAAAGGTCGGATTGTTGGGCAGATGATCCTGAAAAAATACCGCAATATTCAGCCGTTGGTCCATTGGTCTTCTGATATATCCTCTTCCGTCACCAGCCACATCTTCCCTTGTATTCAGTATACCCACACTAAACCAGGATTCCGTCCCTTGTATAAATTCACCACTCACTCTCAGGTCAACGCCTGTTGCATAAGCCCTTGCTTCATTATTGGCATAGTACCTTACTTTGACGTTGTCGATGTCATAAGTCACCACATCGGAAAGTTTTTTATAGTACACTTCTCCCATAAATTTAAAATCGCGCCCCCACCACTTGAAATTATAGTCAAGTCCACCAATAAGATGAAGGGCTTTTTGCGCCTTCAGCTCCCTGTTCAGATCTCCTGAAGGAGCCCTTAACTCACGATAGAAGGGTGGCTGCTGGTAAAGCCCTGCTGCTGCAGTAAACACTACATCACGGGTCCATTCAGGCTCGAAGGATATTTGTACTCTTGGACTGATCAGCAATTCTTCATTGATAGTCCAATAATTAAGCCTTACCCCATATGTCGCTACTATGTTCGCCCTGAGTTGTTGTGTGTTCTGTACAAACCCGGAATACTGGCTGCTTTCCAGTTTATGATCTGCCTCCAGCGACTGGGTGTCAATCACGAAATCTGCCGAGTCTTTGAATTCATATTCACTAAGCTGATCCTCAATATTTTGCCAGGAGTATCCCAACCCAAACTCAAGTGTATTCTTTGTATTTAGCGAGTAAGTGTTCCTGTTTTCCAGGTTAATAATATTGGCTTCAAGTGTATTTCTCCCATAATCATAATTAGAGCCTATACCTCTGGTAAAAACACACTCGTTGAAAGTATCTGATCCCAGGTCTTTATCTACATCGCAGAGGCGATAGCCACCTTCCACATCGGTAAACTCTCGCTCAGAGGCATGCACCGCTGAGGCGATCAGATCAGTTTTCCAACCGTCATTTAGCTTTCTCGAGAATTTCACACCTCCCTGGTAGGTATCATATTCGAGTATTTCTCTGCCTTCAAAACCTACAAAAAGGCGAAAGGACCTGTTAAAAGTACCAAATTCTGTTTCTCTGCTCTCCGGTTCGATCAGGTATCTGTTTCTGGCATAAGAAGTAAGTACGCCTATGGAGGTTCTGCTATCCGGCCGGAAGCTGACATATGCCTGAAGGTCAGTAAATTTGGGCAGGTATTCCCCTTTTGTTTCGAGCGTATTCAGCAGATACTGTGCTGATTTATGCCGGACACCAGCTACATAGCTGAGCTTTCCGGACCCGGAAGCCCCTTCCATGTGGGCTGTTCCACCGAGCAAACCTATGGTAGCAGATGCTCCGAACAATGTGGGCTCTTTGTAATCTACGTTAAGCACTGAGGAGAGCTTATCTCCGTACTTCGGCTGCCAGCCACCTGCAGAGAATTCAATTGATTTTACTAAATTACTATTCACGAAGCTCAACCCCTCTTGCTGGCCATTGCTGATCAAAAAAGGTCTGTAAATGGGTATGTCATTTACGTAGATCAGGTTTTCATCGAAACTTCCACCCCTGACAGAGTATGTCGATGAAAGTTCATTATTACTCACTACCCCTGGCAATGTGGATAATATTTTATTGAAATCTCCAAAAGGAGTGGGTAAGGCTTCGAGCGTTTTGGGCTTTATCTTCGTCACACTTACTTCATCTCTCCTTTCACGTTCACCTTCAATGCTAACGCCTGTAAGCACCTCGGTGAGCAGCTTCAACATCACAGTTACTTCGATAGCCTCTCCTGCTTTTACTTCCACAGGCTTTTCGACAGTGGCATAACCAACATGGCTGAATACCACCGTCAATTCCCGGGCGGCAGGCAGCTTCAGTATGAAACTGCCGTCTTCTTTTGTTACTGTGCCTATGGATTCATGCTTTACCCTGACATTAACCCCTGCAACAGGCTTATCACTTTCGTCCGTCACCACTCCGGAAAGGGCGCCTTGTTGTGCCAGCGATCCGGTAAAGGTGATCAATAACAGTAGGTTTAGGAAAATGAACTTCATTCAACAGGCTTCGACTGACGACTAAACGTTTTTGAGGTCGGCTATAGTGTCCTTAGGTTCAGATGATTTAAAAACAAAGCTGCCGGCAACCAAAATATCTGCACCTGCTTCTATCAAATGCCCGGCATTACTTTGGTTCACTCCTCCATCTATTTCGATCATAGTTGAGGCCCCGGCATCAACTATGATTTCCTTGAGCTGCCTCACCTTATTGTAAGTATTTTCAATGAATTTCTGCCCTCCAAAGCCTGGGTTAACAGACATCAGACACACAATATCAATATCATGGATCACGTCTTCAAGCAGTTGTACATTGGTATGTGGGTTAATAGCAACACCAGCGCGACACCCGAGGTCTTTGATCTGCTGTAAATTTCTATGTAAGTGTGGGCAGGCTTCATAATGAACAGAAATGGATGCAGCCCCCGCCTTGTAAAATGCTTCTACATAATTCTCCGGCTTCTCGATCATCAGATGCACATCAAGTGGCTTTTTCGCATGCGCTGCAATGGCCTCTGTTACCGGGATCCCAAAAGAAATGTTAGGAACAAAAATACCGTCCATAATATCTATATGTATCCAGTCGGCTTCGCTTTCATTAAGCATTTCAACTTCACGCTGAAGATTGGCAAAATCAGATGCCAATATCGAAGGGGCTATAATAGGTTTGTTCATGGGCCAAAGATAGAAAAATATGCTTTAGTATTTCACAATTCTGTGCATCTCGGTACCTGTCGAAGAACGAAGTACCAACAAGTACAATCCTTGCCGAAGATCATCAACATATAATCGATGCTGGTTTTGATTACGCGCAAAATTAAATAGCAGGTGTTTCACTACCTTACCCGTAGCATCAATTACCCTTGCCTCTGCAGTGGTCTCCTGTCTGCAGCATGATTTTATTTTCAAGTCTTCAATAGCAACCGGATTGGGAAAAACAGAAAAGCTTAGAGAGCCCGGATCAGGAGTAGCTAAAAGTGTATAATCAGGAATACCATGACCGTAGCTGTTATCCGGAATATCGGCATGGCTTCCAATACTTTTGATCAGGTCCATTAATTCATAGTTTGTAAGCTCGGGGTATGCCTGCCATATGCCTGCTGCCAGCCCTGTGATCAATGGGGCTGCAAAAGAGGTACCCGTTCCTTTTGAGATCATCCCTGATTCATTGATTACCGTAGTGCCGCTACCCAAAGCCATTACATCGGGCTTAACACGTCCGTCAGCAGTAGGGCCCCTTGAGCTAAAGCTGCTCACCTCTCCTGTCGAATTGACTGATCCAACGGCCAGTATACTCTCCACATCAGCGGGAGTAGTGATGTAACGCCAGCTTTTATTGCCCTCATTTCCTGCACTGGCCACTATCAAAATACCCCTTTCTGAGGCCATTTTTGCAGCCTGCGCCACAATTGTAGTCTTACCGTCCATATCTTCATAACTGTAGTTCATGGAGGGATCATCAAAGTCAAAATAACCTACCGAGCTACTGATGATATCAACCCCGGCACTATCGGCTTTTTCTGCCGCTATGAGCCAGTTGTACTCTTCTATGCGATATTCCGAGGCAGCGTCTTCAGTAATAAACAACATAAAATCAGCCCCATAGGCTGTTCCTGTAAACTGCCCGGCCATGAGCCCTGCCGTTGCAGAAAATACCTTGGTGCCGTGGTTACTGGATTTGAATACATCCTGGCTATTTTCCACCAGGTTAAAAGCATACTTCATTCTGTTATCAAAAAAGATATGCTGGAATGCCGTGACATTATTCACTCCGACAAAGCCTCCATCAAAGAAGGCTACGGTGACTCCCTCCCCATGATATCCTTCACCATGCAAGGCATCTACACCCAACATCTGCAACTGCGTTGATGTTTGGGCTGGCGGTGATTCTTCAAAAGCCTCCCACTTCCGCGAGTTTTTAGTCAGCCTGACTCCCGGGGCAACATAAACCACAGAATCTACATACCCCAGAGCCTCTATTGCTTCGATCAGACTTTCATCAGCTTGTATCAATGCCCCGTTTAGCCAACGTGTAGTATAATAAACCTCTGCCCCCGTGGATTCCACACCATCCACATAAAATGGGCTAACAGGCAGATCAGCCTGTGTCAACTCTATATTCTGGGAGATTCTTCTTTGTATTGCCTTTGGCGAGAGAAATTGTTCCGGGGAGGCCAGTGAATACGGTGTACCGGATTTATTAGCAAAAAAGACAACGTACCTGTTCACCTGAGCTGAAAGTGACAGACATAGCAGACAAAAAATTATTAATAGAGCAACCCTTTTCATATCAACTGTTAATGTAGCACCTTTTTCAAAAAAGATCCTTACGAAAGACGCACTTTCAACCGGATAAGTTGGAAGCCGGTATCGTTATTTATTAGGGGAAAAGGCATATTCAGATCAAGGGATATCAGTCAGGTGGTTGGATTTTGCGAACTGTACTTTCAAGTCATTAATCCCCATCAGAAGACAAAGGGAATCAAAATGAACTCAAGTTAACTTAAACCATCCCTACAAAAATTCAATTAACGTGAGTTCGATCAAGCTCGCCTTTGCGTAGCCGCTTCGGCAGAGCAAGGGCCTGCGCAGTGCCAAAAAGCGGAGCGTACTGAGGTACGAGAGCATTTTTGGGACAAGCGTAACGCAGACATTGGCGTTTTCTTAGAGACACTAATTAATTAGTGCCGCTCTCTATAAGGTATTGTCTGTATTCATGGCCGGTCTCTACCTGCTGCTGTCCGAGGCAGTCGGTATTAGTACAATACTGAAGCTTTATATCCTCCTTGTAAACCAGTCCAAGGTGCAAGCCGTAGATCTCGTAGCGCCTGTCCAATTCAACCATAAAATCCTGATTGTCACCTTGAATTATCGTAAGCGTATTGGCTATGGTGTCCTGTCCGGGAGTTATGTATTGACTGAACAGGCTGTCCATCTGATAGTCATCCCGCGGAAGGGAATTCAGTATATTTCCATCCCAAACTTTATCATCTTTGATAGGGAACGATAATTTAACAAAAGGCACGTTTTCCTCAATCAACACCACCTGGTTGGCGTTCTTTCGGGCTGTCCATGCATGGTTTAGTTGCCAGTCTTCAGATGCAGACTGCCTTTTAAAATAATGAATAATATAAGAGATATTTCCTGTCTGGTTAAGGAACGAATCCACTACCTCAGTTTTCAGTTGATAAGTAGAGGTTACTACTTCACCTGTCACTTTATAGTCTGTATTTTCCACCTGAAAGATGCTGTAATTCCCTACCTCCAATGGGTAAAAATCAGCCCCCAACCTGGTCTCATCAGGCTCAACCTCTTCAGAGGTACATGCTGTCCAACATAGCGTCACTACCAGTGCAAAAAATAACCAATTTTTCTTCATACTAAATTCACTTCCACAAATAGTCCCTGATTTTAATTCCTTTAAATGTCCTTTGGTAAACCCCTCAGATTTCTTTGAGCACCAAATATTCTCAGGCTAATATAATACTTTCCTGAAAAGAGTTATCGTGCCGAACCAATTAAAAGAAGGTGTCAAAAATCAAAAACTTAATCAACAATCATTCTGAGGAAACCAACAACTCGTCAGTTGATTTTAAGTGTAATGACATTGCCATCAGCAAAGGAGGAACGGAGATAATAAACCACCTCGTCACCCTGGAATCGATGGTAGCGGGGAATTGGCATGTAATAAAAACTTGTCATTGGTAGGCAACGAAGAATCTTAAAGGGTACTGCCAGCAACTTATTGCCGTACTTCGTTACCGATGACGTATTATTCAACATGTTGATTTGCAACAAGTTGATATCCCATTTCTTTCGCTGCAGCTTTGCAACAGAACAATTCGTCATCTCATTTTGTGCGTTTTTGTGAAAAATGTTAAGTCTCGCAATGACGATAAGTTGTGAGTTTTCTTGAGACACTAATTATTAACTTATGGACTCTCTCACCTTGCTGCTATAATCCCGTAAGGCTGCTTTAAAATCTACTTTATCATCCTGCATTTTATTGATAACGTAAATAGCAGCAAAAACATGGGTCAACTGCTCTCCTTCATCGGAGCCGTTAACCTCAATAGCCAGAGGCACTTCGTTAACAAGGGCTTCCTCGGCAGCTATTAACTGCTCAATATTGTACTTCTCTACTAGTCGCTTTATCTCCGGTATTTTCATATTTATCAAGCTATAAGCTTTTAGCGGTAAGCTGCAAGCCCAGTTTTACATTAAATTTTTGACTGTGTTTTATTATTTTAATTTTTCCAAAAGTTCCAGGACGGCTTCCTCTTTGCTGGTGGCTATGGTATCCACTAACTTTCCGTTCTTAAAAGCTGCGAAGAAAGGCAGATTAGTTACTCCCGCCAGCTTTCTGGCTTCCGGGTTCTTTTCCGCATCAACGTCTGCAAAGCTGACATCAGAGAACCTTTCGTCACCAGAAAGTCTTTTAAACTTAGGAGCGAATAGTCGGCAACTACCACACCAGCCTGCGAAATATTTTACAATTGTCTTACCATTTTCATTGATTGTTGTTTCAAAATTTTCATCTGTAAGCACTTCTACTGCCATGATTATACTTTTTTAATTTTTAACAAACTGATTTATCTTAAGTTTCACCTCTTCAGGTATCATATCTCCGGTTACCCATGTATGCAGATAGCCTTTAAAGTTCATGTCCAGGTATTCTGCGGTCTGAGCAAATGGAAGCTCGAACCCCTGACCAGGGTCTAAGCTGTTGCTACAACTGATCACATACATGTCCTTACCTGCCAATTGCCTGGCCATTTCCTTTTTAAAGTCCAGCAGGTCTGTCAGCCGGTCAAAAAATGCTTTCATTAACCCGCTCATCGAATACCAATAAACCGGAGATACAAATATAAGCTTATTTCTTCCAGTCATCTCCTCTGCTACCTTCATAAAATCATCCGAGGTATAAGCATGCTCATAGTCATATTGAGAAATGTTATACTTTTTAAGATCAACAACATCGGCATCAATACAGATCTTCACTTCATCTACAATTTTGCCGGTATCTCCGTTGCTACGGCTGCTTCCCTGGATGATCAGTGGTTTCATTTTTATGTTCTTCTAAATGTTTACGCGAAAAAAGATATTTTCAGCTAGATTTGCCTATCTCTTTGATGGATTGTATCAATAGCTCTATAACTAATATCTATGGCTCTTAAAACATTTGTAAAAGTAAGTGCAGTAAACAACCTTTCAGACGCAAGATACTGTGCAGGTATGGAAGTAGACCTTATCGGTTTTAACATTGAAAAAGATAAACCGGGCTACATTTCTCCCGAAAACTTCAGGGAACTGACCGAGTGGCTTTCCGGCCCGGGATATGTAGCCGAGTTTGAAAGCTATTCTGCTGTAGATATTACTGATGCTGTAAAGGAATATGATGTTGACTATGTAGAGATCAGCGACATGGCGGTCCTTGGCACGCTATCACACACTACACTTCCTGTTATTTTCAGACAGAATCGAAATGAAATGGCTCAACTGCCCTTTGACCTTAATATCAAGTATCTGCTGATCACCGGAGGTGATGATCCCTTATCAAAGGAAGAGATCGAGATCATCAACAATCTCTCCGCTCATTACGATGTGTTACTTGAAGCAGGCATCACCCATGAAAATGTAGAGGCAATACTTCAGCACACAAATGCCAAAGGTATAGCCCTGCAGGGCGGCAATGAGCTACGCCCCGGCTATAAAGATTATGATGAGCTGGCTGATATTCTGGAAGCGCTGGAGGTAGATGATATGGTGTAGTTATTGGGCAATAGTCATTGGTTGACTGGTCACTAGGCTAGTGATTAGCGACCAGTTAACCAGTAACCAGTGACCAGTAACCAGTTAACCAGCCTACTTCTTAATATTACTTTTCCCTTTCTTACGCTCAGAGACCTTGGTATCGAACAGGTAAGATACACCTAAACGAAGCGCCATATTTCGGGAACGTACGGGTTCTGAAAATTGCATATCTTCAGCAAAATGCGCAAAATCATTCTTTGATTGAAATGAATGGCCCAGTTCAAAGCGTAAATCTATAACTATTAGGTGGCCCGTTAGTGGCTCAAGCATTACGCCAGTTGCAAAATTAATACCCAACTGCAGTCTATTGGGTTCAGTTACCACCAATGTTCCCAATTCTTCTTCCAAATAGTTTCCTCCAAATTGTACATCATATTCAAGCTCCATAATCCCGTTCTCGGCAAGGTCGTCTGACTCTAAAATACCATTGCCACGCCACCAATAGCTTATATTAGGCCCTACACCTACAAACCATTTAAATTCCCTGCTTCCACCGATCTTGGCTTTAAAATCCATTCTGTAGATAATTGGCAATTCAACAAAGTGGTTAATGGACCTTAACTTCAACAACTGATCTCCAGTTCCCTTAATCACTTTTCCTTTTCTGGAATAAAGAAGGTTAGTTTCCAAATAAAACCTTTTTTGCACCTGGAAGGCAACGGTAAATCCACCATGATAGCCAATTAAGGGTTCTATTTCATATTCATATTCATCCTTTAGATCTTTATCATCAAGTGTAATCCAGGATACCTGCCCTCCTATACGGGGCCCGATCAGAAGTTGAGCTTCCGATTGAACTGTTGCTAAAAAAAATAACCCTGAGAAAATTATTATTTTCCAAATAGAGTTTTTGTTGGCGAATCGCATCATTGCTGGTAAAAAATTATAATTTCTGCTTTTAATTATAAAAAAGCCAACGTTATAAGATTAATTAGTCTTTATAGACACAGAAATTTGCCTCGAATTTATAACTTTTTTTAGATTTGGCGATAAATTATTTGAAACAAATATCTCAAAGTTATGTAACTTAACCTCCAAACCCCGAAGTCTGTAGATTTTTGCTTTTTATTTTTTGGCAGTATTCATAACTAGTTGGTTTATTTTTTTAGATCAGGGATGGGTAAACTACTTGGCATATTAGTCTTCTTATTATTTCAGTCCGTCTTCCTGCTTGCGCAACAGATTCCGGTGTATAACCATTATTATACTAATCCATATCTGTTTAATCCGGCAGAAGTAGGAAGCAACGGCTATCTTAACTTTACTTTGAACCACCGTCAGCAGTGGAGAGGTATAGAAGGCGCTCCTGTGGTCTCTACCTTAACGTTCGAAGCCCCTTTTGATTATAAGAAAACCACATTAGGCATGAGCATCCGTAATTATGAAAGAGGATTGATCACCACTAATGACCTGCTGGCCACATATGCTCACACTGCTTACCTGACAAAAACCACCACTATTCACTTTGGGCTCTCTGCGGGGGTAACGAGCACAGACATTAACATGGAACGGATCGATGACCCTGATGATCCTATTCTGGCGGAATATCTGCGATACAATATGCAGCCGATTGGCAATTTCGGTTTTAAACTAAAAGCAAAGAGTGGCATCAACCTTGGTATTGCCCTTCCAAAACTATTCAATACCTCGTTTCTCAACAGCAGAAATTTCGAAAGCTATGACTTCTCTCCTTTTGACGAGATACTTTTCACAGGATATTTCAAAAAGCGGCTGGAGAAAAAGATCGTGACCAGAAGATATGGAAAAATGAAACGCAGGGTGGAAATTGAAGACCCCTATGCTCCGCTTCAAATGTATTTTGTTTATAGGTATGCCAAATTTACTGATGAACGCATTGAAGTGCTCGCTACTTTGCACCTGCATGAAGATTTTTGGGTCGGTGGAGCCTACCGGGTCAACTATGGCCCCTCAGGGCTCGTTGGCTTTAACATCTCCAACTTTACTTTTGCCTATTCTTACGAACCTGCTAATCACCTGGTAGAGGGATATACCCAGGGCACGCATGAAGTTCAGCTAACGATCAACATCGGGGACCGCAAAAAGCAGGAGCGCACCAAACCTATCCTGAGAACTTTACCAAAAACAGAAACCCATAGGGCCAGGTATTCTGTTGAAGATATATCAGAAGGCGGTGGTGAGGACAAGGGAGTAGCCAAGGTGAAAAAATATTATGTGGTGATCAAATCTTTCAAAGATTTTGATGCTGCAGACAGTTTCGTGCGCAGGCTGGAAGAAAAAGAGATCTATGCCAACATCTTCTATAATAATGCCGACAAGCGATACCATGTGTACAGCTATCAGACAGAAAAGCTGAAGGAAGCCAATGAACAAAGAAAAGCCATACAGGAGCTGACTAACTTCAAGAGTGTAACCATTATCACTGTTGAACAATAAAAATGGAGGTTACCAATTAAAACCAAAAGCGATCAATCTATACCCATGCACTACCTGACTTTACCCTTAAAAAGAAATTGTCTTCAGCCTGAACGATATGTCAGGCAAGGTAGCTGGCTTTTATTGCTCATTTCGATAGTACTGGCACAAACCACACTTGCCCAGGTACCGGTTATCAAAGAGGTCACACCCAACAAAACATACAGCGGGCGTACCATCAGCCTCAAAGGTTTTGGCTTTGTAGATGGAGCAACCGTATCCTTTGGTTCCGCCAACGGTAATGTTTTATCTACTTCCGATCAACTGATTGAAGTGGAGATTCCCGCTGCTGCCACTTATGATCATGTATCGGTGACCAATCCAAATGGATTGAAAGGCTACTCTCCCATGCCCTTTATTTTAAGTTATGGTGGTGAGCATGGGCTTGCGGCCGGTGACTTTGCTCCTCAGGAAGATTGGGGGGGGCCAAGTGGTTTATATGATGTAGCTATTTCCGACCTGGATGGTGATGGCCTTAATGATATTATATCAGCAGGTACTAATGTCACGACAGCCAGAATATTAAAAAATAACAGCACAGTTGGAAACCTGTCATTTTCCCCGCTAAATCTCGCCATTGGTATTGCAACTTTAAATGTTGTGACTGGAGACCTGAACGGAGATAACAGGCCTGAGGTAATTTTTTCCGAGGCTAATAGTGATGATGCTAAAATTTTAATTTTACCCAACGCAAGTTTGCCAGGAACAATTAGCTTTACTTCAACACTGATAATCTCTCTTCCAGGAAGCTCCACAAGAAGGATTGAGATTCGTGATTTGGATTTGGATGGCAAACCAGATTTGGTCGTAACTGACCAGAAAACTAACACTAACAAAATATGGATTCTAAGGAATACTTCTTCCGGATCTATTAGCTTTGCTTCTCCAATAAGCATAACGGTTCCAAATGCCATCAACACAGGAGGGCTTGTTGTAGCAGACCTGAATGACGATGGAAAACCGGATATTGTTGTTAGTGAATTTAACACAAACAACGCTGGTATTTTTATGGCTGAAAATACCAGCTCGCTGGGAGCTATTTCTTTTAACAGCTTTCATCAAAAGACTTTCTCAGGTACTTTGTCCAATTTAAAAGCCGCTGATTTAAATAATGATGGAAAACTTGACATTATTGCTACTAGATTTCTGAGCTCGAGTGCGGTCTTTCTGCTGAATGAATCGAGCAAAGGTGGGTCAATAACTTTTGGCAGCCCTAATTCTGTTCCGACAGATGGACTTCCGTGGGGATTGAATATAGGTGATATGGATGGCGATGGAAAGGAAGATATTCTTGTAGCCACTTTGGGGTCTGGCCTTGCGGTTAACGTTTTGCATAACACCGGTTCCGGAAGTATATCTTTTCAAAAGGTAAGTATTCCAGTTACTTATATCAACCGAAATATAAGATCTGGCGATATGGATGGAGATGGAAAACCAGATATTATTTTTGCGAGTGTTGATGACGATAATAATGGAATTCCTGCTTCACAAATATCTATACTACTCAACACCAAGTGCATAAAACCCGTGGTCGAACCACAGGGACCAAAAACGATATGCAGTGGCAATCCACTACAACTGAAAGCGCAATCCGTAGCCAATGCCACCTATGAATGGCGTAGAGACGGCACGGTAGAAAAAACAGGTCCCGACAATTTCTTTGATGTAACGTTATCGGGAGATTATACCGTTACCCTGATCAGTGGTGGTTGTAATGAGGTGTCAGAAATTGTAAATATTACTGTGGAAGCAGGCGGTGCATTGCCAACTGCAGATATATTAGACGTTGATCCGGTATGTATTGGCGTTGATCTTACATTGAGCTTAGTAGCAGACGTAGGCGCTGCAAAATATGAATGGTCCGGTCCTGAAGGTTTTTCAGCGACAGGCCTTTCCGTAACGGTACCATCCTTTCAATTCTCAAATTCAGGTAAATACTATGTAGACATTTACTCCGGCACATGCATAATTCAGACCGATACTATACTCGTTGAAGCCATCAATGCTCCTGACTTTAGTATTTCCATGTCTGGAACGGGCCCTTTCTGCGAAGGCGATAATGTTACTTTAACAGTAGCCCCCAATGATCCAAATTATAGCTATCAGTGGTATAACAATAATGGTGAAATTAACGGAGCTACATCCACATCTTATTCAGCAACAGCACCCGGCGCTTATTTCGTAAAAATGAAAGATCTTGTAAATACCGGGTGTCCGGAAATAACAGCCGATGCAGTCGAGGTAGATTTCCTCAATTCCCCACAGGCAGATTTCACCTTCCCTTCAACAGCATGCACAGATCAATCGGTCTCTTTTACAAATCAGTCATCGGTTGATTCCGAGGCCACGGCACAATACACCTGGACTTTCGGTGATGGCACCAATTCTTCGTCAGAGAACCCCGGTCACACATTCCAGGCTGCAGGCAATTATAATATTACGTTAAAAGTGAAATACGCAGGACTTGCCTGTGAAGATGAAGTAACTAAAGTATTAACCATTTTGCCGGGGCTCGAGGTGGAAATTGCAGCCAGCAATGACGTGATTTGCAGCGGAGAACAGGTGGAGCTCTCCCTGACGGAAAGCTATGCCAACTACTCATGGAGCACAGGAGAAACTACCTCGAAAATTATTGTAGATAAAGGTGGCTCCTATTCTGTAGTTGTAAAGGATGTCAACGGGTGCCAGGGTACAGACAATATCTCGATCAATGCCTTTCCGGAGCCCAGTGTGACTGCCTCTGCCGATAGGTTTAGTGTGGCGCCAAGGGAGGAAGTACAATTACATGCCGAAGGGTTAGCCACCTATAATTGGAGCCCTGAAGCTCCGTTAAACAACCCTAACATTGCCGACCCTGTTGCGATACTGGAAAAAACCACACTGTTCACAGTAAGTGGAAAAGATAAAAACGGATGTCCGGAAAGTGCGAGTGTAGAGATCTTCATTCTTAACGATCTCATCGGCAATATTATTAAACCGAAAAACTTCTTTTCACCGAATGATGGCGATAACATCAATTCGATATGGTTGATTGAAAAAATCGAACAGTTCCCACAATGTGGAGTAACAATAGTGGATCAGGCGGGAAATCTGCTTTTGGAAGCCAAGCCATACCTAAATGATTGGGATGGAACGGTACGGGGCAGAAGGCTTCCAAGCGGGGTTTATTACTACATCATTAAGTGTGACAGCGATAAAATAGTAAAATCTGGTAGCATAACCTTACTTCGATAAAATTGAAAACAAAAAAATTATTTCAGCCTTTTTTGAAGATTATGAATTATTTCCATATATTGTTCGATTTAAATTTGACAATATACCTAAATAATCTTACAAGCCGAGTTACCTTTAAACGGTCAGTGATATATAATATTGTATTATATTCACATTTGCGGTTTGTTCTATAGTGGCTGGGTATTATGTAGAATAAACACTTACGCAACATGATTAAGCCTAAACTTCTCTTAGTAGTGATTTTCCTGGTCACGCTGACAACAGCATACACACAGGAAATATGTAACAATGGTGTCGATGACGATGGTGACGGGTTCATAGACTGCTTCGATTCTGACTGCGCAAGCAGTTCGGATTGTGATGGTTTCTATATTGGCAACGATGCTTCCTGCGAAGCTGTTCCATCAGAATTTCCCCGATTTTCACTTACCCTGGATTTTGCCTCTCCTAATAAGACGGCCAATCACCTGGGCAGAATTGCTATCGGAGACCTTGACAGGGATGGCATTCCTGAAATAGTTTCTCAAAACAGGTATACGGATGAGTTATTTATCCTCAATGGTAATGATGGCTCTATAAAATACAGTACAACAGTATCCGGAGGTACAATCCCTGAATGGCGTCTGGCCATAGGTAATATCGATAATGACGATTGTGCTGAGATATTTACAGTGCTTTACGAATGGGACAGCAGAAACAGAAGGGCTAACTATCATGTAGCGTCTTTTGACTGCCAGTTGAACGAGCTGTGGCGAACCGAGCGTTTGGCATATGACCCTATACATCTTAGCCTGGCAGATTTTGACGGAGACGGACAGATTGAGCTTTACTATAAAAACGAGATCCGTGATGCTAAAACGGGCACAAGAATAGTCAGCGGAACAGGCAACTGGAACAGCATCAATGGTGGACCTGTAGCAGTAGACATGGACGGAGATAACAAACTCGAACTGGTTTCGGGGTTGACCATATATAATGTAAACCTGGGTTCCCGAACAACCGATGCTGGTTCTCTTACCGTAAAAGCGAGCAGGTCGGAATATGGGATAAAAAGACCTGAAAACAGCACCAGTATTGCTGATTACAACCAGGATGGATTTTTAGATGTGATCGCCACCGGAAAAGATAATAATGGTGTTACCACAGTTTTCTTCTGGGATGTACAAAATAATGTACTCAGAACATATGCTGACCCAATACCCTATGTTGAAGAAAATAATCTTAACTGCGCTGCAGCATCGGGAACTGATGTATATGCAAAAGGATGGGTACGAGGCACCGGGCGCTTAAACATTGGCGACCTGGATGGTAACGGACAACTCAATGTGTCTTTTGTATCCGGTAGATTTTTATATGCTTTAGATGAGAATTTCGACCTGCTATGGAGGGTTGATGTGAACGAGGAGACCTCCGGACATACCGGATGTACCCTGTTTGACTTCAACGGTGATGGCAAAACAGAGGTAGTTTATCGCGATGAACAATGGCTTTATATTATCAACGGTACAGACGGAAGTGTATTTACCCAGGTACGCTGTATTTCCAGAACCAACGTAGAGTATCCTATCGTAGCCGATGTCGATGCTGACGGATCCACTGAGCTTTGTGTGGTTTGCGGATATGACGATGTAGATGCGTGGGATAATTTCTGTAGTCTTGGATATGCAGAAAATTCGCACGTAAGGGTTTATAAATCAAACGGAGAACCATGGGTGCCTGCCAGAAGGCTATGGAACCAGCATGGATACTTTAATGTAAATGTTAATGACGATCTTTCCATCCCCGCTACCCAGCAAAAACACCACTTGGTATGGTCAGAAGGGACCTGTACAGTAGGGCCTAACCGTCCGCTTAACAACTTCCTGAATCAGTCGCCTTTCCTGAATTCCGAAGGTTGCCCTACTTATGCTTCTCCTGATCTGGATTTTGTAGATAACTCATTAACGATAGATCAACCTAATTGTCCTGAATTGGATTTTACCGTTTCCTTCCAGTTGACGAACCTGGGAGATGTGAAAATCACTGGTGATGTACCTATTTCCTTCTACAACGGAGATCCTTTCCAGGCAGGCGCAACAAAGTTGGCAACGATACCGGTGAGCCTGGATCATTTTAAAGTGGGTGATGTGCTTTCTGTAAATAACATAACGATTACAGGTCCCGGTTCTCCTTTCACACTTTATATAGTGCTGAACGATGGCGGCACCACAGTACCTACCCCCATCACTATGCCTAACACCAACTTCCTGGAGTGTGAATATGACAATAATGTACTTCAGGGATTGGTTGATCCTATACCTTTCGCACTGTCAACAGAAACGACCAACAATATCACTTGTTCCGCCAATACAACACCAGCCAATGGGTCTGCCAGAGCTTACAGACTCATCGGAGGCTCTGAAGTGACGACTGATTACATCTTCAACTGGTTTGATGGCACTTCTGCATCAGGAACGCCTGATTTTCAGGGAGCTATTTATTCGGGACTTACAGCAGGTACTTATACGGTATTCGCCACTCATAAATCAGCACTTTGTAATTCGGACACTGTACAGGTAGTAATTGAAAATGATGATACACAAGGACCTGAAGCCAACGTAGTATTGGAGATTCCATATACCAACTGTAAAAATCCCAATGGTAAACTACGAGTAGACGTGGATGGAGGAGAACCCACAGGCAAGTATACTTATGAATGGTATGTGGGAAACATAGCCGGTGTAGGTCAGATCATTAGCAAGAGTCACATTGCCGCGGACCTTAACCCCAACACCTACTCAGTGTTAGTTACCGAAAAAGCCACCGGTTGTATTACTGTTGCTACAGGAACTGTCCCTGATGAATCGGTTACTCCTGTGGTTACTGCGAATGCAACAGATATCACTTGTTCGGATACTAACTCGGGTGTAGTGAATGCTAATGTCGGGGGTGCAACTAATGGCTATACGTTCCGCTGGTACAGAGGCAATAACGTCAAGCCTGCGGCAGACTATACCGGAAGCACTGTTAACAATCTGGCACAGGGTAATTATACCGTGGTAGCTACAAACAATAGTACACAGTGTCCTTCTGACCCGGTTACGGTTACTATCAACAAAACGGTTCCTCCTACAGTGGCTGCCACTAAAGGAGCAGACAATACATCTTGTGACAATACCCTGCCGAATGGTACGGCCAGCGCCACGGCTAATGGCGGTACTTCCGGTTTCACTTTCGAGTGGTTTACAGGCCAAAATACATTGCCTGCTAACTCAAGAGGTACAGGTAGCTCTATTTCAGGGCTTCCCGGAGGAACTTACACTGTACGAGCTACCGACAATAATACCGGCTGTAGCGCTACTGCCCAGGTAACTATCCTGAACAACATTGTTGTGCCTACACTAACATTGAATAAAACTGACGCTACTACATGTGTTCCACTAAATGGATCTATTACAGCCTCGGTTTCAACAGGAAATCTTTCTGATTACACTTTCTTCTGGTATGACGGCTCGAATATCAAGGCTTCACCAGACTATGCTGAAACAGGAAATGTGTTGTCTGGCCTGGGTGCAGGAACATATACAGTGGAAGCATTTAACAATACTACCAATTGCCTTGCTGATTCGCGCACAGTTACCCTATCAGCCCCTACACTGGATATCCAGTTAACATCAATGACAGAACCGTTCGATTGTGACATATCAAATATAAGTGGTCAGATCGCAGTCGAGATAACACCCAATACGGAGAATTATACAGTTCATTGGTATGCTGATAATGTGGATCCTGGCACTGGAACACCTTTCTTTACCGATAACGGGGTTACAACATCAACCTCTCCGGGTATTTCTGCCGGTAATTATACCATAGTAGCAGTTGGTGAGACTACTGGTTGCGAGGTGCAGGAAGTAGTTTATTTACCCCAGGTAGATGGCGAACGGTTAAATCTAACCACGACAGTATCTCATAGCTATTGCGATACAGATAATGGTTCAATTACCGTAAACCTTACTCCCGCCACCGGCTTTGGAAAGTCTGATTATGAGCTTGAAATATATCAAGGTACTACCACAAGTGGACCTCTTTTCAGGCCATCACAAAATGCAGGGACCAGTGAACTGTTTGACTTGCTTCCAGCGGGTATTTATACTGTCACAGCTGTTCCAGTCAGTGCTCCTGACGTCTGTCCAGCACCAAAAGTAGTGGTAGAAGTTGAGTTTGAGGCTGTGGATCCTAATGTGACCGCCACCACTGTTGATGCTAATGTAAACTGTGAAAATGCAACCCCTACCGGGCAAATCGAAATTGAGATCCGAAGGGATAATACTGTAAGGCCCGCTTCTGAATTCACTGTACAGTGGTATGAAGGACAAGATATCTCTACTCCTTTATCAACAGGTGTGGTAAGTGGTGTAAATAATGAAATTGTCTCCGAACTTCCTGCAGGATACTATACGGTTGTAGTGGAAGATGCAACTACTTATCAGGGATGTAACACTCAACGGACATTTAGAATACTGGAAAATACTCCCATTATTGACATACCAACAGCAGGTCTAAGCATAGATCATGTGACAAGCTGTGTGCCTGGAAACAATGGTAGTTCTGTAACTATTACTGATATAATGGAAAATGGAGTTTCTGTTGGAACAGTTGACTATGAGTTTGATTGGTTTGATGCTTCAAACAACCAAATTGCAGGGAACACAAACGTTCAGACTAACCTCACCGCTGGTACTTATTATGTAATTGCCAGAAAAGCTAATTCTCATATGTGTGAAACTACCCGGTTGGAGTTTGAGATTGAAGATCATACCATTGGCGATCCTTTCTTTGAATTGGTTGCAGGAAATAATGAGCTTGAATGCTTCAAACCAGACAATGTAAATACTATGGGTAGGCTCCTTTTGACAGATGACCCGAATCTCACTTATACATGGTATGCCGGTAACGGTGTTGGTGCCCCCGGAAATGAAGTTCATGTGGGGCGAGAGTTGACAGGTGCTGCTGCAGGAGATTATACAGTACTTGTTCAAAATAACACTACATTGTGTACCGCAAGTGAAGTTTATACACTGATTCGTGAGGAAGGTATTATTCCTATCACTGCTTCAGCTTCACCTCTTACAAATTGCGATGTGGAAGATGGAAGTGTTTTCGCTACAGTCACCAATGCATTCAGCAATGAATATAACTACAATTGGTCTATAGGCAACAGTGTCTCCTCCCCTGCTGCTTTTACAGGAAAAGATGGAACCGGTTTACTGGATGGAGACTATACAGTACAAGCCGTAGATCAATCTAATGCTAATTGTGTCTCTGCTCCTGTAACGGTTACTATTGATGACGGTCGTATTATGCCAAACCTTGCAGTAGAGCAAAAATCACCTTTAACAGTCTGTGACCTGTCTAGAGCAGACGGCTCGGCTATCGCTACAGTAGATGGTGGTTTCATTGGATACACTTTCAACTGGTACGAAGGCACTACTGCCACCGGAACGCCTGTTTACACTGGTAGTGAGTTCTTCGGAATGCAGGCCATGACCTACACAGTAACTGCTACAGACAACGTGTCTGAATGTATGTCGACCCAACAGATCACTATCGAGGAAGACATTCCCGGAATGGGTGATCCTACGATAGAGATACTATCGCACGTTACAAGCTGTATCACTGACAATGGTGCACTTTCCGTATCAGTGAACGGCAATACCAGTGACTATATCTTCCATTGGTATAATGGACAGCAGGTGAAGGCGACATCGGATTTCATTGGTGAAATCTACGATAATAGAGCTGCCGGTTTTTATACAGTAACCGCAACCAGCAGAATCACAGGCTGCGTTTCAGGCCCGGCTACCGCTGAAATACTGGAAGATCCACGTTTCCCTGAATTTGAGTTCGTGGTTGGAAATGCCAACTGCGGACAGAACAATGGCTATGTGAGATTGATCTTAACCAATAATGTGGAAGTGGAAACTATAGAGTGGACTGGCAATGGTGTGACGGTGACTGGCCCGAACCTTACCGAGGTGACTGCAGGTACCTACACCGTAACCGTTACAACGGCCCTGGGTTGCAGTGTAACGGAAGATGTGGAGATCAAAACTGAGGTAAATCCTTTCAACGGTATTTCACGAAATGGAGATGCTTCCAACGACATATTCAAGATAGATTGTATAGAGAACTACCCTGAAAATATTGTTAAAATATTCAACCGTGCAGGTACTCAGGTATTCGAAGCGGAAGGATACGATAATGCCACTAAGTATTTTGACGGGGTGTCTAATAAAGGGATCAGCGTGATGGGAACAGGACTGCCTGATGGCACCTATTTCTACATCATTGATAAACGAGATGGGTCTAAACCGTTGGCCGGCTACCTGGAAATTGTAAACTAAACAACTTTTTAACCTAACCAAACGAATGAGAATTTTTCGGACTGCTTTAGTCGTTGTGTTATTAGTGGCATCTGTGGGTTGGACTCAGGCTCAACAGAATCCGGTATATTCGCAGTATATCTTTAACGGACTTGTGATCAACCCCGCTTATGCGGGGAGTCACGTCCAGTTTAGCGCTACTGCTATGTACAGAAACCAATGGGTAAATTTTGAAGGCGCTCCCAAAACCTTCTCTTTCAGTGCGCATACTTCCCTGCTGAAAAACAAAGTTGGTGTGGGGCTGTTGGCTACAAACGATGAAATAGGTAGCTACAAAAATCAGAGTGTATTCGGAAGTTATGCCTTCATCATTAAATCTCCTGTGGGTACTTTAGCCATGGGGTTGCAAGCTGGGTTTAATCTTACCTCAGCCGATTTTAGTGGTTTGAATCTGGATGATTTTAACGATCCCTCATTTGCAGGTTTTGACAATAAGATCAAGCCTAATTTTGGCGCCGGGGTGTATTTTCATAACGACTATCTCTTCGCAGGTTTCTCAGTGCCGTTCCTGTTAAATAATAACATCTCTACGGATGCTGAAGTCCTGCTCAATGAGATCAGGGAAGCACGTTATTATTACTTGCATGGCGGACTTATTCTACCTTTGGACAGATCAAAGACCGTACA
>NZ_AMZN01000015.1 GCF_000331535.1 Fulvivirga imtechensis AK7 | reverse complement strand
CGGTGCTTTGATTGTGGAGAATACCGGATTCGAACCGGTGACCTTCCCGAAGGCCTTCGGGACGCTCTAGCCTAACTCCCCTCCCGAAATTATATATTCCAGATATTTCCGGCTCTTCTTCTTCTTTAGAAAACGCTCCGCCTGTAATGCCTCAGAGCGAGTCACAAAAGTATTGCTCCATTTTAATTCCCAGTCACTCACACCTTTGGTATATCCTGACCGACTATTGCAATGGTCCGAAATCCGCTTATCTAAATCCTCACATTGCCCAATGTAGTACCGGTCCTTCGTTACGCTATAAATAATGTAAACATGATATTCCATAAAAAAGAAAAGCACCGCACCGGTGCTTTGATTGTGGAGAATACCGGATTCGAACCGGTGACCTCTACACTGCCAGTGTAGCGCTCTAGCCAACTGAGCTAATTCCCCTTTTATTAATCATTTTTAAGAATCTTCTTCCAGGCTTCCTCTGAAAGTACTCAACCGGTGACCTTCCCGAATGCCTTCGGGACGCTCCAGCCAACTGAGCTAATTCCAGGGACCTCCTTCTTCTAAGGGATTGCAAATATATTAAAAATATATTTACTAAAAAGGCCTTCTGGCTGTTATAAATCTTTTTCTGTAATATTCTGAATCCAGTAGACTCTCTACTACGCCAAGGGATGATGAGCTGTGAATAAATTTCACTTTCCCCTTGTATGTGGATGTCACCAAACCCACGTGCGTTATTTTCCTTTTGCGCTTACCTGTTGCAAAAAAAACCAGATCTCCGGGTTCTAGATCTTTTTGCTTTACCTTTTGCCCTATCTTACTCTGCTGATCCGATGTTCTGGGAATAGAGAAATTTACAGCAGAATAGGAATTTAACAACAAACCTGAGCAATCCATACCTGCCCTGGTTGTGCCTCCCCATTTGTACGGAGTACCAATATAACTTCGGGCTGTATTAACTACCACCTGAACCTTTTCCTCTCTTATTTTTGCCTTTTTGGCTGAACCGCAAGAAATAATCAGGCAAGCTAAAACTAAAAAAATTAAAATCTGGCGCATGAATAAAATCAAACAAAAGTTAAAAAAATAATTGGCAGCATTAACTTAATTGCAAAAGGCCTTTTTACAAAAATAAAAAGAGATTAATTTTCGACCGAATTTAAATGCCGTGAATTTTGATAACCGAAAAGCAGCTAACAGGGCTAAAAGAAGCACTCGAGGGGGAGTTACATTTTGACCACACCTATAGATCCATATATGCCACCGATGCATCAGCATATCGCGAACTACCATTGGCAGTGGCCTACCCTAAGTCTAAGGAGGATATTAAAGAACTAATCAGTTTTTCGCGTAAAAATAAAACCTCACTAATACCTCGCACAGCAGGCACTTCATTGGCCGGCCAGGTGGTTGGTGCGGGCATTGTGGTGGATGTGTCGAGGTATTTTACCAATATTCTCGAAGTGAATGAGAAGGAAAAATGGGTCAGAGTACAGCCAGGGGTTATCCGGGATGAATTGAATATGTACCTGAAGCCATATGGCCTCTACTATGGCCCTGAAACTTCCACAGCAAATAGGGCAATGATTGGCGGTATGATCGGAAATAATTCATGTGGTTCAAACTCAGTGGTATACGGTAGTGCCAGAGAACACCTGCTATCGGCCAAAGCTTTCCTCAGTGATGGTTCTGACGTGGAATTCAAAGCATTGGAAGATCAGGAGTACGACCTGAAGTTACAACTGAACAACCTGGAGGGGCAATTGTACAGAAACATTGACACAATGCTGTCCAGTGAGGAAAACAAGTTGCAGATCGATGAGCATTTCCCTAAGAAAACCATTCACAGAAGAAATACAGGCTATGCCATTGATCTTTTAAAAGATTGTAAACCTTTTAACCCTACCGGAGAATCTTTTAATTTTTGCAAGCTCATTGCCGGATCGGAAGGAACACTGGCTTTCATCACAGAAGCCAAACTATCATTAAACCCACTACCCAAAGCGCATCAGGGCCTTATATGTGGCCACTTCTCAACTGTTTATGAATCGTTACTCGGAAATCTGGTAGCATTGCAGTATGGCCCCACGGCTTGTGAATTGATGGATCATTATATTCTGGATTGTACAAAAGAGAATATCCAGCAACGACAAAACAGGTTTTTTATTAAGGATGACCCTAAGGCCATTTTAGTTATTGAGCTAAGAGAGGATTCTGGGGAAGAGCTTCAGCGAAAAGCAGCCGCATTGATCGATGAGCTTAGCACTAAGGAACTAGGCTATCACTATCCTTTAATTACCGGCCCTGACACCAAAAAGGTGTGGGAGTTGAGAAAAGCAGGGCTAGGCTTACTGAGTAATATTCCCGGAGATGCCAAGCCTGTGCCGGTAATCGAAGATACTGCGGTGGATGTACAGGATCTTCCTGAGTATATCAAAGAATTTAATGAGATCCTGACGAAACGCAATCTGTTTTGTGTTCATTATGCACATGCCGGTTCGGGCGAGCTACACCTCAGGCCTATCATTGACCTTAAAACCAAGGAAGGACACGAACTCTTCAGAAGCATACTGGATGAAATAGCACATTTAGTTAAAAAATACAGAGGGTCGCTTAGCGGGGAACATGGGGACGGCCGTTTGCGTGGTGAATTCATTCCTTTCATGGTTGGTGAAGCAAATTACAAGCTGCTGAAGGAAATAAAAACCACCTGGGATCCTGATTATATATTCAACCCCGGGAAGATTGTGGATACGCCCCCTATGAATACAAGTCTGCGCTATGAGGCAGGTCAGCAAACAAGGCAATTTGATACAGTACTTAGCTTTAGCCAGTACAAGGGTATTTTAAGAGCTGCGGAACAATGCAATGGCTCCGGGGATTGCAGAAAAACACACCTCAGCGGTGGCACGATGTGTCCAAGCTATATGGCAACAAAAAATGAAAAGGACACCACAAGAGCACGCGCTAATATTCTAAGAGAGGTGCTGACTAACTCTCAGAAGAAGAATCCTTTCGACAGTGTAGAAATTAAAGATGTGATGGACCTTTGTCTTTCCTGCAAAGGGTGTAAGTCAGAATGCCCGTCTAACGTGGATGTAGGAAAGCTAAAGGCTGAATTTCAGCACCAATATTATAAAAGCAACGGTGTGCCATTCAGGACCTGGATGATTGCCAATTTTACTAAATTAAACAAACTGGCTTCCATTGTCCCGGGGCTCTATAATTTCCTCTTTTCAAATAAGCTGACAGGCGGTCTGGTCAAATCAATAACAGGATTTGCTCCCGGTCGCTCTATGCCATTACTCCATAAAAACACACTTAGATCCTGGTATAAGAAATACTACAAACAGGCTAAAGAGGCCAAAAATGGAGTGGTGTACTTGTTTTGTGATGAATTCACAAATTTTAATGATGTAGACCTTGGAATAAAAGCCGTTGAGCTGCTTAGTCGCCTTGGCTATGAAGTGAAAATTGTTGATCATGAAGAGAGCGGACGTACTTTCTTATCAAAGGGGCTGTTACCGCAGGCCAAAAGACTGGCTTTAAAGAACATCAAAATATTTAAGGATCTGATTACACCCGATACTCCACTGATAGGGATTGAACCATCAGCCATACTCACCTTCAGAGATGAGTATATTGACCTTTGTGAAGGAAATGACCAGGATAATGCAAGAAAACTTGCTGGCAGTGTTTTTCTGATCGATGAATTTTTAGATAAGGAGGTTAAGCGAGAAGCGATCAAAAATTCTCAGTTCACGCAAGAAAAGAGGCTAATCAAGCTGCACGGCCATTGTCATCAAAAGGCACTTTCTTCGCTGGTACCCACCAAAAGAATACTATCACTTCCTGAAAATTACGAAGTGCAGCTTATTCCATCCGGATGCTGCGGTATGGCTGGCTCCTTCGGATATGAAAAGGAACATTTTGAAGTATCAATGAAAATTGGTGAGCTGGTATTGTTTCCGGTGGTAAGGCAACAAGGTGAAGAAGTAATAATAGCTGCACCTGGCACGAGCTGTAGGCATCAGATCAAAGATGGCACAAACAGAACCGCAAGTCATCCGGTTGAGATACTTTATGATGCTCTGCGGTAGCACTTTATCATTTTGATCATAAGTTAAATTTCATCAAATTAGACAAAGTGCATTATGAACGCCTATAAGGTCATACGGCTGGCTCTGTTTTTTATCCTTTTGTCGGAATTTGTTCAGGCACAATCCGACTCATTTCCTGCTGCATTTGAAGAGCTTAAGCATGGATCTCAAAAAAACATCAGGGCATATTTTGACTCGCTGCGAAATATAAGCTCAAACGACAAAGAGAGTATTCACCTTTCATTATTAAGTTATGGTCATACCCATGACCGCCCCTTCATAGAAGCTTTGGCTCTGCGAAACCTCGGTCATATTTACTGGGAGAAGAACGAACCTGTCAGATCGGTCACAAATCTCAGGCAGGCTTCAGAAATAGCCAATGATTTAAAAGACATAGAACTGGAGAGTGAAATACTGATGGATCTAGCCGAGATTTTCAATGTGCATGGCGGGGAGGAAAAAGCAATGGAGTATTATTTAAAGGCTTATCCCTTATTACTGCAAACCGACAAAATGCGAGCTGCCAGGGCTCAAAATGCCATGGCCACCCTCAGCTATGGTGTAGGAAATATCAAGGCCTGCATCAAATATTGCCAGGCTGGAATGACATTGTTCGAATCACAGCCTATTGATGCATTAAATAAAGTGGATCAGAAAGTATATATGCAATTGCTTAATACCCTCGGCATTGCATATCGTGAAACAAACAATTACGACAGTGCCATTCACTATCTCAATGCCTCTAAAGACCTGGCGTCAGCCATAGACGATGAATTTTGGAAAACCCTCACCCTAGGCAATATGGGGATTATATATACAAGAACGGGAGACTATGCCAAAGCCTTACCATTAATGGAGCAGGACATGGTTATAAGTAAGAAATTTAATGAATGGCTAAGTGCAAGTTCCGCTGCCGTTGTAATAGGAAATATACACCGGGAAATGGGAAGTTTGGATGCAGCCAAAATTTACTACGACAGCGCTATGATAATAGCCAAAGCAAATAACCTCGTACCGCGAATAGCACCAATATATCATAACAATCTTGCAAAATGGTATGCACTTAAAAACGATTTTCAGCATGCTTTTTATCACCAGGAAAAGTATACATATTTAAAAGACTCTGCTCAAAACAAAAATCAACAAGTTGAGCTTTCACGCATCAAGGCTACCTATGACTTTGATAGCAAACTAAGCCAAATTGATCTGCTGACCAGAAATAATGAATTACAACGACAAAAGATCGAATATCGCAATATCATCATTACAGCTTCAATTTCTTCATCATTAGTTATCTTTATCATAGCATTATTATTGTACAAAAACCTCAATGCACGTAAAAAAGACAATGAACTTCTAAGCGCTCAAAAAGCAAGGATTGAATCTCAAAGTAAACAGCTCGCGGACCAAAACAGGATCATTCAGGCCAACAATGACAACCTTGAAATAGAGGTAAGCAAACGCACAAGGAAAATGGAACAGCTTAACCGGGAACTGGACACATTTCTATACCGGGCATCTCACGATATTCGCCAACCCATCGCTACAATACTCGGCCTGGAAAACCTTGCAAGATGGTATGCTAAGGACAATCATCTATCAGAGATACTCCTGCGCGTAAACAGTACCGCCATGAGTATGGACAATATGCTGCGTAAGCTGCAGATGAGCTACGAGGTCAACCGTCAACCGGAAAAACTGATCAGCTTAGAAGTCAGAGACCTCATCTTTCAGGTAGTAGCAGCGAATCAGGGGGAAATTAACTTGCGAAAAATCAACTTACAATTTGATGTGAAAGCACAATACATCAACAGTAACAGGGAGCTACTGAAAATCATTGTTCAAAATATACTGGAAAACGCCATTCTGTACTCTAACGAAGCAACGCCTGAGATCCATATTACCGGCGCACCAGCAAGTGATGAGTACATTATTAAAATTACTGACAATGGAGATGGCATCCCAAAAGAATATATTCCCAGTATTTTTAACGCCTTTTTCAAAAGTAACATTAAATCAAAAGGTAATGGCCTGGGGCTTTACCTTGCCTTAAAGGCTGCCAATATACTGGAAACCAAAATTGAAGTGCATTCTGAGCCTGCTAAAGGGAGCCAGTTTGTTTTGCACATTCCAATTTAAAACTACTTTTGTAAAATAATGTGTGGAATAACAGGAGTATACGCCTTTAATATGGTGGGCAGGGTAAGTATGATCAATGTCAGTAATTCTACAATGACATTGGCTCAACGAGGCCCTGATTTTCAGGGAAGCTATCATGACAATATTGTAGCCCTGGGCCATAGAAGGCTTTCTATCATAGACACCTCCGCTTGCGGACACCAGCCAATGTCTGATCATTCGGAGCGCTACATGATCATTTTTAATGGTGAAATATTCAACTATAAGGAATTAAGGGAGCAGCTTGTATCTAAGGGAGTAACGTTCAATTCGGAAACCGATACGGAAGTCCTTTTACAACTTTATATCACCGAAGGGAAATCATGCCTGGAAAAGCTGAATGGTTTCTTTGCTTTTGCGATATATGATAAGGAAGAACAGTCGCTGTTTCTTGCCCGTGACAGAATGGGGATCAAACCACTTTATTACCTTGAAGATGAGAACAGGGTACTTTTTGCTTCCGAAATGAAGGCAATTTTGGCATATGGCATTGATAAAACACTGGATTATGAAGCGCTCTACACCTACCTTCAGCTTAATTACATTCCTGCTCCTAAAACAATATTTCGTGACGTCAAGAAGCTCCTGCCTGGTCATAGCTTGTACATCAGGAATGGAAAAGTAACAACCGAATGTTACTACCAGATACCTTACAAAAAAAACAGCCATACCAGCTTAAGCTATGATGACCAAAAGAAAAAGCTGGCTCAATTGCTGGAGGGTTCAGTGCAAAAAAGACTGGTAGCTGATGTTCCACTGGGTTCGTTTCTAAGCGGAGGGATAGATTCCTCGGTAATAGCTACATTAGCGAGCAGGCACAAGCCGGATCTGCATACTTTCTCTATTGGATACAGTGATGAAAAGTTTTTTGATGAAACCCATTATGCCAGACTGGTAGCTAAAAAAATCGGCACTGAACACACAGTATTTTCTTTAACGAATTACGATTTATACCGGCATGTTCACGATATACTCAATTATATTGACGAACCCTTTGCCGATTCATCCGCCATAGCGGTTTATATCTTATCAAAAGAAACCCGAAAGCATGCCACAGTAGCGCTCTCCGGAGATGGGGCCGATGAGGTATTTTCAGGGTATAATAAACATGCGGCTTTTCTAAAAATGATAAATGCCGGAAGTGCGGCAACAACAGTAGGTGCGCTGACACCTCTTTGGAGTATTCTGCCAAAATCAAGAGGTAATGCCCTGACCAACAAATTCAGGCAACTGCATAGGTTTGGAAAGGGAATGAAGCTATCAGCCAAAGAGCGCTACTGGCAATGGGCCGGATATGCCGCAGAAAATGAAGCCATTAAACTATTCACCAACGATGCGCTATCGGCTTTAAACAGACAAAAGTATCAGTCGTTTAAGGATCAACTACTACAGTATATTCCTGAAGGTGGAGATATCAATGACATACTTTATACTGATGTCAGATTAGTTCTCCCTGATGACATGCTTACAAAAGTGGATCGTATGTCGATGGCTAACAGCCTTGAAATTCGGGTACCGTTTTTAGATCATGAAATAGTAGAATTTGCCTTTTCATTACCTGCTGATTCAAAGATCAACTCTCAATTGAGAAAGAGAATTGTTCAGGACACTTTCAGAGACCTGCTTCCAACAGAACTATACAACCGTCCGAAAAAAGGCTTTGAAGTGCCCCTGCTAAAATGGCTTCGACAAGAAATGAAGTCTACGATTAAAGACGACCTATTAGCAGACCACTTCATCCAGCAGCAGGGAATATTTGATGTAAAGACAGTCCAAAAACTAAAAAGAAAACTCTTCTCTGCCAACCCCGGTGACGTACATGCCAGAATTTGGGGCCTGCTTGTATTTCAATGGTGGTGGAAAAGACATTGTGCATGAGCGAATCAAATTCTTTCATCGCTGCATACCAGGCTGAGTAATTTTAAAACCTGTTTTTTCCTTTTCCATCTGTACCATTTGCTTTACATCTGCCAATAATTTTTTCGCATCATAAATAATACCATCCTTCACTGTATATTTCACTCCCCCAACTCGCACCACTTTATTATCTTCCGTAAGCTTAATGGCCCCGGTTCCGTATAGCACCTTCAGGTTTTGAAGGGGATTTTCTTCCACTATAACAAAATCAGCGAGTTTACCTACCTCAACTGTCCCCAGGTCGCGTGCAACACCTAAAGCTTCCGCACCATTTAATGTAGCGGCCCTGATCACCTCCAAAGGATGAAAGCCCGCCTCCCTGAGCAGTTCCAGCTCCCGAACATACGCAAAACCATATAATTGAAAAATAAACCCGGAATCTGACCCGGTCGTCACCCTTCCGCCTCTGTTTTTATATTCATTAACAAAAGTCATCCAAAGCTGATAGTTCTTTCTCCAATCTACCTCCTCTTCGGTGCCCCAGTAGTGCCAGTATGAGCCGTGTGATATTTTACTCGGCTGGTAAAATTGCCATAGCCCAGGAAGAGTATATTCCTCATGCCATTCGGCTCGTCTGGCCCTCATCAGGTCGCGACTCGCCTCATAAATATTGAAGGTTGGATCGAGTGTAAAATCCAACTTTATCAACTCATTCATTACTTCATTCCATTTCGGTGAATATGGCTCTGCCGCTTGTTGCCACAGTCGGCCGGCTTCCTTAAAGCGATGCTGCTCATTGGCATAGTTATAGTCTAATGGGTAGTGCTGGACCGTACGATCCTCGAAGAGGGCCTCTGGCAACCCGTACCAATGCTCCATAGAGGTTAACCCGGCTCTGGCTGAATGTAATACATTCCATCTGGCCACATCCATCTGCGCATGATGGCATGCCGCCCGCAGTCCAAGTCTTTTGTTTTCATCAAGTGCGGCAGTCATGATCTCGGGTGGTGCTCCAAAAAATTTAATCCCATCAGCACCACGTTCCGCATTTTTTCTAACCCACTCCCGAGCCATGGCTGGTGTACTAATGGATTGCTTGCTGCCCATACCAAAGGCTGTATACGCAAATATGCGCGGGGCTGTAATAGCATTTCTTTCGCTTTTTTCCTTGTGGTCAAGCACCCAATCCAGGCCGTTTCCCGCTGAGGGGTCTCGCACTGTAGTGATCCCATGTGCCATCCACAGCTTAAAAACATATTCGGCACCAGCTCCCTGATCTTCTCCTCCAATATGACCATGCATATCTATAAAACCTGGCATAAGATACATGCCATCTGCATTAAGCTCATAGCCTTCATTACGAAGTTTAGGCCTTTTACGCTCATCAATCTCAACACCTGGATAACCTACTACTTTAACCTCTGTAATACGATTCCGCTCCACCACAATATCAACGGGTCCGACAGGTGGCGCCCCATTTCCGTTGATGAGCGTAACTCCCCTTATTATCAGTTGCGGCCATGGCCCCTGACCTTCACTACGTGCCGGAGCTTTTTCAACCTGTGCAGAGATATTAAAGGAAATAAACAATATAAATATGATGGAAAACGTCTTCATTTGTCTCAATCTGTTTTAGTTAGTGTCTGCAAGAAAACGTCAATGTCTGTGTTATGCTTGTCCTAATTATGCTCACGTACCTCAGTACGCTCCGCTTTTTGGCACTTCACAAGCCTTGACCATGACGTTTTCTTAAAGCCGCTTAGAGTTTAGTTAGCGTCTCATAAAAACCTCTCATTGGTAAAGAAGTGCGACAATCTCCTCTCCTGGTTAAGCTTCATTAGCAATATAACTATCGCAAGCCAAACACTCCCCGCTTTTTTTACGGAAGGCGCATTTTGGTTTTCATGAACCAAACTTCGGGGGTCATATTCCACTAAATGTCCGGTTTATTACCCATTCAAATTCAATGCACCTCATTTTTAAAAAGTTTAATTACTGGTTTACAGGCATTTAAAAGCAATAAGATATTCCTCAAGTAACATTGAACGAAGGCATATGTTTTGGATGTATATAAATGGCAAGGAATGTCTTTATAGAAATGAGAACCAACATTTTTAACTAAAAGTATTGTTATGGCTGAGATAGATATAGAAAAAAAGAAAAGCCCGATATGGCCATGGCTATTATTGGGAGTATTGGTCATTGCTGCGTTGATAGTATTAATAGACGACAATGATGATGTAAAGAGAGATCAGGTGGTGACGCAAACGCAAGAGGTAGAAACTGCTGAGGAAAATAACTTCGCCAGACAAAATGGAGAAGTGCAGGCTTACGTAAGCTATATAGAAAAAAATGGCAGGGAGGTAGGGCTGAAGCATAAGTACTCAAGCAGTGCCCTTACACGGTTAGCCGCTGCACTGGAAACAGTTGCCTCTAACTATGATGATATAGAGGCTCAGAATATTATTGAAGAGCTAAAAAAGAGCGCTGATGAATTGACTCAGAACAGAGACTCTGACAAACATGCAGACATAATGGCTCGTGCATTTAATAATGCTGCCGATGTGATGAAGGAAATACAACAAAAGAAATATCCAGGGCTCGAAAAAGAGATCGAAGAGGTGAAGCAAGCTGCTCAGGCTATGGACCCCAGGGCTATGGCAACGGAGCAAAATGAAAAGATCCATAAATTCTTTACCGAATCGGCAGATGCTTTAAGGGCTATGACGGAAAATGTTTAACATATAAAACACAATGAACATATGGCACGAACAGCAGAAAAATATACAGCAAAAAGAAAAGATAAGAGGTTGCACTTTTTACATGACCTTGATGACTTTAAGGTAGCCAGTGGCCAGCCAGATGTACGTGGTTGGGAGTTAGTGGATGCCAATCGTGAAAGAGTTGGAACGGTAGAAAACCTGCTTGTTGATATTAAAGCTGAAAAGGTACGGTATCTTGATGTCGACCTGGATGACCGGCTGATAAGTGAGGATTATGATCCTCAGGATAATACCAACATCAGAGGTGTTCACGGATTCACCAACAGAAAGGGCGATAAACACCTGATAGTACCCATTGGACTGGCACGGATAGACGATGAAAGCCATTGTGTAATTGTGGATGAAGTACATAAAGAAACTTTTCAGAGGGTGCCGCGTTATGACACCAGCACCCCGATAAGTGCGGATTATGAGTTTGCCGTTTCAGAGGCTTTAGCGAGCCCTAGAGAGGCAACAGGAGAGAATGACAGGCCGATCGGCACCGCTGTACCAGGTGAATTCTATGAGCGCGATGAATTTGATGAGCGAAAATTCTATAGCCGTAATCAATAAGATTTTGATCTATGGTACAAAAGAAGCCATCCCGGACTGCACCTTAGTGGTCCGGGATGGTTTATTTTTCATATAAATCAATATTTACAGTCAAACAAAAATTGTGTGATGATAGAACCGCATCTCAAAGTGCGTAGGGAATGACTTCGAAAAGTGTGGGCCGGTTCCATGCCCTCTCATTCCTCCGAAATAACAGTTTTTTTTCCCCTGGGAAGCTTAAAGCTAAATTCCGACCCTTTACCAACGGTGCTCTTAACCTCCACTTTAGAGTTATGCCCTTCCATGATGTGCTTTACAATGGCTAATCCAAGACCCGTTCCACCCCTTTCCCGCGACCGGCTCTTGTCCACACGGTAGAACCGTTGGAATATTCTATTCACATCTTCCGGGGGTATCCCATCTCCATTATCTTTAACTGTGGTAGTAACCTGATTTTTGCTTAACAGGAAATCTACAACCACCTTACCTCCTTCGTTGGTATATTTTACACTGTTGCTTATCAGGTTAGTAATTACCTGACTGATGCGCTGCCAATCGCCATAGACAAATACTTCGTCCGGTACATTTCTGCCAAACTCCAGTGTTATGTCCTTTTTCTCTGCTTTGCTTTCAAACTGGTCAAACACCTCTTCCACCAACATTTTTATATCAAAATTCTCAAAATGCATTTTGATATCTCCTGTTTCGATCTGCGAAAGGGTGAGAAGATCCTGAACAAGCATATCCAACCCGTCAAGGCTTTTGGCAGCCTTTTTCAGGAATTTATTCCTTACACTTTTATCTTTAACAGCACCATCAAGCAGGGTATGAACGAAACCTTGCGCTGCAAAAATCGGTGTTTTTAGCTCATGGCTCACGTCAGCGATAAACTCCCTCCTGAAAGCTTCCAGCTTTTTCAGTTCATCGATCTCTTTTTGTTTAAGGGCTGCGTAAGAAAAGATCTCTTCATTGATCTTCTTCAGAGGGCTTAGCGGATTTGATTTATTTTGATTTATGGTAGAAAGCTCCCGCTTCCGTAGTTTTTCAAATAAGCCATACACCTTATTGATCTCCCTGAATATCAAAAATTCAAGTACAATAAAGCCCAGCAGATAGGTAGATGAAAAACTGATGAGGAAGGTGACGACCAAAGCATTTTGTGTTACCTCCTTAAATAATGAAAGAAAGGCAGTAGTTACCGCTGCTATGCAGAAAGCCAGCAGCGCTGCTATTACCCTGGAATTGAACGCCATCTATTAATTCAGGCTAAACTTATAGCCAACTCCTTTCACTGTTTTTATATACTCCTCTCCGATCTTCTCACGTACTTTCCTGATGTGAACATCTACAGTACGTGCCAGCACATATACATCGGAACCCCATATATTGTGCAGCAACTCGTCACGCCCAAAGACTTTATTAGGATTCTGTGCCAAAAAATAAAGCAATTCAAACTCCTTCTTGGGTAGCGATACTTCCCTGCCATTGGCCATTACAATGTAGCTTGTCCTGTCGATCACCAGGTCACCAATAGATATTTTATTAGTGACAGCCTTTTTCTTGGAATCCCTTCGGAACAGAGCGCTTAGCCTGCTCATTAAAGCTCTGGGCTTTATCGGCTTAGTAATATAGTCATCCGCCCCTACATCGAAGGCAGCTATTTCGGAATACTCCTCTGCACGTGCAGTCAAAAATATAATGAATGTACCGGCCAATTCGGGTATTTCCCGTAGCTGCCGGCAGGTCTCAACTCCATCCTGCCGGGGCATCATGATATCCAGCAGGATAAGATCCGGTTTGAATTTCTTCGCTATGTCAACCGCTCTAACACCGTCCAGAGCCGTTTTCACTTCATAGCCCTGCTTCTCAAGATTGTATTTCAGCAATTCCAATATTGCCTCTTCATCGTCTACAACAAGCACCCTGTGTTCCTGCTTGTTTCCCATAATTTTTCTGATTTGATTGAAACGTGCTACAGCATTAATTTAATCAAAAATAAAAGTATATAGAAAATGTGTTAATAAAAAACACGCAGCAATAACTTAACAATAACTTAATTTTGACCTTTATGATAGCTGGTAATGTCAATTTCCACCGCACCTACAAACATCTCAGCCTTGATCTTTAGCGGCACTTTATTCCTGTCATCAGAAATCCAGACCTTAACAGAGTTCTCCCCGTTAAAGAGACTGTTTTCAGGCATAATAGGCGACAATACTACTGATCTGATATGCCCGAGCTTGGTTTTGATCGTCTCCCGCCCAATAAATCTTACTTTGAAATCATACAGCTCTTTGTCAAAGAAAGCATCAATTTTTATAATATCTCCATTATCAAGGCTATCGAAATCTATGGTACGAATATAGTAGTAGCCACTCACCAGATCCTGTACGTTGTCAGGCACCTCGAAAGCTTCCGGAACACGCCACTCTTGCTTCTTTTTGTCAAATGACCGGACTTTCGCCACATTTTTTTCGGGATCAAAATCAACGATTTCATTTTTCCTGTACTTCCCCTCTTCAATCACCCTGTAAAATTTATGGGTTATGATCGATGCCGTATCCAGGTATGTACCCCAGTTATCCCTTATCCTCAGAAACAGATCGAACATGCCCACAGATCGTCCAAAAACATCGATCTTATAGCAGGGCCGCCCATTGATATTATATAGCTCATCACTGATGATCATCCGCCCTTCAGCGGCATTTATGAAGCCATAATGTGCTTTGTATTCAATAACCTCCCCTTGCACAAAACTTGTATTTTTTATCGTGCGGTACTTGGGTCCATCACCTGAAATGAATGAAAAACAAAAAATGAAAAAAGTTAGTGTAAGCGATTTTGACATTAAGGCAAATTTAACCTGAAGTTTCTTCCTAAAGAAATGGGTGTTCTTTTTTCAAAAATGTGATAAATGCTCTTATATCCTGATCAAACTTATTGGTATAAATGTCATCGAGATTATTTTGTTTAGATCTGTAACGCATAAAAGACATAAAAAATGTATTGTTAGGCTGGTATCCTTTTACATTTCTAAAAAAATTACGATTGTTTAACGACACTGTATCCAGTTCCTGCATAATTTTACCAATTAGCTGCTGTTTTTTCATCTCTTTGTCCTCATCACTCAACTCTTCAGCAAACGATCCATATAAAACTTCAAGACTATCCGCTCCTCTCAGGATGTGTGCCACATAACTTCGTTCGTCCTCCACCTCTTTTAAATAGTTGTGATACTCTTCCGAATCAGCCCCATATTCATACTGTAAGAATTGCCTGGCTCCTTCATCCCCTATAAATGAAGCCAGATTTTCATTAAATTCCACGCTATCTTTCACAAAAATAGTGGCATGCACCAACTCGTGAATGATGAGGTTAGCGAGATCACCGATACTCCTGTTAAGCATACTGCTCAGGATCGGATCATTAAACCAACCCAAAGTAGACCACCCGCCTACGGTGCGAACACCCGCATCATATCCATCTTTTTTAAGCTTCTCCATCGCTTGCATAGCATCTTTCTCAACAAAGAAGCCCTTATAAGGTACTTTTCCAACCACGGGGAAGTTCCATTCCCGGGGTTCAAACTTATAGGGCTTGCATCCTGTCACAACCCACAACACGGGTTTCCCTCCCTGATCGTACATAGAAGTGTAGTTATCCGTGTCATTTAACCCCAGTTCTTTTATAGCATATTCTCGTACCTTTTGAATATACTGAAGCTTGATTTTCACCGAATCAGCTACAGCCGGATCGGATAGATATGCACTGACCGGCCGGGCATTCCAAACGATATTCAACTGTCCCCGAGCCTGCTTGATACCGTAAACCACCAGTTCAAAATTCCAAACAATCAACAGCAATAATATACCAATGATCCCCAGTGAAATTTTTTTAATCATTTATGACTCTCCTTTTTTGTCAGCAAAAAATCAGCGGAATAGTTAATATAGAATCCGTGCGAAAATTCAAATTTCGAATTTGCCAGGTCATACAAAGGTTCCACCCGGGTGGTGATATAAAGTCTGTCTGCAACTTTTATATTATGCATTAATCTTAAAATTAAAAGCTCACGCACCTCTTCTAGCGCTGTGGAATTTTTAAAAGTACTTGAAACAGAAGGATATAACTGTCCCCCCATTATCGAAATAAATTCATGTCCACGCCAATAGCTCGTCATCACTTCCAGGTTTGGCCTCATTTTAACACTAAGATTAGCATACAATCCACTTCCATCTTCAAATGCCCTCTCTATCTCCGTTGAAAAATCTTTATAGTAAACGTAATAATTGTCCATTCTGATCCCTTGAACAAAATTTTTCTCTCCAAATGTATGTTGAAGGCCAACACCTGTAGCCGTATTAATATAGGTCTGTAGGGGCGCAGGGCTGCTATCAATCTGTCCTCCTACGTGTGTCACCAAAAATTGGACGGGAAGCTCTATATTCCAACGGGGCAATTGTTTAACCTTATAATTCAGCGATAAACCACCCGTCACCCTCTCCTGGTCATTATCACCTTTGTAGATCATATTTTGCCAATCTATCCACCCATCGAGAAACAGTCTTTCATTTTCAACCAATAGTTGTATCCCTGTTTCCTGGCGGTCTACCAGCACCTTTTCAAAATCATATAACGGCTCTATAAGTCTATGTGAGATACTTCCTTCCAGGTTTCCGAATATTATGGCAATACCATTGTGTAGGTACTTAAAAGAAAAAGTAGGTACAATTTCCTGATATCCGTTAGCTCCAAAATCCTTTTGTAAATATATCCCTGCGTCAACTCTGAAATGCGGAGTGACATAGTAAGTAAGATATGGATTAAGCTGATAACCGAATAAGGTATAGCCATCGGCTATATTATTAAAGTATTCATTATTCTTTGTGAAGCCCAATGTATTTAAACCAAAAAAGAGGGCATTGGAGTCCGCCGGGTCCATTCTTAATCGCTGCTCGAATATTTGATTGTTTAATTGTGCACTAACGTGTAGAGATGCTGCTAAAAGTAGTAACAGGCTCAGAATGACTTTCATACCAGGGGTTTTGCCGCAATATAAAAAAGAGCCCTTAAAAAGCAGGCGGATGCCGAAACAATTTTAAGCTACCATTCCATATTTATGCCCAGAACTTATTAACTTCACCACTTTGACGACAAAACAACTACAATAGTAATGGCTGAAAAGGACGAAAAATTAAAAGCGCTTCAATTAACAATTGACAAACTGGAAAAGACTTACGGCAAAGGTGCAGTAATGAAACTTAGCGATGAGAGGGTAGTAGATGTTCCGGCCATTTCTACCGGTTCTTTGAGCCTTGATATCGCCTTGGGTGTCGGTGGTATTCCGCGTGGAAGGATAATTGAAATATATGGACCTGAATCGTCAGGTAAAACTACGCTTTCAATGCACTGCATTGCAGAAGCGCAAAAAAATGGTGGTTTGGCGGCATTCATAGATGCCGAACATGCTTTTGACAGAGTGTATGCCGAAAAACTCGGTATTGACACTGAAAACCTTTTAATATCACAACCTGATAGTGGTGAACAGGCGCTTGAAATTGCCGAGCACCTGATCCGCTCCGGAGCAATCGATATTATTGTAATCGACTCGGTAGCTGCTCTTGTTCCAAAAGGTGAGCTGGAAGGTGAAATGGGTGATAGCAAAATGGGATTGCAGGCCAGGCTTATGTCGCAAGCATTGAGAAAATTAACAGGTACTATTAATAAAACCGGCTGCTCATGTATTTTCATCAACCAGTTGAGGGAAAAGATCGGAGTGATGTTTGGCAACCCTGAAACAACCACAGGAGGTAACGCTTTGAAATTCTACGCCTCTGTAAGGCTGGATATCAGAAGGATCGGGCAGATCAAAGAAGGAGCTAACGATATCACCGGAAACCGTACGCGTGTTAAGGTGGTAAAAAATAAGGTAGCTCCTCCGTTTAAAGTTGTAGAGTTCGACATCATGTATGGAAAGGGCATCTCTAAGGTCGGAGAAGTAATTGACCTGGGGGTTGAACTTGATATTATTAAAAAGGCAGGCTCATGGTTTTCCTACGATGGCAATAAATTAGGGCAGGGTAGAGACGCAGTAAAAGCGTTGCTTGAAGATAATCCTGAACTTATGGAGGAGTTGGAAGGAAAGATTAAAGCCCAGATCAAAGGTGAGGATCTGGAAAAACCTATTCCGGCACAGGAGTAGGGGTTTATAGTTCTCAGTTCTGAGTTCTCAGTTCTCAGTTCTCAGTTCTGAGTTCTCAGTTCTCGTTTCTCAGTTTACAGTTCTCAGTTCTGAGTTTTTTCATGTCTATCGGTTCGGGTCAGGTGAAGTTGCGGACCTGAGAAGTTAAAAGTTTGGCCTGCTTACACCCATCCATAACGGGCTGAAATATTTGCTCAGCAGTATCACCCTCTCCTCCCTTGATCCGCAGAAAGCTTCGCGAAGCGAGAAAGGAGAGGGATTTACAGAGAGTAGTAGAACTTGCAGGATTTTGGTGGGTAAGGTGTTGCAAGCATTATACTTGCTGATCGCATCAAATCAGCGTAAAATTTCAAATTACCGAAAAAGAGGGGGGTAAGGAAACCAGGTTGAATATCGTTTCATTTCTGAGCCCTCTATGCCAAACTTTAGAAAAATACAGGCTATACTGGTCACTGGTCAGATCATACTGTGAACTGAGAACTGTAAACTCATTTAATTCGACCTGATAGCGATCACCGGGTCCAGTCGTGCTGCCAATGCCGCGGGTATAATTCCCGAAACAGTGCCTATCGCTGCAGAAACGCCCAATCCCAAAACAATGTTCTTCAAGGTAAGCGTTACTTCCATACTACCCATAGGTATGAACGTAATAAATACTACCAACACCAAGCCTGCAGCTCCCCCGATCACGCTTAGAAAAATAGATTCAAACAGAAACTGAAATAAGATAAAATAATTTTTAGCGCCCAGCGATTTTTGAATTCCAATGATATTGGTCCTTTCCTTTACCGAAACGAACATGATATTGGCGATCCCGAAACCTCCCACGAGTATTGAAAACCCTCCAATAATCCACCCTGCTATACCAAAAACATCAAATACACTTCCAATTGCATTGGCAATGGCTTCCGGTCTGTTTAATGCAAAATTGTCTTTTTCTTTAGGCTTAAGTCCCCTCTTACTTCTTAGTAGACCCGTGATCTCATATTCCAATTCTACGAGCCCTACATCATTTTCCATACCCTTCACTCCGATATTCGATTCAATTTCATCCCAGGCGCCTGTGCCAGTCTGATAAATTTTACGAAACGAATTATAGGGGATAATACAGTTATCGTCATTACTGGGCGTACCTAAGAAGCTCTCTCCCTCCTTTTTAATAACACCAACTACGGTAAACTTCAGACTGCTCAGCTTAACCTCCTTTCCAACAGGGCTTTCTCCGCGAGGAAAGAGTGCGCTGGCCAGATTGCTACCAATTATAGCCACATTTCTTCCTGATTCTATTTCGGTAACTGTAAAATACCTACCCATTTCAATATCAGTTTCAAAAATGTCGGTATAGCCTGTGCTTGCACCGATAAGTGTAATATCTCCAAGGCTATTGCTTCCTCTTTTCAGAGTTACACCACCTCTTCTTGCGTAAATAGAAATACCACTTTGAGATGACAGGTTCTCCTGTAAGAATTTGAATTCATTATAGCTGGTATTTGGCCTTCTCCAGAAGTCCCACCAACGGTACACACCACTGGCATCAGGTGTATAAGGCCACTTTCCAACATATATTACTCCAGCTCCAAGAAAGGCAAAGCTCTCCCGGATATTCTTCTCCAGCGAATCCACCAGGGTGAATACCGAAATAATAGCAAAAATGCCAATTGTTACTCCAAGTAACGAAAGAATTGTCCTTAACAGGTTCATTTTTAAGGCATTCCAGGCAAACCTGAAGCTTTCCAAAATTAGTCTTAGTACCAGCACTATTTATTTTTCTTTATTTAAAGTATATCTTTTTTAAAAGGCAAATTTCTCAATAATATCTTTTATCTTTGCAAGCTAATTTTAAAAACTAACCCTTTTATTTAATACCGTAATATTAAATATGAAATTATCAGAATTCAAGTTTGATCTACCGACCGGACTGGTTGCCTTATATCCGGCTGAAAACAGGGATGAATCTCGCCTAATGGTAGTGCATAAGGATACCAAAGAGATAGAACACCGATCATTTAAAGATATAGTAGAATATTTCGGCGATGGAGACGTGCTGGTGACCAACGATACCCAGGTTTTTCCCGCCAGACTATATGGCAATAAGGAGAAGACAGGCGCTAAAATAGAGGTATTCTTACTAAGAGAGCTTAACCAGGAAATGCACCTCTGGGATGTATTGGTAGATCCTGCTCGTAAGATCAGAGTAGGTAATAAACTATACTTTGGAGAGGGTGACCTTGTAGCTGAAGTAATTGACAATACAACTTCCAGGGGCAGGACTATCCGATTTTTATATGATGGCTCTGACGAGGAATTCTATAAGACCATAGACAGTTTGGGAGAAACTCCCCTCCCAAAATATATTAAAAGAGAAACGGAGCCTGAGGATCGCGAAAGGTTTCAAACCATTTATGCCAAGCATAAGGGCGCTGTTGCGGCCCCAACTGCAGGACTACACTTCACCCGGCAATTGCTAAAAAGGCTGGAGATCAAAAATGTAAAGATGTCTGCAATAACACTGCACATCGGATTGGGAACTTTCCGTCCTGTAGATGTTGAGGATCTGACCAAACATAAAATGGACTCTGAGAATTTCAGAGTGAGTGAAGAGACCGTAAGTACTGTAAACCATGCACTCGATAATAAAAAGCGTGTATGTGCGGTAGGCACCACCTCCATGAGGGCGCTCGAGTCTTCCGTGTCGGCTAATGGCAGGTTAAAGCCTAAGGAAGGATGGACGGATAAGTTTATCTTCCCTCCTTACGATTTCAAGATCTGCAATGCTATGATCACTAACTTCCACATGCCGGAGTCTACTTTATTGATGATGGCATCTGCTTTCGGTGGCTATGACCTTATAATGAAGGCTTATGAAACCGCTATCAAAGAAAAATACAGGTTTCTCACCTATGGTGATGCCATGCTGATCATATAATAACGCATGATTAATATAAAAGTAGGCCATCTCAAAAGCCTACTTCTGACGTCATCCTGAAATCAGGATCAGGAGCCCCCGATTGGTTTCTACGAATTTCTAGGGGATTCCAAAATCAAGTTTTGGAATGACGCGTTGGCTTTTGAGACGGACTCTTTTTACTTTAAACTGATATGAAGGAGTTCGCAATCATAGTTGCCGGTGGTAAAGGCACGAGAATGAATAGCTTAACACCAAAGCAGTTCATCCCTCTCAATGGCCTTCCAATACTCATGCATACTGTCAACGCCTTTTTTAATTATTCAAAAAATATTCACCTCATACTCGTACTACCTGAAGATGATATTCCCACCTGGCGAGATCTGTGCCTGAAGCACAACTTTGACAAGCCTGTGGCCATTACCGCGGGTGGTGAGTCCCGGTTTCAGTCGGTAAAAAACGGACTGGATCAAATTACAGATGCCGCAGGTTTGGTGGCTATTCATGATGGTGTACGCCCACTGATCAGTGCAGATATGATCGGAGCATCATTCAGGTTGGCCGCAATACACAAAAGCGCCATAGCAGCAGTGGGTTTGAAAGAGTCGCTGAGAGTGACCGATCAGGATACCACAAAGGCCGTTGACCGCTCAAACTACAGGCTGATACAAACACCACAGACGTTTGACCTGCAAATGATCAAAAATGCGTACAAGATAAAGGAAACAGCCGACCTGACAGACGATGCCAGCGTAGCTGAAAAAGCCGGGAATAAAATCTCGCTATTCGAAGGAAGTTATGAAAATATCAAAGTCACCACCCCGGAAGATCTGGTAATTGCTGAGGCGCTAATTAAAAGCAAAAACACAGGATCTGACTATACACTGAAGTAAAGTCAGCTCCTTCTATTCAGAATATCTTTACTATTAATTTGTGTCTCGAAGAAAACGCCAATGTCCGCGTTACGCTCGTTCCAAAAAATACTCTTCCCGGCAACTGTACGGGACTACCGCTTTTTGGGCACTTCGCAAGCCTTGACCTTAACCTTTTCTTAAAGCCACTTAGAGTTTCTTACAAACACTAATTAGTATTCATCCTCGTTGAAAAAGAAATCCTCTTTTGTCGGATAATCCGGCCAGATCTCCTCAATATTTTCATAAGGCTGACCGTCATCCTCAAGTTCTTGTAAATTTTCTACTACCTCTAACGGAGCTCCTGTTCTAATGGAGTAGTCGATCAATTCATCCTTGGTTGCTGGCCAGGGAGCGTCTTCAAGGTATGATGCTAATTCTAATGTCCAATACATAGATAAATCCTCCTATGATTTGCCTCTTAAATTTCGTGCAAAAATAAAATTTAAATGATTATATCAAATATTATATCAAATTATTTAACAAAGTCAACAGCCAACTTTGTATATAATTACAACTTACCGCTGAAACGTAACCTTTTTTTTAAAAGTTTACAAACCTTTACTTTTTTTCTTTCAAAAAAGTTATGAGCTTCACAACAAAGGCGAGCAAAACGATAAATTTGTCCATTATAACGGATTAAGAATAGCATATGAGTGACGAAAAAATAATTTTCTCAATGGCAGGAGTAAATAAAATTTACCCGCCAAACAAACATGTTTTAAAAGATATATATCTCTCTTTCTTTTATGGAGCCAAGATAGGAGTGCTGGGCCTCAATGGTGCCGGCAAATCTTCTTTATTGAGAATAATTGCAGGGATAGACAAAGATTATAGGGGTGAAGTAGTTTTCGATGGCAGTTATAGTGTTGGACTTTTGGAGCAAGAACCTCAATTAGATCCTAAAAAAACCGTAAAAGAAGTAGTAGAAGAAGGTGTAAAAGAAACGGTTGACCTGCTCAGGCAGTTTGAGGAGATCAATATGAAATTTGCAGACCCTGAGCTTATGGAAGATCCTGACGCCATGAATAAGCTAATCGAAATGCAAGGCGAGGTGCAGGAAAAATTGGATCAGTTGAATGCCTGGGAGCTTGACAGCAAACTTGAAAGGGCAATGGATGCACTGCGTACCCCTCCCGCTGATGCCATCACTGAAAACCTGTCTGGTGGAGAAAAAAGAAGGGTTGCGCTATGTCGCCTGCTACTACAGGAGCCTGATGTATTACTACTGGATGAACCTACTAACCACCTGGATGCTGAGTCTGTACATTGGCTTGAGCAGCATTTACAGCGATATGAAGGCACTGTAATAGCCGTTACCCACGACAGGTATTTTCTCGACAATGTAGCGGGCTGGATATTGGAGCTGGATCGTGGTGAGGGTATTCCTTGGAAAGGCAACTATTCCTCATGGCTGGAGCAAAAGCAAAAACGACTGTCGCGAGAGGAAAAGAGCGAGTCAAAACGTCAGAAAACCCTTGAACGCGAATTAGAATGGGCGCGGATGTCTCCCAAGGGAAGGCATGCCAAAGCAAAAGCCAGATTGAGCGCTTATGACAAGCTCCTTAACCAGGAGACAAAAGAACGGGAAGAAAAGCTGGAGCTTTATATCCCCCCGGGGCCACGGCTTGGTGATAAAGTAATAGAAGCTCATGGTGTTTCTAAGGCATTTGGAGATAAATTGCTTTACGAAAACCTCGAATTTACACTACCCAAAGCTGGCATTGTTGGTGTGATAGGTCCGAATGGTGCTGGAAAAACTACTTTATTTAAAATGATCACCGGGCAGGAAAGGCCCGATGAAGGCACTTTTGAAGTAGGGCCAACCGTACAAATTGCTTATGTAGATCAGGAGCATCATGACCTGAAGCCCGAGCAAACAGTTTGGGAAGTGATCACCGGAGGTAATGAGCTGATCAACCTAGGCGGAAAGCAGGTGAACAGCCGGGCGTATGTGAGCAAGTTTAACTTCAACGGCAGTGACCAGCAAAAGAAAGTAAAAGAACTATCGGGGGGCATGAGGAACAGGGTTCACCTGGCCATTGCACTAAAACAAGGGGCTAACCTCCTGCTGCTCGATGAGCCTACCAACGACCTGGATGTAAACACTTTACGGGCTCTTGAGGAAGCGCTTGAGAATTTCGGAGGTTGTGCAGTGATCATCTCTCACGATCGCTGGTTCCTGGACAGGGTTTGTACACATATACTGGCTTTTGAAGGTAACTCTCAGGTACATTGGTATGAAGGCAACTTCACAGAGTATGAGGAGGATCGCAAAAAACGTATGGGTGATGAAGGGCCCAAGAGAATCAAATATAAAAAACTAGTTAAATAACTTCTGTGGAAGGCCGGCAAATCGAACAAAAGGAGTATACCATGACGGGTTCCTCTATGAATTTGGTGGCCTTTCTTTTTCTAATTCCTATGCTGCTGTTATTGGCGAGTCCCTACATCTCGCTCTATAGCTATGCTGATTTCCGTGAAGGATGGAAGCTGTTTTTTAAGCATCTGCTTCTAATTTTGCCTGTGGGCATCATCATCCATGAGCTGTTACATGGCGTGACGTGGGCCTGCTTTGCCAAACAGGGCATGAAGAGTATTTCCTTTGGTATGAACTGGAAAGCTATTGCTCCTTATTGTCATTGCAGCGAACCTTTAAAAGTAAAGCATTATCGACTGGGAGGCGCTATGCCCGGGGTAGTCATGGGTATCATCCCTGTGATCATCGCTACTATCTTTCAAATCAACTGGATGATCGTGTTTGGCGTTTTCTTTACATGGGCGGCCTCGGGTGATATAATAGCTCTATGGATGCTCAGGCGTTTCAATGCGAACGAAATGGTCAGCGATCATCCTGAAAAAATGGGTTTCTATGTTCACCATCAAGGGTAGTAATAACAGCCTTCATATTCTTACTTCCTGCTGACTGATCCTCAGAATATTGGTTTAATTTTTTTAAAGCCATTACACACTTATCTTTACAAGCTTAAATAACCCCATATGAAAAAATTATTGCTTTTAGGTCTGGTAATATCAAGCTACTACAATGCAAGTGCGCAAAGTTATTATCAACAAGATAGCGCCAGACTTAAAAAAACAGTATTGGGATTAAATATATTGCTCCCGGGCCTCACGTATGAACAATCTTTAACAGATAAGTCTTCATTATTTTTAAATTTTGCCTTTGGCTTCGCCTATGAATACCATTCCTCCGGATTCTCTTCCTATGAGGCTTATACGATCAACCCCACATTGTTGGCACAGTATCGCAGCTATTACAATCTTGCCAGGCGGCAGTTGTTGGACAGAAAAACCACCAATAATACCGGTAGTTTTTTTGGAATGATGGCGCATTATACATTCGATGCCATTGGCGGTAAAAATACGCATGCCATAGATGTAGAAAATGGTCTCACACTTGGTCCTGTGTGGGGGTTTCAGCGTAATGGCCTGTTTACATTCAGCCTCAGCCTCGGCTTGGGGGTAACTATCGGAGAAGGACAAAGCTCTAATGTAGGCCCGATTGGCCATCTGAATTTTGGCATCAACTTATCAAAGAAAAAAGAAGAATGAGCATTAAGCGATAGCGTCACTTATATCCTAACTGCTATCCGGTCTTTAGCCTGATAGCCTCTTACGCTATCGACACACCAAATTCACTTTGTCAAACTCCTGAGAAAAGAAGAACGAAAGTAGCAATCTAACGCTCTCTGCTATATTTTTCCTTTATCCGCTGCGACCTATGAAAGGCTGCGCCTTTAGAAGTGATATGAAATTCGTAGCACTTGCTTCCCAATGGCTTTACTTCTATGAGCTCGTGTTCCTTGCAGTAGTTAATGGTTTCCGATGTATTCCTGGATGCCGCACTCAAAACGCCCGTTGGTACCAAAATGTATGGACCCGCTCCTGATAAATCTTTAGGGGCCGTCAAAATAAGACCTAAAAATTCAACAATGGACAAATTTTGCTTCAATTGATTTTCAATGTTGACCATTTATGTATAAATAATTACTACAAACACTAATTTATATTCTTACTCACGGTTGCCTATTAAAAAGACTGCTATTAATATATGCATGCTTGTCCCTGCCCAACGGGCAACACAGAGTTGATCACATCTTCTTTAACTTTGTGGTTATATAATTTCTCAACAGCCCAGCCTACCAGATCCACTGCTGCCAGGCATCCTGCCGCAGTGGCAATATTACCATGAACAACCAGATGTTGGTCTTCAACCACCTCCACACCCAATGCCCGTAAAGCTTCTACTGCGGTGGGATAAGTTGTCGCTGTAATGCCTGTTAGATGCCCCATGGCTGCAAGGATCAAAGCGCCTGAGCACATTGAACAAATAAGTTGTTGGTTCGGATCCAACTGAAAACGGCTCAGGTAGGCCGGGTCTTTATACAGCGCTCTTGTACCCGGGCCACTGGAAAAGAATACGAGGTCTGCATCATTACACTCCTCTATCTGCCCATGCATGTCCAGGTCTATGCCACAAACTGATCTGTGTTTGGCCGATGTGCCAACTATTTTAACTTCAAAATCTTTATCCCGCAAACGTACACGGTTTAATAAGTCCCACGCCAGAAAAATATCTATATCCGTAAACTTATCAAATGCTACGATGGTTGCTTTCTTCATTTGCAGGTTTGGTTAGTTATGACCTCACCACCAGGAATGCAGTAAAATCAATTCAAATCTAGTTATTTCTTTTTAAAAAAGATACTACCGGGGGTTACCAGCCAAATTAAAACTTCATTTTTCTAGTATAAATATTCTATCATAAAATTTTTGGCTGTGCAAAAACTCTTTATTGAACCATTGGTTATCTTCATATATGAAATGAACATAAACTTCAGGCATCCTAAATTATACCAACCCCACTAGTGATCGGGACAGGCTAAAGATGTATAGTTGGCAGTAGGCAAAGGAGGGGTCCCGGAACCCGAAGTTGGCACGGTAGTCAGCATCGTTAATCACTGTTTAGCAGGCCGTCAATACAATAAACACGCACACTATTAGTGAAAACTTGCAGCTTAATTCGTAAATCAAAAATCGTGAATCGTAAATACAATCTATATACTCAATACTAATATCTCAATACTAAACATAATATGAAAACACTATACATCGTGCGGCATGCCAAATCCAGTTGGGACCATCCCCATTTGGACGATATAGACCGGCCCCTAAACAAAAGAGGTGAGAAAGATGCTCCGGAAATGGGCAGAAGGCTAAAAACAAGGGGCATTTTTCCTGACCTGATGGTAAGCAGCCCGGCAAACCGGGCGCTCACCACATGCAAAACCATCGCAAAAGCGCTGGATTATCCTGAAGATGCCATTAATATTAATGATCAGGTGTATCACGCCGGTGAGAATCGTCTTTTGAAAGTAGTTCAGGACACTGATGATACATGGCTTTCACTTATGATCTTTGGTCATAATCCCGGCTTCACCGACTTTGCCAACAGCCTGGCCAATACCCGCATCGATAATATACCTACCTGCGGAGTCTTTGCATGCACATTTGATGTACAGACGTGGGAAGAAGTTGACTTTGGAAAGGGAAGCTTGTTGTTTTATGATTATCCGAAAAAGGGGAAGAAGTAAGCGGCTACTCATTTTCTTTAAATTTATCAATAAGTGTTTTTACCTCCGGTTTTATAAAAGTGATTACAAACACAACTTCCTTTTCATATAAGTAGCTATTACTCTCTTTGGAGTAAATTATCCGGGCGCCCCGCTTCTTCATCCATTTCAGGTAATTAAAAACCGTTCGCTTCGATATGCGGAGTTTTAATGAATAGACCTTGTTTACCGATTCTTCTATAAAAAAAACCATAACTACCAGTCCCCGGACCTGTTACGGGGCCCCTGGGAGAAGGGTGATTAACCGTAGTGACACTCCACCAAAACCAATGAAAAGCCGAAGAATAGGGATTTTTTTCTGCGCCATTTTATTGGCTGGGTTTATCGGGCTACTTCTCAAGAAGTGCTTTGCGGAAGGGTCCCGGAACTGGTCCGGGAACTGGTGCGAGGGGGTAATTAGCTGCTATTTTTATGGTTTATCACCGGACTGGATGAATGGACTTTGTTTACCAATTCTTCAATAAAAAAAAACATAACCACTAGTCCCCGGACGCGTTCCGGGGCCCCTGAGAGAAGGGGGATTAACCGTAGTGACACTCCGCCAAAACCAATGTAAAGCCGAAGAATAGGGATTTTTTCTGCGCCATTTTATTGGCTGGGTTTATCGGGCTACTTCTCAAGAAGCGTTTTGCGAAGGGGTCCCGGAACAGGTCCCATAGCCGTTAACTTAAGAGAATAACGAGCCCCCAGAGGGGGTAAATCTTTGTAGCCCGGGGTGAAGCCCCGGGTTTAAACGAGAAGTTGAGTGTGCCATAGGAAGGCCCAACCATGGAACACAGGCTTCCTTGGCACACATGGCAGGAATGAGTTCGAAGCATTTACCTTAGTAAGCATGGATGCGCCAAAATAGCCTTCTCATCTTCCCAAGCTTGAATGTGGCGCATAAAAAAATCTAATCCTATCCCGGGGCTTCACCCCGGGCTACCAATATTGCATCCCTACCGGGATGCTTAAGTTAACGGCTATGGGAACTGGTCCGGGAACTGGTGCGAGGGGGAAATGGTTGCTATTTTTTATAGCTTATCACCGGACTGGATGAATGGACTTTGTTTACCGATTCTTTAAAGAGCAGCCGTTTAGTATTTAACTGTTAATATATAGACATCTTTGCCTGAGAGAAGAATGATCACTCTTTCTCAAAAATCAAAAAAACCTCTCCTTCATAAACCCCTTCTCTAAAAACCTATACCCAAAAAAGAGCTTGGCATTTCCTGTTTGTCCGTTGATATCCAGCTTGTCAACATCATAACTGATAGACTGGCTGACCATACTAAATCCGCAAAAGAACCTCTGACTGTTATACCCAAAAGCAGCGCGTACTCCTACAATCGGCCTTACCTTGCTATCTGTAGATACATCTGCATCGGTTCTATATTTTGTCCATACATTGGCCGGGCCTGCTGAAAAAGAAAGATTTAGATAGAAATCCTTAACAATAAAGTTATAGGTATACCCTGGCAATAACCCCAGTATGGCGAAGCGTCCTGCCTTTATCTGTTCTTCCAGTGCGGCATCAGTATTGCCGGGCACCAGAGCTGAATCTGCCTCAAATTTAAATATGCCCAGTGTAGTTCCCAGCAAAAAAGAGCCTGCGCTCTTCAACTGTTTGTCCGCCTGAATAAAGGAAGATCGGTAAGAAAATTTCTCGTGATTGAAAATATAGAAGCCATTAAGCTGAAAGTTCCGCGCCTCCAGGTCCGAGCGCTGGGGAAAGGGGCCGTCCTTATTCCAGGAGGGAAACAGATCATCAGGATTTCTCACATAAAACCCTTCGTAATCCTGGTACGCAATGTCTGCTCCCCATCGCTTACTATAAATGTTGCTCTGAAAATCAAACGCACTGGTCTCACCATACCGTTCTATGTCTTTATCATCAACCGGCAGTCGCAACGACAGTTCCACACTGAGCTTAAACATATAAAACCCCAAGCCTAAATAAGTATTGGTGGTAGGTTCGTAGATTACAGTCTGGGTGCTCCCATCACGGTCCCGGATTTTCAGGTCCAGATTACGTACTGTCAGAATCGGTTTAAGATAAAATTTGTCCGGGAACTGTTGAATATATTTAGACCTGCCGGCCTCCTCATGATCAGTTTGGGCCGGTAAGCTAAAAGAAACAAACACAAGTCTAAAAACTACAGTTAAAAAAACAGCGCGTTTCAAATTACATAGTGTCTGTAAGAAAACTTTTGCCGTCATCGCGCCTGTCCCGAGCTCCGACACGGGAAGGAATCGAAGCGATCCCCTCTTAACCAAAGATGAGGGGATTGCCGCACTTCGTTCGCAATGACGATAAGTTGTGGGTTTTCTTACAGACACTACTTAGAATTAAAGTATAAACTCACTGAGGTCTTTGTTCTTAACCAGGCTTGAAAGCTTCTCTTTCACCATTTCACGAGTGACAACGATTTTGGCATTGGGGCCTATCTTATCCGGCACATCAAATAGAAACTCATTGAGCAACTGGCTCATTACCGTGTGTAGTCTTCTCGCTCCTATATTCTCTACCTCAGAGTTGATATGAAAAGCTGTTTCGGCAATCTCCTCCATAGCATCTTCCTGGAACTTCAATTCCACCTCTTCAGCTTCAAGTAACGACTCATACTGCTTTGTCAGTGCATTCTTCGGTTCTTTAAGTATATGGTAGAAGTCTTCCTTGGTGAGGTTATCAAGCTCTACCCTGATCGGAAACCTTCCCTGCAACTCAGGAATGAGATCGGAGGGCTTCGCAATATGAAATGCTCCCGCAGCGATAAATAATATATGATCCGTTCTTATCAGTCCGTATTTGGTGTTGACGGTACTTCCCTCTACTACAGGCAACAAGTCACGCTGTACACCTTCACGGCTCACATCAGGACCTCCGCCTCCTCCTTTACGCGAAGCTCCACCGGCAATTTTATCTATTTCATCTATGAATATGATACCGGTGTTCTCAGCTTTCCTAATGGCCAGTTCTTTCACCTCATCCATATCTATCAGCTTGGCTGATTCTTCTTCTATCAATATCTTTCTGGCTTCCCCGATAGTGACCTTTCGTTTTTTATTCTTTTTCGGCATCATGCCACTGATCATCTCCTGCAAGTTGATCATAGAGGATTCGTCCATCATTCCTCCACCAATCATCCCCACTCCGGCATTTACGGGCTTCTGTACATTGATCTCTATTTTTCTATCTTCCATTTCACCATTGCGGATCTTTTCACGGAAGCGCTCACGTGTTCTCTCGTTGAGCTCCTGCTCTGTCTGTGGCAATTCCCCGGTTACAGTTTCCGTAGAAGCCGGATTCTTGTATCCTGCACCGTTACCTTTTAAAGGCGGGATCAGGGCATCAAGAATAATATCTTCCACCACCTGTTCGGCTTTCAATTTCACCTCTTCCTTCTTTTCGGATTTCACCAGGTTAACCGACTGCTCTACCAGGTCGCGGACCATGCTTTCAACATCGCGGCCTACATATCCTACTTCTGTAAATTTTGACGCTTCCACTTTAGTAAAGGGAGCATTGGATATTTTAGCCAGTCTTCTGGCAATCTCTGTTTTTCCTACACCTGTAGCCCCTATCATCAATATGTTATTCGGAACAATCTCACCTTGCATCTCCGTTTTCACATTCATGCGCCTCCACCTATTTCGCAAAGCAATAGCCACATTACGCTTGGCGTCTTTTTGGCCAATAATATACTTATCCAGCTCTGCTACTATTTCCTTAGGTGTTAAATACTTTTCCTGATTTATCATGATCTATACTTTTCCTTTTCTAAAAAACATGTTTGTATTGGCTGTAAGGGTAAAGCTATGCGCCCCTCCGGCCACGTGGTATCCCCCACGACTGTAAGCAAATTCGAAAGCCTTGACCCTAAACATAAGACCATAGGAAAAACCTGCTCCCCCGGCGGCCTCCTCTAACTTTAACTCTTGCCGTACCAAATGGTTATACCCAAATCTCAAATTTACATTCTTTGTCAGAAGTAGCTCTGCCCCAACAACAATATGTCTGAATATTTTATCAAATTTGCCTGGCTCCTCCTGCCCGGAAGACTGACCAGCATCATAGTAGGAGATATCACCCTGGTGCAGGTGATGACCAGTAAAAGAAAACCTGAAGGGCATATGCTCCGGTTTAAAAGTCATGCCAACCTGTACATCAAAGGGGAGACTGCTATCACTGGTTTCCGAATAATCACTTAAAATCACTCCCAAATTTTTAATTGCCAACCCTGCCGAAAAGTTAATGTTCGGATGCTGGAAAATACCCCCAAGATCCATAAGCAGGGCGCTTGATGAATATCCGGCAATACCAGAATATGCAAATTTCAAATTAGCGCCTACGGTAAAATGCCTCACCTGATGACTCTTACCGAGAAATACCACCGTTTCACCTGCCTGGAACTCTCCTAAATCGCCCCCTGTATCATCATAGCCATCAATTTCACCATAATCGACATGATGAACCCCAATGTGCCACGGCCCATACTTCCCAAGGCTATGCTGGTAAATAAATGAAGCCACACCGACATTTGCAAAATAGGAGAGGTAGTTAAATGACACCATCCCGGAAAGTGTATCCGATGTTAATGCGGGATTGCTGTATGCCAGGTTCAAATCCTCGTTAGCCTGCGAAATGTTTACCCCACCCAGCCCCATCAGCTTGGCCGATGAAGGAATATTCATAAACTCAAAAGAACGTTGCCCGTCCGACTGGCCATACACCATGGGGTTTACCATAGAAAAAAAAATGAAAGTGATAATTTTTTTTAACATGCAACAATCCTAATGCAGACGATAAATTTACTCCTTATTAACTGGGTCTGCAAAAGTAAATTGCATCGGACGCTTCACTTTTTCTTTGAGCAGGGCCAGCGCCAATACCTCATCTACGTTCTCCACGTAGTGGATCTTTAGCCCCTTGATATACCTGTCATCTATTTCATTTATGTCTCGCTTATTTCGTTCGGAGAGGATGATCTCTGAAATGCCAGCGCGCTTCGCTGCCAATATTTTCTCTTTTATCCCTCCCACAGGCAATACTTTACCCCGGAGTGTGATCTCACCCGTCATGGCTATCTTTTCTTTCACCATCCTCTGGGTGTAAATAGAAGCCAGTGATGTAAACATGGTAATACCGGCTGACGGCCCGTCCTTGGGTACGGCTCCCGCAGGTACATGCACATGCAGATCATATTGATCGAAAGCACGATGATCTATACCTAAAGTTTCTGCATTTGCCCTCAAATAAGAGATGGCTGCCATGGCCGATTCTTTCATTACATCACCCAACTGGCCTGAAAGGGTTAATTTTCCTTTCCCTTTGCTCAGGCTGGATTCGATAAAGAGTATCTCGCCACCAACCTGCGTCCATGCCAGGCCGGTAACCACACCGGCTATCTCGTTGCCCTGATAAAGCTCCTTGTCATAAACCTCTGATCCCAGGATCTTTATCACTTCATCAGAAGTCACCGTTTTACTATATTCCTCATCCATAGCGATGAATTTGGCAATATGACGTACTACCGACCCGACTTTTCTTTCCAGATTTCTAACACCAGACTCACGTGTGTAGCCATCAATTAGCTTTTCTATGGCCCTTTTATGAAAGGAGACATCAGCAGTCTTCAGTCCATGCTCCTTCTTTTGCTTGGGTATCAGGTGTCTTTTTGCTATCTCCACCTTTTCCTCCTGCGTATATCCGGTTATCTCTATGATCTCCATGCGATCTCTTAGTGCTGGATGGATCGTTTCAAGAGAATTGGCAGTGGCTATAAACAGCACCTTGGAGAGGTCATACTCCAGTTCCAGGTAGTTATCTGCAAAAGCATTATTCTGCTCGGGGTCCAGTACTTCCAGTAGGGCGGAGGCAGGATCACCCCTGAAGTCGGAGCTTACTTTATCAATTTCATCGAGGATAAACACCGGATTAGAAGATTTTGCCTTTTTTATATTCTGAACAACCTTTCCCGGCAGGGCTCCTACATACGTTTTTCTATGCCCCCTGATCTCGGCTTCATCATGCACACCCCCCAGTGACATTCTGACATATTTTCGTTTCAATGCCTTGGCAATGGAGCGACCTAAAGAAGTCTTACCTACCCCCGGAGGGCCATACAAACAGAGAATGGGGCCTTTCATATCTTGCTTTAGCTTCAGCACGGCCAGGTATTCTATTATCCTTTCCTTCACCTTCTCCATGCCAAAATGATCCTTATCCAGGATCTTCCGCGCCCTTTTCAGATCAAAATTATCCTGGGTGTACTCATTCCATGGTAGCTCCAAAAGCAGCTCTACGTAATTCATGGCTACAGGATATTCCGCTGCTGCCGGATTCATACGCAGGATCTTATCCAACTCCTTGTTGAAGTGTTTATGAACCTCCTTTCCCCACTTTTTCTTATTGCCTTTTGCACGCAGCGCTTCTACCTCCTGGTCCGGGCCATCAAAACCCAGTTCGTCCTGCATCACCTTGATCTGCTGCCTCAGGTAATAATCCCGCTGCTGCTGGTCAATATCAGTATGTACTTTTCGCTGTATATCGTGCTTTAGCTCCAGAAGTTGCACCTCCTTAAGCATATACTCAAGCAACAGCGTAGCTCTCTTCATGCCATCGTTAATCTCCAGAAGCTTCTGCTTGTCGGCCACTTCTGCATTGAGGTTAGACGACAGGAAATGTGTAAGGAAGCCAAGGTCATGAATATTATCAAGCGCCATCTGAGCCTCCTGAGGGATCTCGGGATTTAGCTTCAAAATTTTGGATGCGGAATCCTTAAGTGATTGTGTAATTGCCTTAATCTCTTTCTTATTGTCAACGGGAAAATCACTCTTTAGCAACTTCACTTTGGCGGTGATATAGGGCTCTTCATTTAATATCTGCTCTATTTCGAACCTGCTTTTGCCCTGAATGATTATAGTGGTATTTCCATCAGGAAGCACCAGCATTTTTATGATGCGGGCAATAGTTCCTACTTTATAGATATCATCCTTCGTGGGATCTTCAATCTTTACATTTTTCTGGGCTATTACTCCGATAAATCTGTCGCCAGAATAAGCCTTCTTTACCAGCTTTATAGATTTTTGCCTTCCCACAGTAATAGGTATCACCACCCCGGGAAAAAGCACGGTGTTTTTTATAGGTAAAATTGAAATATCATCGGGTAAATCGTCATCCTGTACACCGGTATCTTCCTCAGGATTAATAAGTTGTATAAGCTCATCTGAATCATCCTGTACCAGGTCAGAAAAAAAGAAGTTATTGAACATAGTTGAGTTTCCTTAATAGTCCGTATAATATGCCAATATGACATATTTTATGTAGTAATCGGTATTTTTCTTTAACTATTATAAATTGTCAATAGGTGTGCCAAACTCTTTTTTGACCACTTCTTGAAAAAAATGCATTTTTATAACATATTTATTACGTGCAAATTAGCAGTAATGAAATTAGCAGGGGCCTTGAAGACAACGATTAAATGGATATTTTGCATTTTGCTTTGCTCATTGCTGGCACATGAGGCATATAGCCAAAAGAAAAAAACATTAAAATCCAGTGGTGTACTAAGAGTAAACGACACTATATCCACCTATAGTCGTTCTGATCTTTTTAATTTCCCAAATGTCAACAAGGTCCCTTATTACTATAATGAAAGCAAATTAAAGCAGATCAGAAAGCTCGAAGAAGAAAAGGGATGGATCTCGTTATATCCTTTATTACGCTCTTATGTGAAAAACTTCGGAGTTGTCAACTTCTATCGTGACACCCATTGGATATGGAGGCTGGCCAAGCTGACGGAGATATATGGTAATTATGATGAGGCTAAGCTGCTATATAAATTGGTACTCAAGCATCACCGCGAGGATATCGACATCAGAAGTATAGAGCTTTATTACGATTCGCTTACCACGAATGATAAAGACTACTATGTTCCATTAGAATATTATTATGAGCTTGTAGATTATCGTAAGGAGGTAGATACCTTGAGGCCTCCGAGAAGTGTGCTTTTGAACATGGGGCAGCTTGTAAACTCCGACCTGTCAGATTATGGGCCTACATTAAGCTCATCAGATAAAACCCTGATCTTCACCTCTAAAAGAAATTCTCATCACAGAGGGATCGATCCCGTGCATGATGAAGATCTGTTTTATACGCAGCTCTCTCACGGAAATTGGGGACAGGCAAAAGAATTTAAAGAGCTCAACACACAATACAATGAAGGCTCAGCCTCGCTGAGCAGAGACGGCAAAACACTTTTTTTCGCCCGATGCAACTCCCCTGACTCATATGGTGATTGTGATATATTTACGGCCACTCTGGGGGCCGACAGTACCTGGGGAAAAGTGAAAAATCTGGGAGTCAATGTAAATAGCATTGCATGGGATTCGCACCCTTCGCTATCCCACTCTGAAGACACGCTCTACTTTGCTTCTGACAGAATTGGTGGATTCGGGCTCTCCGATATTTACTATACCACCAGAGATAAAGACGGCAATTGGACTAAAGCTGTAAATATGGGGCCGATCATTAATACAAGAAATTCCGAAGTAAGCCCCTTCTATCATCATGTATTTAATGTGTTATATTTTAGTTCCAATGGGCAAAGCCTGAACTTTGGAGAATTTGATATTTATAAATCATATAAAGACAATGGCAATTGGGCCGAGCCCAAAAATATAGGCCCTTTGGTAAACGGCCCGGGTAGTGAGTTTTATTTTACGATAGACTCACGATCAGAAAATCTTTATTACTCACGGTCTGTGGAAAACAATATGAGCAACCTGGATCTATATTCTTTTCCTGTGCCCATGGAGGCTCAACCCGGAGCCACCACCAAAGTAGGAGGCTCACTGACCAATGAAGAAAATGGAGAGCCATTTAAGGGTATCGTGTCTATTATTGATCTTGATAATGGTATAGAGGTGGCGCCAAAATTTCTCCGCCCTGACGGGTCTTTTGAATTTGATCTGATCAACAACAATAATTACCTGCTGATCATACAAGGGGAGGAATTCTTCAGAATTGAAGAATTATTTTACCTGGATGGTGAGATGCAGCTTCATAAGCAAACTTCGCCTATCTCCAGTAAACTGAAATTTGAATCCCTCGAATTCGAAGAAGGGAAAGCTGCCTTAACTTCTCCAATGTACGGAGACCTGGATAAAATGGCGGATTTTCTATTGGATAACCCAGGCTTTAAGCTGCGCATCTCCGGACATACTGACTCTGCCGGTCGCGAAGATTTCAATTTAAAGCTATCACAGGATCGTGCAGATATTATCAAAGAATACCTGGTGTTTTTTGGAGGGGTTGAAGATTTCCGCATTACTGCCCAAGGTTTCGGAAGCTCTAAACCCATTGTAAAAGAAGTGACAGAAGCGGACAAACGGTTAAACCGCAGGGTGGAATTTGAGATCTATCGGGATAAGTTAGAGGAGTAGCGTAATTACCTGTGATATTCCAAGGATACTGTCCAGCCATAAAACCTAACCGCTGGCAAAATACTGGTGCCCTCAAAAAATATTTTCACGTACATTGAACTATTTACTTCAAATCACGACTAGGTGATATAATGTCCGAAAAATTGGAATCGGCCAGGGTACTTGAGGAGCTCCTTATTTTAAGGAGTCAGCAAGGTGACAGAAAGTCTTTTGAACTACTGGTAAAAAGGTGGCACCCCAGGCTTGTGAGGCATGCGCTATTCATAGTAAAGGATCGTGAAGTAGCCCAGGATATTGCTCAGGAAAGCTGGCAGTCGGCAATTCGTGGATTACCGGGACTTAAAGACACGGGTAGGTTCAGCAGTTGGATCTATCGTATTGCACATAATAAATCGATAGATTGGATCAGAAAAAACAAAAAAGAGCATGAGATCATGGATAATCTTGAACTGGATATTCAGAAGTCTGCTGAAGATGAGCCCGTCATCACCGGGGAATTATCGGCTGCTGAGCGAGTGAAGGTAACACTTAACACACTTCCTGACCATCAGAAATTGATACTGACCCTTTTCTATCTTGAAGAACAGTCATTAAAAGAGATCGCCCGGATATTATCATTACCTGAAGGGACTGTAAAATCCCGCTTATTTTACGCAAGAGAACAACTGAAGAAAAAATATAAGGAGGTGAACCATGAAAAGATCTAACGAAAACATTGATGATCTCATAAAAAATGTGCTATCGGAGGAAGAAGCAGAATTTTACGAGCAGATAGACGAACCCTCTATATTTGAGCTCCTCAGCGATGTTTACAGGGGCAAACAGAAGTGGATCGCGATTTCAGGAACGATCATGACATTCGTACTTTTAATCCTGCTTATCTATTGTAGTATTGAATTTTTTAATGCCACTGAAGTTAGAAATATGATCTTATGGGGGGCCGGTGGTTTTACGTGTCTTATTATACAATCAATGCTTAAACTCTGGAGTTGGATGCAAATGGACAAAAATCATTTGCTAAGGGAAATCAAACGTCTGGAACTGCAAATGGCTATGCTTTCGGAAAAGATAAAGGATTCGAGATAAACTATAAAATAGCACTAAAACCTCTTTGCACCTGTTCCCGGACCTGTTCCGGGACCCTTCAGCAAAGGGCTTCCAGAGAGGTCACCCTACAAACCCAGGCAATAGAATGGCCCAGAAAAAAATCGCAGCCCTTAAGATTTTCATAGCCTTGGAAATATCTCTAGCCCAACTACCCTCTCCCAGGGACCCCGGAACTTGTCCCATAGCCACTAACTTAACAGTATGTATAGTCCCAGAGGACATACGCGGTAACCTTAAAGAAACTATGACTTTTAGAAAAATACATGTTTCACACCTCCCCCATCAAAAGCCTGTGCTTTTACTGCAGTCTGTACATCCCTCTCCTTGAGGAGAGGGCGGTTCTTCTGTGCTTATACTTCAGCCTGTTCAAGGGTGAGGTGATAACTCAATGCCAGGAAAAAAAATGATTAGATTTAGAGTTTTTCCATCATTTTACGAGGTCTACAGGCTTTGAGTTCCTAGCGGAGTGCTTAAGTTAACGGCTATGGGAACTCGTACGGGGACTAGCAGGTTATGGATTTTTTTTTGGTGAATTGGCAAACAAGGTCCAGTTCGGCAATAAAACTATAAAATAGCACTAAAAACCTAAAAACAATTGTGCCACCACAATTTCTGTTTGAGAAAATGGTGGTGGCACAATTGTTTTTCTTTTGATGCTTTAGACTATTCCAACTACTTTGAAAATATCATTGAATATAATAAATACCATCAGCAGAAGTAAGAATACCATCCCCACTTTCTGGGCATTTTCCAGGAATTTATCTGACGGCTTCCTGCCGGAAATGATCTCATAAGAAAGGAACATTACATGTCCTCCATCAAGGGCCGGAATAGGTAGCAGGTTCATAAATGCCAGCACCATCGATAATAACCCGGTCATTCTCCAGAACCGTTCCCACTGCCAGTCGCCACCATAGGCCTGAGCTATACCAATAGGTCCCGCCAACGATTTAGTAACCGATAATTCTCCGCTGAACATCTTACCGAAAGCTTTGATCTGTAGAAATACGATACCAAAAGCCCGCTCGGTACCCAGCCCAAGTGATTCACCCAAGGTGTAATCTACCTGGTCGTAGTTGATGGCAACATGTGGCAAATAACCAATAATCGAATCCGACTTGAAATTTTCATGATAAGTAAGTACTTCACCATTACGATTTATCTTCAAATGGATCGAGTCTTGTTTGTAGCTTTTCATAATGGAATAAACCTCATCATGATATGCCACTGCAGTACCTGATATTTCTATTATCTGGTCACCCCTTTGAAGGTCTATTCTTTTCGCCAGGGAACCCTCGGAAATTTCACCGATAATAGCAGGAAGTCTCGGGCTAATAAACTTACCCGCTGCCTCTTTGTTATTCATTTTTTCAATGAAATTCCCAGGAATAGGAATGTTTATCATTTCTCCATTCCTTTCTACTGTATAATAGGCCCCGTCACCCATAAATACATGAGGATCTAGTATTTCTGAAAAATCTTCAACTTTCTTACCATTCACTTTCACAATCTTGTCACCTGTTTGAAGGCCCAATTCCTGCCCCAGTTCGTAAGCCACAATTCCTCCATGCTCATTTACCGCATCATTAGAAATAAAAGTATCTCCATATGCATAAGTAAGGAAGATAAAAATGGCAATCCCGGTAATAACATTGACGATAATACCTCCAAGCATAACAATTAAACGTTGCCAGGCCGGCTTTGATCGGAACTCATAAGGTTTTGGCGGCTCTTTCATGGCCTCCACATCCATGGATTCATCTATCATACCCGATATTTTTACAAAGCCCCCGAGTGGAATAGCGCTCAGCGCATATTCTGTCTCTCCGTATTTGAAGCTGAAAATTTTAGGAGGAAATCCGATGGAAAACTGCTCTACCCTCATTCCAAAAGCTTTCGCTGCGAGCAGGTGTCCCATCTCATGGAGACCTACTAAAATTGATAAGCTCAGAATAATCTGAGCGGTCATTACTAATCCTTCCATTAATCTATTATTTCTAAAGCTTTAATTCTTGTTTCTTTATCTGTGTTTACGTAATCCTCATAAGAAGGGACGTTAATAAAATCTATTTTATTCATACAATGTTCAACAACATTTGATATGTCAAGAAAACCAATTCTATCTTTTAAAAATTCCGCCACAGCCACTTCGTTGGCTGCATTGAGAATACAAGGCATATTTCCCCCCTTCTTCAAAGCATCAAATGCTAATTCCAGATTACGAAAAGTATCCATATCAGGTTTCTCAAACGTCAGTGCGGGGTAGTCTGCGAAGTTAAATCTGGGAAATGCAGACTTTAAGCGGTTTGGGTATGCCATGGCAAACTGAATAGGCAATTTCATATCCGGAAGTCCCATTTGCGCTTTTATAGACCCGTCTTCAAACTGCACCATGGAGTGGATGATAGACTGCGGGTGTACTACTACATCTACCTGCTCCGCCTTTAATCCAAAAAGCCATTTTGCCTCAATCACCTCAAGACCTTTATTCATCAGGGTAGCAGAGTCAATAGTTATCTTTGCTCCCATATCCCAGTTAGGGTGTTTCAAAGCCTGTGCCTTGGTGACACTTTCCAGTTCTCTCTTACTTTTACCGCGAAAAGGCCCACCAGACGCGGTAAGAATAATTTTTTCTATTGGGTTATGAAATTCACCAACGATGCATTGAAAAATGGCCGAATGTTCAGAATCTACAGGATAAATATTCACACCCTTTTCTCTGGCCAGGCCAGTGATCAGCTCACCTGCCACAACCAGGGTCTCTTTGTTGGCCAGTGCAATACTCTTACCCGCTTCTATGGCGCGAATAGTGGGTTTAAGACCGCTATACCCGACAAGCGCTGTTAAAACAAGGTCGATGGTATCCATTTCCACCACAGCGGCCAATGCATTTTCCCCGGCGTAGACTTTTATATCGTGTTTATCAAGGGCTTCAAATACCTTATAGTAGTGCGCTTCGTTACCTATCACAACAGCATTAGGTTTGAAGGTAAGCGCTTGCTCTATCAGAAGGTCACAGTTGCTCTGGGCAGAAAGCACTTCCACAGCAAACTGCTCAGGATGAGCCTCTATTACCTCTAATGCCTGTGTGCCTATGGAACCGGTTGATCCGAGGATAGCTATATTTTTTTTATTTTCCACTAAAAATTACTTAGTTAGTGTCTCCAAGAAAACGCCAATGTCCGCCTTACGCTCGTTTCAAAAATGCTCTCGTTCCTCAGTACGATCCGCTTTTTGTAACTTCGTCCCGCCCTTCGGCGGGAACGCTTTCTTAAAGCCACTTAGAGTTTTCTTAAAAAACACTAGTTAACAAGTTGACTTTTAAAATCAACTACAGTCTTCCAGCTCTCAATATCTTTCAGCTTTATCTTATTATTCTTTACGAATTCTTCTATTTTTAAATATGATTCAGGAAATAAAACTTCCATATCATCTTTCAAAATCGATTTGTATCTCACCTCTTCATCCTCAGTAGCACTTTCGGTATACTGACTTTTTTCATTATAAGAAGCCAGTTTGTCCGCATCGCTCCATAATCGTACAGAGTAGGAGGTAGCCGTACGAACCCTTGCCTGTAAGACGGGGTATATTTTCCCATTTGTAGCCATATAAACAATCCGGTAGACCCTTTCTCTACCAAAATTGTGCGCTGAAGCGGGTATGCCTGCTTCAAAATTCTTGTTTTTGAACTCCAGCTCATGTCGTAATAAAAGCACGTCTCTATTTTTTTGATAAACTACCTCAAAAAAAGCCAGCGTTACCTCTCCATTCTCATCAAAGTCGTAAGGCAGGGAATAAAATAATGCTTTTTCTTTACCACTATAAATTTCAAAATACTGCACCTGATGAGGTGTATAAATAATTTCTTCCTTCCCTTCCTTTGCTGTCAGCGTTCCCGAAACAAAATTGAAATTTATTGTAGTTTTAACCGCACTTCCATTCTCTAGCTTGATCAACCCATTCTTCCATATATTTCTCTCAGTATTAAAGTTTCTGTACTGACCAGATACATTAGCTGAGGTGACGAAAACAATGAGCACAAGATATATTCTAATCATTTTTTTGCAATTCGTACTTGATCAACTCATCAGCAATCTTCCTGTCATTCGATAGCCTTGGCACCTTATTCTGCCCCCCAAGTTTCCCTTGTGATTTCATATATTCGATAAATGAGTCTCTCCTTAGCTGTATGATCTTCAAATTTCTGAGAATGCTCCCGGAAAGGAGGTCGTCATAGTATGCATTAAATTTCTGAAGCTGCAAATTTAGTTCTTTTTCGAAAGCTGACAAATCTGATGGTGGATTAGAAAATTCCACATACCATTCATGCAATGGCAGACCCTCTTTAGGCGTAACCTGTGGCGCAACGGTAAATTCAACAATTTCTGTTTCAGGATATTTGGCAATGGTATATTTCATCGCCTTCTCTACCTCTTCCCCTATCACATGCTCTCCAAAAGCAGAAATAAAATGCTTGATCCGGCCTGTGACAACCAATCGGTGTGGGCGCGTAGACACAAATTTCACCGTATCTCCGATGGAATATCCCCATAAGCCAGCATTGCTATTGATCACCACGGCATAGTTTACTCCCTCTTTCACGTCATCGATGGTCAGGCGTGTAGGGTGGTCATTAAAATATTCATCAGCAGGTATAAATTCAAAAAAGATACCTGAGTTTGCCAATAGTAGCAGTCCCTCCTCCCTTTGTGAATCCTGATAGGCTATGAAACCCTCCGATGCGGGATAGGTTTCTATCGAGTCCACTTTTCGGCCGATAGACTCGAACAGCTTGGCCTTGTAAGGCTCAAAATTGACACCTCCGTAAACGAACAGATCGAAGTTTGGAAATACATCTTTTATTTTCTTTCCTGTACGCACCTGTATCCTGTCGAAATACATCTGTACCCATGGTGGTATCCCTGAGATGAGCGTCATATCCTGATGCAGGGTTTCGTCTATGATCTTTTCCAGCTTCTGCTCCCAATCGTCTATGCAGTTGGTTTCATAGCTTGGCAACTGATTGGTGCGTAAATAAGCCGGCACATGGTGGTTTACAATACCGGAAAGTCGACCTGTATTTATACCGGCTTTCCGGTCAAGTTCGGGGCTGCCGGATAAAAAGATCAGCTTACCATCGAGAAACTTTGATTTACCGGTTTCATGGACATAGCTAAGTAGTGCATTGCGGGCGCTATTGATGTGATTGGGTAATGATGCCTTTGTTATTGGTATGTATTTAACTCCGGATGTGGTCCCTGATGTTTTGGAAAAATATTCAGGTTTGCCAGGCCACAATACATCTGACTTTCCTTCCAATATTTGTTTGATGTATGGTGATAGTTCTTCATAATCTTTTATCGGCACTTGTTTGCGATAATCATCATAATTCCTGATATCACCAAAGCCATGATCCTTGCCAAAAACGGTAGAAGCGGCTGTCTTAATAATATTTTCGAAGATCTGCTGTTGATATCGCCCGGGTATGGCTGACCACTTTTTCTGTTGATTGACTATGTAAGCTGCAAATGGCTTACTTAATACTGACCTGAATCCCATATCTACAAATATATGACAACTCGAGTCTTCCTTTGCTATTATTTTTAATGGATATTAACTATTAAAAAGTACAACTTAGGCATTTTTGTCACGTTTTATAATGCAGCATAGTTTTTGTTGATACCAGAAAAAACAGTAAAAAATGCAAAATTCACTTAAAATTATATTTCTGAGCTTTGTTGCTGGTTTGGGAGGCGCTGTCACCTACGATTTGGTTAAGCCTGAGCAACAAGTTCCGCCAGTAACAGAGGCAATCCGGGCGGTACAGGTGGCAAATCACGATAGTAGCAGTACATTTCAACCTGTTCTATCTTCGCGAGTTTCACTACCTGATGCAAATACAGACTTTGTAGCTGCCTCCAGATCCAGTACCAAGAGTGTCGTATACATTAAAAATATAAGCGAAAGAACTTATACCAGGAGCTATTTGGACTGGTTTTTTGATGTGAATCCCGGCTCACAAACTCAGATCAGCAGCGGTTCGGGTGTAATTTACACCTCCGATGGCTATATAGTTACGAATAATCACGTTGTACAAAATGCTGACAGATTAGAAGTGGTTTATAACAAGCGTAACTACAATGCGGAGCTTATTGGCACCGACCCTTCTACTGACCTGGCCGTGCTGAAAATAGATGCTAAAAACCTGCCTGTTATACCAAGAGGAGGCTCAAAAGAATTACAGGTTGGTGAGTGGGTAATTGCTGTTGGCAATCCATTTAACCTCACATCAACTGTTACAGCGGGTATAGTAAGTGCAAAGGGTCGCGAAATCAACATTCTGCAAGGCAAATTCCCTATTGAGTCGTTCATACAGACTGATGCAGCCATCAACCCGGGAAATAGTGGTGGCGCTTTGGTAAATCGCCATGGCGAATTAGTGGGTATCAACACGGCCATTTTATCCAGAACAGGATCTTATGCCGGATATGGTTTTGCAGTGCCGATAGATATTGTGAAGAAGATCGTAGGTGACCTGATCGAATACGGTGAGGTTCAGAAAGCTTTCTTTGGCGGAGAGGTGTCTGACTTCAATGCCTCTATTGCCAACAGGCTTGATATCAGCATCAGCAGCGATGTGGAGCTGAGAGGAGTGCTATTAGGATACGTACAAAGCGATGGCACCGCTGCTAAAGCCGGCTTGAAAGAAGGTGATATTATCCTTAAAGTAAATGAGGTGGAAGTAGACAGTCGCAGCCAGTTTGAAGAAGAACTGAGCTACCACTCACCCGGAGATAAAATCACACTTACTTACAAAAGAGGTAACGAAACAGGTAAAGCACAGCTAACCCTGACAAACAGAGAAGGTACAACAAGCATACTGAAAAGAGAGATTTATACTTCGGAATCATTAGGCGCTAAGTTTGAGACAGTACCAAAAGTAGAGCGGGATATGCTGGGCATCGGCTATGGTGTAAGGGTGTTTAACATTGGTAACGGACTGCTCAAAAGGGTAGGTATCACAGAAGATTTCATCATCACCGACATCAACCGTAATCCGATTAAAGATCCGCAAAGGCTGGTGGAAATACTGGAAAAGATCCGTGGACGGGTGATCATCGAAGGTATGAACCGGCAGGGTAGAGAGGGGTATTACTCATTCTATCTGAGGTAGAGATATAGCAGGCTCCCGAATTTTGGCAGTCCGGCCGGGAGCCTGCATTTATTAACTATTGCTATAAGCAGTTGCAAATTCTACAGAGAAATCTTCCAGTGAAGTTGGTGTTGTGTTTTCAGCAGTCCGTTCAAAATCATTCAAATATTTTCGCTCATTCAAGGCATTAAATAATTCGTTATACCCGTCAGCGATGGTTTCAGGTATCCCGTTGGCTACCATGCCACTTTTCATATCCTCTTCGTGAACGGCACATATTGAAGCTCTTCCCTGCCTATGGCCTTGCCCAAAATCTGAGCTACTTCGGGCATGGTATAATCCCTGTCTCCGGCCACAAATTGCTTTTCAAAACCTGTGAAATCCAGAGCCAGCAATCGTTCTGCAGCCACCTGAGCGATATCATTGGTATGAACGATAGGCACTTTTACATCAGGGTCCAGAGAGTATCCGAAAATCCCGGCTGATTTGATCAATGGTATATTAGCAAAAAGGTTCTGCATAAAATATCCGGGTCTTAGCACAAGCACATTGAGGCCCTCCACTCCTCTCAAAAGCTGCTCAAAGTCATACAAGCCGCTTACCGGCCCTGCCCCTGTTTGCAAATGAGAGCCGTTTGAACTCAATGCCACTGCATGAGGCACTTCAGCAGCCTGCAGGGCGTTGGTCAATGCCACGGCAATTCTCCGCTGATAGTTTCTCCAGGGCTCTTGTAAGTCCCACTTCGGTGGTATCATAGCGTAAACAGCTTTTGCTCCTGTAAAGGCACTGACAAGGAATTTCTCATCCGCCAAATTGCCTTCCGCTAAAATAGCCCCGGAAGCTATCAGCTCCTTTAAATTACTTTCGTTACGGCTGATCACTTTTACCTGTTGACCTTGTTCCAATAACTTTTTTGCGATAATACGCCCGGTATTTCCGCTTGCTCCTGTGATTACATACATAATAATAGTTGTTTATAGTTGAACATAATGGATACATACTAGTTGGTATGTTATTAGGTAAATTTTTTTACCCCTTAAGCATTTTAATATATCCCGTCAGTTGGTCCATAGATTGATCAAATACTTTTTTGCTCTGAAATGACTTTGCTAATGTATACGTGCCTTCTATTGAAGCAAGAATGTACAAGGCAACCTCTTCCGGCTCAATATCTTTCTTAATCTCTCCTGATCCCATGCCACGCTTAAGCGCATCAGCCAGAAGTTCCTTTTGTGTCTTCAGTATGTGATTCAATTTATTTCTAAATGTACTGTCCAGCGGTGACATTTCCTGGATCAAATTATTCAGCGGACACCCTATATGCACATTGTCCTCTGTTGAACAAGCCCTTATGCTTTCCAGTGCCTCGATAATAGCATCAATTACTCTTTCCGCTCCTTCCAGGCGTTTGAAATTACTGATATAATGTGGCGCTATGATCTCATCCACTATAGCATATCCCAGTTCCTTTTTCCCGGAGAAATAGTGGTAGAAAGCTCCTTTTGTTATTCCCAGATCATTGATCACCTTATCGGTTCTTAATCCCTGAAAGCCATGCAGACACATGGCTTCATAGTTTTTGCTCAATATTTGGTCTCTGGTGCTCATCAGGTGATTCATACGAACATACCGGTTGGTATGTTTCAACAAATATTCTTTTTTATTTGATCCAACACAATTGACGAAGAGAAAAAACGCAGAGGTCGGCATTTCCTCTACGTTTTTCTATAGGTTAGCCATCATCGTTCACCGGTGACAGCAAAATCTTAAGTGCTAATTTTTCTGGTATTCAAAAGCCCCTACGTCAACGGCGGCACCGCGGTGCCTGCTATTCAACAGGTAATCTATACTAATACCAATGTTATCTATATTACGCCCTGCATCTATTAACGGGCTGTCATCCAAAGGAGTGAAATCATACCTATCCGGAGATACCAACAACGCTTCGTCCAGCTTCTCGAACTCAATGTTATCTGCAATATCTATATCTATATCCGCACCCAGTTTATTATTGAGGTCTCCTACCTGATTGATGATCAGATTATTATAAAAAATGTTATTCACACTTAACTTGGAATTCATATATATGGCATAACCATTGACGTTGACCATGGTATTATTCACAATTTTATAGCTCTTACCTGCCGGTGGCTCGCGGTCGCCCGCCAGAATTGCATTTTTGTTACAGTCAATGATCAAATTACTAAAAACCCGATTATCAAATCCATTGAGAAATATACCACTACCGGTCCCTCCTTTGATCAGGTTACTATAGATGTCACCCGTTGTGCCCGGGTTGATCTGTATACCCGCCTGGTGTACCTCAATATTCTTCAATCCATAATTGATCACTACATTATTGTATATCTCGCAACCAATAATAGCGCCACCTACCTGAATGCCATCCTGACCGGTATTTTCAACGATATTATTATATATTTTTACTCCCTCCAGTTCAGGCTCAAGTAATGTCAGCGAAGGACAGTCATTATTTTCAGGGAAGCTGGTATGCCAGTGAGAGCCTCCTATGTAAAATCCTTCACCTCCTGTATCATGGATATAGTTGTGGTGAAGGATGGTATTTCGCTGTGTAAAGGTGCCTCTGTTTGAGCTTCCGTCACACACAGGTCTTGTTCTGGCCGAAACACCCGGACCCTGAGTGCCGGTAATCTCCAGGTGATCTATTTCAAAATCTGTAGTGCTCAGTTCCGCAACCACTCCAAAAGGTTTGGCATCTGAGATCTTGATGCCATAGTCATCCACAGAACCTGTGCCGGTCAGCCTGATATGGCTGCTGGCATGCAGCTTTATCCCAGGCACCTCTGCAGCAATATCTACTTTACCATCACAATTTACTATGATGTATGGCTTGGCTGCCGTTCCATGAAAGTTTCTAAAGGTAAGAGCTCCTCTCTTTCCGGGCTTTATTCCTATGGTAGCGCCTATAGGGAGCTTTAGCTTGTCGTTATCAATAATGTGATCATCAGTTGCTATCACATGGTCGCACCCTGAGCACTTAACCGGTGTGTATTGGCAGGAATTATCATCAAAAATAAAACCGGTGGACAGGTTTGTAGCCAAGGGATCAGTACAACTGGCCAGAGTACTTTCTTTTGGTAATAATTCAAATCTGGTGACATCTACTGAATCATCAGAACCGCAGGCGAACACGAGCGGGGCGAGGAAAAAAAGGTGGATAACACGTTTCATGAATTGGGTTGTTTGGTTCGAGTTAATGTGCAGTTTATCTGCAAGATAATACTATTTTATATTAAACTGTATTTCAAGCATTTAAAAAGGGGAAAAATCACCCCGGGAAATATTATCTACAATATAAAAGCGTAATTAACCGCAACCAGCCGACAAAGCAAGAGCAGTATCGATGAGATGGTGATGTATCAGAAGAATGCACACTAAGCCCGGCAATCAATCTACTTTTGCTCAATACAGTGCTTAGCATCAAAAAAGTCTCCTTCTGACGTACGCGAAGGCGAAAGCTTGACTTTTTCCCATAGTTATAACTTTGTGATTGTTATCCTCAAGCCTATAGCCTCAGGAAGTAAAACTCGTCAATGGAATGACCCCTGGGTTGAGTATTGAGTATTGACACTAGTGTCGTGATCTGAAATTTGAAACCATAATGCTGCTATGCTTTCAGTATTACTCTTCTTCTACTCAATACTCGCGACTCAGTACTCATAACTTTTTTTGCCAACTGCCGACTATTAAAACTTTTGGGATAGGATGACCTGGCATTTTATATCGAGCTCACGTTTAATTATACACTATGAGCACTGGTTTTCAGTGCATTAAAAAACTTGATTTGGTGTCCCATGGCCAGTTTCTGCCCATTCCAGGGGATCCCAAATCAAGTTTGGAATGACGACTGCCCTTTAGAGACAGCCCCCATAAATCAATCTAATTTATTGACCCTGATACTCATAGGCTCCGATATCTATCCGTGCTCCTACTTCCCTGGTATTGAGCATATAATCACCTATAATTTCCATATCATTATCCGTACCCGTATCTATCAAAGGACTATCGTCCAATAACGAGTAATCCAGGCTGGCGGGATCTTTAAATGATAGTTCATTAATATTAGAAGTCTCGTAATTATTATCAACATCGAAATCCATGTCCTTATGAAATTTAAATATCTCACCACCTACATTGACGAGGACGTTGTTGTGATAAACGTTGTCAACACTTTTCGATGAGTTAGTAATAACTCCATAGCCGCTAATATTACTCATGGTATTATTGACAATGCGATAGCTTTGATTAGGAAGCGGGTCCCTGTCTCCGATATGTATAGCATCCTTATTGCAATCGACAATCAGATTATTATAAACACTGTTGTCAAACCCGTTTAGGAAAATACCTTTTCCCGTACCTCCTTTTATTAGGTTACTGTATATCTTTCCGGTTGTTCCCGGATTGATCTGAATACCCGCCTGGTGGATTTCAATACCTTTTAATCCATAATTTCGGATCTCATTATTGTATATTTCCGTTCCTCCAACGGCTCCCCCTACCTGAATACCATCCTGGCCGGTATTTTCAACCAGGTTGTTATAGATAAATACCCCTTCCAGTTCAGGCTCATACAATACGAGATCGGGACATTGATTCAGTGGCGGAAAGCTTTTATGCCAATTTGAGCCACCCACATACATCCCTTCTCCACCTGTATCGTGGATGTAGTTGTGGTGAATGACTGTATTCCGCTGTACAAAAGTACCTCTGTTTGTACTTCCATCACAAGCGGGACGTGTTCTGGCCGATATTCCCGGGCCTTTGGTGGCTGTGATCTCAATATGGTCAATTTCAAAATCCGTTGTGCCCAGCTCTGCTACCACACCAAAAGGCTTGGTGTTATGGACCTTGATGCCATAGTCATCGGCAGATCCTGTGCCTGTAAGGCGAATAAAGCTGCTCTTATGAAGTTTAATTCCCGGCACATCACCACTTACGCTGACTTTTCCATCACAATTGATAATGATATAAGGTTGATCTGCCGTGCCATGAAAATTTCTTATGGTTACAGGTCCTCTGTTGGCTCCTTTTATACCTATAACGGATCCGGGAGGCAGTTTTAATACTTCATTGTCAGCTATCCAGTTATCCGGCTCTACTATGTAGTCGCAATCAGCACAGGCTTTAGGTGTATACTGGCATGAATTATCATCAAACGAAGCGCCTGCAACTCGGTTAAGCGCCAGACCATCTGTACAACCTGTTAATTCATCACTTCCATGTGAATCAGAAGCTTGATCCTCTTCTGAAACCTGCTCCCGGGGTAGGGATTCTTCCGAAACCAGAAGGTCCTCCTCATCCGCACAACCAAAAGACACTGCTAAAACAATTAATAACAAACCTGCACGACCTGCTTGTCGCGCAATTAAATCAGAAAAAAAATAGAACATGAGATAATACTCCTCTTTTATAGTTTAAAAAATAGATTACAAATCTGACCCCTCTAATCTCACTACCAAGGGAAGAAAATGGATTTGGATGCTCCGCAAAAAATTGTCGCTCTTAGTGGCAACACGGGAACTCATCACATTATTTTGAATCACTAAATAAATAAATTATCATGAGAAAGTATTTGACGGATCGATGAACTACAGTATTCTCAGAAGTATCGCATCTATTACCGATAAGTAACTAAACATTTTTAAATCATGTTTTAATTGCGGTTGGTCACTTTTCTTTACCGAGCCGTATACAATCAAAAAATTGCTAAAACCTTACGTGTTAAAAAGAGTTATACCGGCTATAAAAAATAAGAAAAACTTAATATAAAACCGGTTTGAACAACATTGCAATTACTGTTAAAAGGTTACTGGGGAAGGACTTTCACCCTTATATATCTGTAAAAACTTACAGGTATGGACTGGGTGTAACATTTGGCCTGTTTGTGCTTTTTGGGCTAATTGATTACATGGTAATCACCGATACGAAAGTATTAGCCGATACTTTAATGGTGAGGTATATGTTTATAGTCCCGGTTTATGTCATTTCTTTTTTACTTACCTACCACCATTCTTTTGAGCGCCATCAACCGATTCTCTCCTTTTTATTAGGCTTATGTACACTTGCGGCGCTTATGGCTATGCTCTACCTGGCAAAACGTGGCCAGCAAGATTACTACAACCTGTATTTCACGGCTTTTGTGCTGGCCGTCAGCTTCGCCCCCCTTGTGCTGTGGTATAATAAGCTGTTTATGTTCCTATCCCTTCCACTGGTACTATTGCCTTTCAATATCACCTCACTTCAGGCGCATACCGGTGAGGTAATCATCACCTATGTAGTATTACAAAATATTTTGCTGCTCACTGGCGGCATACTCGGGTCCTATTGCAGATATTTTGTAATTAATATTTTAAGGTGGAACATCCACAAAAATGGTGTTATTACGCAAAGAAAGGTGTTGCTTGACAGCGCGCATAAAAAACTTGAGGATTCGGACAGCATGAAGCGCCTGCTGCTATCCATACTATCACACGACCTCAAAGGACCAATCAATAATGTACAGGCGCTTTTACACCTGTTGTCAGAGAAGATCATCACTCCGGAGGAGTTTAACAGCCAATCAAAAAACCTGCAAGGGCAACTAACGCATACTAAGGGGATACTGGATAATGTATTACTGTGGTCAAAGTCGGAAATGAATGTAATGGCAGATCATGATCTGGTAGCGCTGCATGAGGTTGTTTCAGAAAATATCAGCGGATCGGAAATAGCTGCCCTGGGCAAGCATATTACCTTCGTCAACAATATACCCCCCACATTAACCTACTTAGGAGATCGTAATCTGATCAAACTGGTATTGCGCAATCTATTGGCCAATGCTGTAAAGTTTACTGAAAATGGCAGCATCTCCCTATCGGCTACAGAAACAAACGGGCTGATCACCCTTTCTGTAAAAGACGAAGGAATAGGGATGGATGAAGATGAGGTGGCTCAGCTTTTCAGCAACAAAAGCTTTTCAAAAGAAGGCACACGTTCTGAGAAAGGCACGGGGCTGGGACTGGCAATCTGCCATGAGGTGGTAAAAAAATACGGTGGCCGGTTGTCGGTGGAAACTGAAAAAGGTAAGGGTACTACTTTTTATTTTACGCTGCCAACTTTCAGCAGCGGCATGGCTTCGGAAGCCACACATTCCATGGCTTCAGAGGCAAAAAAGATATATTAAGGAGAAGAAACAGGGGGGGTCCGCTACAGTTCTTTCGGAGAACTTCGGCCTGATAACAATCAAGCCGAAGCATAAAGCATTCTTAACAATTGAAGTTAGTTGCGTTACACATATTTTCCCAGTTAGTACATCCGCCACGTGTTCCAAGGTCCCATTCAATATCTCTTGGATATTTTTCTGCAGGAACGCATGCTCCACCTGAAATTCCGCCTTTTATGGTTTCGATCTTTCCTCCGTTAACAGAAGTAACAAAGCTCTGTACTTTTAATTGGTTTAGGTTAAACTTCTTCATTTCGTCTAAGTTTTTAATAAGCTGCCTACTCTGTTTGCTTTTCGGCTTCCGCGTTAAAGCTGCAACATAATGTCTTTTTAACCTGCAGCAAACTTCAAATTCAGACGTGCATGGATATTCTTTATAAGCGGGCGTTATTACTTCACAGGTGGACTAGGCTGGGGATCACTAATTTGCCAACTAATTTTTACAACCGGTACACTAACGGTTAGGTATATCGGCCATTCTTTGATTAAATTCGGTCTTTTTTCGTTTTGAAACATCGACACAGCTCCCATCGGTCAGCACCACGATCATTCCCATTTCAAAAAGTACCCTCTTCACCTTCGTAAGGTTAACAATGTGTGAATGATGGCATCTGAAAAATCTTCCGGGATCCAGCAGTTTTTCAAAGTAGCTCAGGTTATGAGAGGCCATGTGCGAATCTCCGTTTTCAAGAAATATTTTGCTGTAGCTACCGCTGGCGTCCAGCTTCAGGATCTGATCGGCCTGTATGTACAGACTGCCATTCTTACAGGGTATCGAGAGCCTGGCGGGATACCTTGGGGCTTCACGAGTTTGAAGCTCCCTTTTGATATCGTCAAGTGTTCTTGCCAACTCATCAACATCCACGGGTTTTAACAGGTAGTCAAATGCTCGTTTTTTGATGGCCTTCAGCGCATATTCGGAGTATGCGGTAACAAAAACTACCTTGAAGTTGACAGGAATAGCCTCCAGAAGATCGAACCCCGTACCATCCCTGAGTTCAATATCTAAAAATACGAGGTCGGGCTTTTGCCTGAGCACAACTATTTTCCCTTCATCGAGGCTCGAGGCAGTACCCACCACTTCGATGTAATCGAAATATTCGTGCAACAGCGTTTGTAAAGCTCTGATAGCCGTATTTTCATCATCAATAAGTACAACTCTGATCATAGTAGTTTAAACATTGACGTTCTTCTTTAGCCACTTAGAGGCTTTCACACCCTAATTAGCCGGTAATACCAATTTGATTTTTGTTCCTGCCGCACTCCCGTCCTTGCACTTCTTATCGACAGCTTCTATATGGTAGTCTGCTTTACGAATTTCACTGATGATCGCCAGCCTGTTCCTGATCAACGATATTCCATGAGACCTGTGCCTGGGCTTTCCACTACTATCCTGCCCATCACGCCCAACCCCATTGTCGTCCACCACACACAATATCCTTTTGGCAGACAACTGTGTAAAATGCACAGTGATAAACCCCTTTCGACTATTCAGAGGCATCACTCCATGCCAGATCGCATTTTCCACAAATGGTTGTATCAGCATGGGTGAAATAAAGCATTTATCAATATCCAGCCCCGGATCATGGGTAATGGAAAAATCAAATTTGTTTTCAACCCGTAATGCCTCCATAGCCATATATGATGCCAGGGCATTGATCTCTTTTCTAAGTGCTATGGTAACCTCTGCTGAATTATCCAGCATCTGTCTCATTAGCCCGGCAAACTTAGCCAGGTATTGGCTGGCAATCAATTTATCGTTATTCAATATAAAGCTGTTGATCGAATTCAGGGAATTAAATATAAAGTGGGGGTTGATCTGAGCCCTTAATGCCTTTTGCTCTGCTTCAAAGGCCTTCCGCTTCAGTACGGCTCGTTTCTTAAATATCGAAAACTGGTAATAAAACACCAGCCAAAGCAGTACACCTCCAACAATAAAATAGCCAATTTGAAAACCGGTAGAGCGCCATAATGGCGGATAGATGATAAAGGAGATATTGTTGTCCAAACCAAACCAATGAACATTGTCAATAGAAGCCTCAAGTTGTAGATCATATCTTCTTTCAGCCAGGTTGAGTAGATTTATCCGTGTGTTTTTGGTATAGGACCATTCCCGGTCCGGTTGCAGCCGGTAGCGATACATGATCTTATCCGGATTCTTAAAAAACAGTGCGGTATAGCTAAGTTCAATACTGTTATGATCGCTTGATAGCTCTAACAGGTGTGAGATGTCCTTTTCCTGATCACCAGCTTTAAAATAATTTAAGATAACAGGCAAGGTGTATTTCCCGTAGTTGTACATGTCCTTTCCAAACCGCACCAGACCAAGGTTGGTGCCTGCCCAAACCTGGTCATCTTTCACCAGAAGATCGTATACCTCATTTGACCTCAGTCCATCTTCCCTGGTGACACCTTTTACTTCATAACTAAATGTACCGTCCGGATCGTTCCTGATAAATATGGTATTGATACCTTCATTGGTAGCCACCCAAAACGTGGAGTCGTTTTCAACAAATACAGCATTACATACATTGCTGAGCACTCCTCCACTGTCTTTTTGCACGTGTATTATAGCAGAATCATTTTCAATCAGCAGCCCGTTGCCAATGGTAGAGAATATCCTGTTCCTTCCTGCAAATTCTATGTCGCTAATCCTTTGGGAAAACAGCGGGCTTTTCTCCCGGTGGTAAGGCCTGACGCCTGAGCCATCAAATGCATAAAGCCCCGAAAAAGAGCCGACAATACACAACGAGTCGGATACCCTTGTCAAAGTGGTGGTCCACTCTCCAAAAGAATTTTCCAGCTCGGAAGAGTAGCTGATGCTATCATCTTTGAAGAGGTAGAAACCATTACCCAGTCCCCACATATTATCACCATCGTTCACCAGCTTGCGAACGTAGGCATCACTAAATTCAGAGCCCTGTATAACTCCATCAGTGATGTCATAAACAAGGTTAGAGCATACTGCATAGAGCCGTTCTTTATTTTCACAAAATGATTGGATGGCGCCCAGCCTTTTGTCACTAAAGGGAAGCCTGTAAATATTTGGAGAATTTCCCTCGCGATAATTGATTATCGTCCCCTTGGTAAATCCGGCCCAGATCTCATTATTATTATTAACAGCAATTGTTTTGCACATTCCATCAATATCATTGTAATAGTAAAGGTCATTCCAGGGCATGTAGTAAACGCCATTGTCCAATGTAGAAAACCATTTCCCACCTTCGGTATCTTCATAAAAAGCTGTTACCGTTTCACCGTCCAACAGCCTTTCTGGCGACCTGCTCAGATCGGCATCAGGAAACCGAAGTATACCTCTCTGCGCATGTCCTATCCATAAACTATTATCCGTATCGATATACATGTTTTTAACCAGTTCTTCCTGGTATGGCAAGTAGATATAGTCGTGATTGATGGTGTTTAAGTGCATTAAGCCGAATTTAAACACGAGGTACAACGCCTGACCTTTCTCTATAGCACTAAGAATATCCGCAGTATCTATATTTTCTTTTTTAATAATACTGGTGATATCAAGCGCACGGCCATCAGACAAGTGCAGGATAGTACTATCCGCGTCTTCATAGTAGGCACAGAGATATTTTCCATCACCGGAATACTTCATTTGAATAGATGAGGAAGGATGAAGAAGAATATCCTTTTTGAAGTGACCAAGGGTATCTATCTCAAAAAAACCTTTCTCGTGTCCTGTTATCACAATCCACACGCTTCCGTGTTCGTCTATCATTAAATTCTGAATAACCCTTCGGAATGACATCTGCTCCTTCAGCTCACCTACACTGATCACCTTTATCTGATCATCGAACGGATAGAAGATATCACCTTCATAAGTATAAAAATAAATGGTCTGGTTGCTGTGTTTATAACCACCGAAAACTGTGTTACCCGGCAGTCCATCCCGAAGTGAGTAATTCCGAAACTTATATCCGTCATACCTGCTTATACCTCTGTCTGTTGTAAAGTAAATGTAACCTTCATCGGATTGATAGATATTGTAAACCTCGGAACTAGGCAAACCTTCATCTACACTAAATTGCCTGAAGGCATGCTGTTGCGCAAAAGCGCCCGCGATGAAACCCGGGAATAACAGGATAGGTATGAGTGATCTTAAAGCCAGATATATCATTTCCTGGCAATATAGTAAATCTAACGGTTCGGTATCATGGATATCTCAAGCCTCATCATAATATCAATCTGCTCATCGTCACCCAACATAAACTTATGCCTGCCAAACTCCTTGAAGCCATTTTTCTCGTAAAACCTGATCGCGCGGGGGTTTTCTTCCCATACACCCAGCCATATTACATCCATAGCCTTCTCTCCGGCAATATCAAGTGCTTTGTTGAATAAGAGTTTTCCCACTCCCTGCCCGTAATAATCTGCCAAAACATATATCCGTTCAATTTCCAGTGACTTACCGGGTAGAGGTTCGGTTTGGGCCGCACCAAAATTCACTTTTAAGTAACCTAAAGCTTCTCCAGCCGATTCCGCAAAGAAAAATAGTGACTCAGGATCCCCTACTTCCATGGCTATTGCTTCCATGCTGAATTTTTCACTCAGGTATTTTTCCATATTAGCAGGAGAATTGGCAGCACCGAAGGCTTCGATAAAAGTCGTTTTGCCGATTTGCTGCAGTGCCGGAAGATCGCCGCGGCCTACCTGACGAATAGTTATTTTAGTAAGATCTGTCATCTGGGAGTACATTCAACTAATAGAATAAAGATAACCATTTGTCGAACTTTTGAATACAGGCAATGGGATGAGTGGTGCGATGGCTTTCTAAAGATAAATCGGATAATATTTTTTCCCGGCCTGATCCAGCAGGCCGGGAAAAGGAATTAACCGTTACACATGTTTTCCCACTGCGTGCAGCCGCCACGAGTGCCCAATGCCCACTCTATGTCAACCGGATAAGCCTCTACAGGCTGGCATGCACCCCCGGAAATACCTCCTTTAACGGTTTGAATACCATTTTCATCCTTCATGGCAGTGATGAAACTTCTTACTTCCAACTGGTTTAAATTTAACTTTTTCATTTTTATAGGTTTTTATGGTTTGCCTACTCTGTTACTGCTTTTCGGCTTCCGCATAACCACTGGCAACAGCCCGCGATCAACCCTATATCAAGATTATTAATTTTTGTTACCCATAGAGGGGCAAAGAGCTAAGTGCAGAGGGCGAAGAGCTAGGTGTATGGTTTAAGCCTGAGAGCTGAGTGGACAAGATCATATGTCATTACATTGCATCAAAAATGTAAAGTATATATTAGAACCGGCAATAATGGAAGTTGATCCTGCCATTCAACCTTTCCAGTCAGATCGCTATAGTATTGCTCTATCCTGGCTGCACTGTTTGTGACATTCTGTATATCCAGCTTAAGTTCCTGGCTGGTTCGCTTTCTATCAATCCTATAGGTGATGCCCAGGTTGGCAATAAATACGTCATCTCCCCTTTCTGAAAAAGCCCGGTCTTCAAACCACACCGTCTTGCCCTCTGCGATCGATGCTTCAAGATCGATAGGAGTATACCTTCTGGCACCAAGCAGGGAGATTTTTGTATTGATTCCCATCACTTTTTTCTTATCTCCACGGCTATTTATTTCGAATTCTTTCCCGAATAACAGATTGCCAATGTAGTTGCCATTGAACCGGCTGTCTCTTTCCACTCCATCCATAGCTTTATATTTAGAATCATATATAGAACCTGTGACCATAAAGAAGTAATTATCAGCAAAATACCGTTCCATGGTCAGTTCAAGACCCACATTTTCACCTGTACCTTCATTCACAAGTCTTCTATCGGTAAACCACTCCACCTGGTTGACCAAAGAGTATGAGCTACCGGCCAGGTTCTCCACCGGCAAATTGTACAATTGCTGGTAATAGGCCTCTGCTTTAAAGAGCAGGTTGATACCCAGCTTGTTTTCATAACCCACCACGTAGTGCCTGGCTTTTGAAAATCCAATGTCAATATTCGGCTTGGAGACATTGCCTGCTTCATCGGTTATGATGCTGTAGTAATTGGTCAATGATTCCATTTTACCATGTATCCCCCAACTGGCTGTAAGCGCTTGCCTGGGGTGAAACTGCCATCTCATGCTTACCCGCGGTTCAATGGAAAGCTCGTCATTTAGGGTAGTGCTATGTGCATGGACTCCACTGACAAAAGAAAGGTCCTCCCACGGACGGTATTTCCAACTTACAAACCCCTGATAATGCCCCGCATCACCATCAATATTTTGGTTTATAACAAAGCTATTAGTGCTGCTTTCAAAATATTCATTGTAGAAGTCGAAATAGTGATGCGTATAAATGATCCCGGCCTGCAGGTTGTGCCTTGCATCAAATTTATGATTTAATGTTGTAGAAGCCTTGATGGTATTTTTATCCAATTGGGCATTATCCAACTGCACCAGGTTGCTCTGATCGTCTGGTTCATAACCCACATAGCCACTGCCGTTTTGAGACACCGACAAACTGTTCTGTAAGTAAGTTTTCGCGCCTACCGGCCAATACTGCGTTACTCCCACCACGCCCATATCTGCCTGGTAGTCGCCCTGTTCCAGAAGCTTGTCTTCATCCTCTTCATCATACTCTTTGGAAATGATGGAGCTCTTTCCTCCCAATCCGAAAACTGAAAAGGTGCCCAAAGATCTGGTTGGGAAATAAAGTTTAAAAGATATGTCCTGGTATTTCGGAACACCGTCAAAATCTACCAACCCCAGTTCATCAAGAATAGTCAAGGTGGAGTACCTGTAGTTAAGTAAAAATGAAGACTTCCCACCTTTGACAAATGGCCCTTCGGCTGTTGCCTCCGTGCCCAGTGCGCCCACTGAAACACTGTACTCGTGTTGTTCATTGTTTCCTTTTCTCAACCTCATATCAAATACCCCTGACAGCGCATTGCCATATTCCGGTGCAAATGCTCCCGTATAAAACTCCGAATTGGCCAACATTGCGCTGTTAAGGGCATTGATAGGACCACCAGTAGCGCCTTCATCGGAAAAGTGGTTGGGATTAGGAATCTCTATGCCCTCCAATCTCCACTGGATCCCTTTTGGAGAGTTGCCTCTCACAATGATAAAGTTATTCCCGGAGGCATCACCGCTTACTCCCGCATAGCCGGCCACCATTCTGGCAGGATCGTTAAAGGAGCCGGCATAACGTTTCGTCTCCTCTACGGTAAAGCCCCGGGCGCTCACCAAAGCCATCTCATTAGCTATTTCAGACTTATCTTTATCTGCCGAGATAACAATTTCTTCCATTTTGGTGAGCGACTCATTTAGCGCAACATCCAGCACCACTTCTTTGCCAGAGGTAACAAGAATATTGGGGATCACCTTCTCTTCATAGCCCACATAAGTGATGATTAATGAGATCCTACCCAACAGTACTTTCTCTATTTTAAAGGCACCGTCCAGATCAGTACTCGACCCCAGGATCGGATCCGATCCTATCACCACTACATTGGCGCCCGGCAAGGGCATGCGGGAATCCTGATCGATAATTCTTCCCCGCACGGTCTGAAACAGGTCCTGTGCCTGCAGAAGATTTGAACATAAGATGCATAAAAACACCTGCGCCACAATAACGATCTTCATTGATTTACAATTCATAGTTATTTTATCATTTTTTGATTTTACAATGACAAGACAACTATGGTCAGGTTTACCCTTACACTATAAAAATATTTTTTATTTCAGGGATGTTATAAATTACAAGTAGAGGATATTGGGATTCCGGGAGAAAAAACAGAAATAAAAATTCTCTGCTCACTCTGCTTCTCGTGTACTCTGTTGTTGGTATCAAAGCACTAGTCTAATTTAACCGAACAGCTAATTTTCCTCCGATCCACATTTGGAGAAGTGTAGTACCCAGATTTTCTTCTGCAATTTTATAAGGAGCCAATTGGGTGAGGTAAGCGCCACTATCAGGGTCTCGCCATTCCGAAAGCCAAATATTAACGGCAGGACCTCCTGACATACTGATCCCTTTCTGTTTTCGCTGTCCGAAAAAGACACCCAGCCGGTTAAGCAGGCTCAAATCTGTTTGAAATGCCTCCTTTTCATTGACCCAATAGGCGTTATATTCCAGGTTTAGCAATAATTTATCGGTCAGATACCGCTCTGTGCCAAAACCATAACCAAAGCTCCATCTGCTGCTACCACCCCAGTCACCATATCCACCCGAAAAGATATTGTAAAACCTCCTTACCCCGGTTTTAAAAGCCATGTTGACAGGGGTAATTTCATTAGAGGAAAATTCCAGCACTTGCAAACCCTTTTTTACATAGCTGAAGAGGCCAATAGGAATTCCTGAAACGGAATCTGCAATATTGATCAATGCCAACTGCGCACCTTCCGAGTACCGGGAATGATTTAAAAGTCCGGCAAGCTGGGCTCCAAACACCGTGTCTGCCGCGTTACCAAGACCGGCAAACTGAACGGCTTTGACATTCCGGGCCTTGTTGATGAGTCCCGCCAGTTGAACTCCTTTAATATCCTCTTTAGCCAAATTTACCAGTCCGGCAAACTGCAGGCCTTCGACATTTCTGCCTTTGTTGACCAATCCGGCCACTTGTATCTTTCTCACATCTTCCAGGGCCACATTAGTCAACCCGGCAAACTGAACGCCATCAACATTTCCGGTGGTTAGGTTATTGATACCTGTTATTTGCCACCCCTTCATTCCGCCTTTTAGAATATTGTTGATACCGGCAAACTGTACGCCTTTTAGTGAGTCAATTAGCATATTGTTGATGCCGCCAATCTGTAATCCCCGGAGTGCTCCTCTGTTGTGATTGAACAGTCCGCCAAGTTGAAGGCCATGGGTATCGCCACCCACAAAATTTCCCAACCCACTTATCTGAGCCCCTTTCACGTCTTCCCTAATAATGTTAAACAGACCTCCCAGTTCAAAAACGCCAACCCCGCGTGCATAACCTACCAATATATTGAGGGAGTATTTATTTTCTATCAATCCGCCCATTTTAAGGTTGGTGCCTATAACAGGCACAAATGAAACCTGAGCAGTCGTTTGAAGGGCAAGGTCGGTATTTTTAGTTCGTAACAATGACTGTCTGGAAACCACCTGCTGAACAAAGGATAAAGTCTCCACCGGGGGTAGTGTTCCTAGCGGCAGCTCTTTGATACTGACCGCGGGTATCACATTTTTTGCGGGGTTCAGTGAAAGCACCACTTCCTGGTCACCGGCAGGAAGCAAAATAACTGTATCCTGCACTGATTTCTGACTAAAAGACAACCCTAACTGCTCAAATTGGGTAGGTACGGACATTGAAAACGCCCCGTTATGATCTGTAATTACAGAAACAAGGCTGCTAATCTCATAAACTACAGTATTTTTTAATGGCACGTTGTTTTCGGCATTATACACCTGCCCCGTGATAAGATATTTTTCTTTTTTGTCTGGCGTACTAGCGGAAAGATGCTTAAGTAAAATGAGGTGGTTGCCGCTGATTTTGTAGTGAACATTCTTTGGAAGTATTTTGTCCAGCGCTGTTTTGACCGGTGCATCTTCCAATGCAAGTGATACTGTTTCTTCCTGAGAAAAAATGGAGGCATCATAGGAAAATGTAAACTCTGCTTCGCTGGAAATGCGTAACAAAAGCTCCTCAGGCTTCTGATCCACTACGTCCAGTTTTACCTTTCTTTTAAGGAGATTATCTTGCGAATATCCTTTCAAAACACAAAAGAGTGAAACCAAAAGAATTCGAATAAGTGTATTATTCACAACCATCACCTGAAATAATAAATCTATCTCCTGCTCGCTCTGATGTGAGCCCAAAATTCGCATCGATGATCTCAAACATCCTGTCCACTGGCTCCTGGTAAAATTTACCGGTGAGCCTGCAGTTGAGAATCTTTGCATTGCTCACTTCTATCCTGATCTGATATATCTCTTCCAATGTGGCAAAGACTTCCTCCAGCGAATCATCCCGAAAGATCAGCGTCTCTGATTTCCAATATATGCTGTTCGGATCATATGCCTGCACCGCTGTTACCCCTCCACTTCTTTTATTAACCGACACTCGCTCACCAGCGCTCAGTACTACCTCATTTCCCATGGAAGCAACGCTCACACGGCCCTCCTCTACACCCACTTCGATAAAGCCGAGGCTGTCATAAGCCTCCACGTAAAAAGACGTCCCTAACACTGTAATGGTGGTATTATTAATCTTTACCACAAAGGGTTTCTTTTTATCCGGTATTACATTGAAAAAAGCTTCCCCTTTGAGCTGAACGCTACGCTGATCAGTATTGAATGATCCTGAATAGGTGAGTATGGAGTTCTTATTCAGAGAGATCAAAGAGCCGTCCGGCAATGTATCCGTTTTTATTTCTGCAGACGCCATCAGTACCTGCTCCACCATGATATCCTTCGAAAAGGTGTGGTAAATAAAATAAACCAACACCGCCAACACCAATATCGCTGCCACTCTGGCCAGGTATGCGAATAACGGCCGGATCTTAGTTCCACCTTCTGATTTTCCTCTTCTGTCGCCAAGCTTTTCCTGGAACCGGGACCAGCCGCTGTCCACATCTACATCGGCTTCCTGATGTGGCGCTACCCACCCCGTCTTTTCCCAAAGGTTCTTTAGCCGATCGAAATAGCGCTGATTTTCTGAAGATCCGTTGAGCCAGCGTTGTATTTCAAGACTCTCTTCTTCATTAGTTTCTCCGGCCAGATATTTGGCGATCAGTTCGTCATCGATATTTGTATTCCTGTTTACCATTATATATAGTATCAGACAACTTCAACCTGTTTTAACCTTACTCCTCATAAAAATAAATATGTGATCCATTGTAAAACCATTGTCTTGGCATACGCCAGCATGATCAGCACCGGCAAATATTCCATTAGGTGCTCTCTGAGAAATTTCAATGCTTTGCCCATCTGGGCCTCCACCGTTTTCACCGAAAGCCCCAACTCATCCGCTATTTCCTTATACTTCAATCCCTCTTCCCTGCTCAGCTTGAATATTTTCCTTCGCTCAGGCGGCAACTGCGCTATGCAATCATCTATTCTTTGCTGTAGTTCCAATTCTATGACCTTATCCTGGCTTTGGTTTTCCTCAGCCTTTAGCACCTCGGTTTGCACAAGAGCATACTGCCTTTTTACTTTCTGGTGTTTTAGATAATTGAGGCACGAATTCCGAACCGCCCGGTAAAGGTACGCCTCGAGCGATCCCGTCACATCCAAAGTTGCTCTTTTATCCCAATAGTTGAGAAAGACCTCCTGCACCACCTCCTCTGCCTGCTCGATCTCCTCGATGTATTTCATTGCATAGCCACACATACCAGCATAGTTAGCCCTGAACACCTGTTCAAAAGCCTGCTCATCGCCAAAGCGGATTTGTTGTGCAATATTATCGGAGTGATCCAATGGTGGTATTTTTCTGATGGTTGCAAAACAAATTTAGATTTTGTTGGGGATTATGCAATCCGTTTGTGAGATCGCGCTAGTAAAGTGAGGTTTAACCGCAGAGGACGCCGAGGTACGCGGAGAAGTAATTTTTAGTTTCCCCTTGCCTCGGCAGCCTTTTAAATTAGTGGAATTTTCTCATGTTTTTGATTTGAAAAACGGCCTTGAGTAAATGACGTTAAGAATTTCAATGCCACACGATACTTGATAAATCACACTGTTTGAGCGCAGCGAGTTTGTGATTTGTACGTAGAAGGCATTGAAATTTAGTTATTTACTCACAGCCTTGATTTTTTTGCTTACTTTTTTCATCAAGGAAAAAAGTAAGAACCAAGGCGATGGAAATGCCCCTAAAGTAGCTTTTCAGGATGAGCTAGATGTATATTTATTGTTCCTACAGGTAACTAAAATGCTTGCTTTTCTACTTGCGTCTTCAGCAGATTTGATGCTCCCTTTGCGATCATCCTGTTGGTACGCGTACTCCACACCTCGCATTCCGCATTGATCAGTTGCTTGCCTTTTTTGATAATCCTGGTTTTAGCTATAATTTTTTCGCCCAACTGAGCCGCTCCAAAGTAGTCGATGGTGTTGTTGATGGTGCTGTAGAAATGCTTTTCTCCGAAAGAAAAAACAGCGCACCCTATGGCATCGTCAATGATGGCTGCGGTTATCCCTCCGTGTAAAATACCGATCGGGTTGGTCATTTCCGGTCTCACTTCGTACTCAAATTCCACCTCTCCTTCCTGCACCGAGAGCATAACGGGATTTAGCCAACGCATAAGCGGTGAAGGAGACTGTTCTGCATGCCTTCCCACCTGTTTTTTTAAAAATGTGAGGGCTTTATTTTCAGTTATTGTTTCTTGTTCCATGTCTTTTTAGATTTTTTCAACGAGTAATGCCGTAGCGCCACCACCACCATTGCATATGGCTGCAAGGCCCAACGTGCCATTTTCCTGGTGCAGTACCGATAGCAAGGTAGTGGCGATACGCGCTCCTGAAGCACCTATCGGATGTCCGAGCGCCACAGCGCCACCATATACATTTACCTTTTCAAGGTCAAACCCAAGGATTTTCTGATTGGCCAGGATAACGGAAGCATACGCCTCGTTCAACTCCAGGAAATCAATGCTGTCTATGGCCAAACGGGAGCGCTTCAAAATGGCCTGAATGGCTACCGAGGGAGATGTTGAGAAGCTATCAGACACCTGGGCAGCATCGGCATAATCAAGTATACCGGCTATTGGTTTTAAACCATATTTCTCCACTGCTTTTTCAGAGGCCAAGAGCACTGCCGAAGCCCCATCGTTCAGGTTGCTGGCGCTGGCTGCGGTAATAGTCCCACCTTCTTCAAAAGCTGGCTGCAGCTTCGACACCTTATCCCTGACAAGCTTGCTGACATCTTCATCTTCAGCAATCAGCTCCCCGGACTTATAGGCAGGAACAGCAATAATTTCCTGCTCAAATTTTCCGAATTTGATAGCACGCTGTGCCCTCTCGTATGAGTTGATGGTGTATTCATCCTGGGCTTCCCGCGTTATTTTATATTTCCTGACAGTAGTTTCTGCTGCATTTCCCATATGGTAACCGTGATAAGCATCGGAAAGTCCATCTTTTAGCAGGCTGTCGGTCAACTGAGCATGTCCATACTTGTTGCCTTTTCGTATGTCGGCATAAAACGGAGCATTGCTCATGCTTTCCATTCCTCCGGCTATCACCAGGTCCTCCAAACCCAACTGAATTTGTTGAGCGCCCAGGGTGATGGCCTTCAGTCCTGACGAACAAACTTTGTTTACCGTGGTGGCATCAACGTTGACAGGTATTCCTGCCCCGATGGCCGCCTGCCGTGCCGGAGACTGCCCCAGGTTAGCGGAAATAACATTTCCCATATACACGCTATTGATGGTGCTGGCTTCTATTCCGGCATCAGCGATAACAGCCTTTATCGTTGTACTGCCCAGCTCTATCGCGTTGATATGGGCTAATTTGCCAAGAAAACCGCCAACCGCGGTTCTTTTAGCTGAAATGATATATACTTTCTGCATATTGAGATGTTTGATTTAACCTCATATACCAATCGGTATATGAGCAGACAAAAAATTTTTATAACTTCAAGTCCAGTATTTCTTTTTTTAGTGTTTTCAGGTTTTCATTCAGTCCTTGGATGTCGCCCAGTGTTTTTGCCAGAAAGACACTCCCCTGGATGGTGGCGATGATCCTGAATGCCAGCGCCTCAGCATTTACTGGCTTTATCTCCCCTTTTCCAATGCCATAGCCAATCAACCTGATCAAAGCGTTTTTCCACTGCAGGATACTTTCAGTCACCTCCTTTTTCAGTTCCTGGTTAGTATCATCGGCATCAGCCCCGGTGTTGATAAGGGGGCATCCTCCATTCTCGAACAGCAATTCAAAGTTGTGTAAGTAGTAGTCAATTAATGCCGCCAGCTTATCAATCGGATGCGCATGCTTTTGCAGAGATGCCCTGATCTCATTCCTCAACCTTTCATAGTTGTACCTGAACACGGCCACAGCCACTTCCTGCTTATTTTCAAAATTCCCATAAATGCTGCCCTTGGTCAGGCCTGTCGCTTTAGTGAGGTCCGACAAATGCGTACCGGCATACCCCTGCTTGTTGAATATCTCTGCAGTTTTTTCTATAATGAGCTGTCTGGTTTCCGGATTTCGTATCATTTCCACAAATATACCGATTGGTATATAAAAAAGCAAAAGGGGTTAGGTCAGGCTCTATCAACCCTAAACATTCACTCATATTTTCCGACCGCTTATAATTTCCTTTGCAAGAATCCATGAGGAGATTTCTTCCTATATGTATGAGCCACCAATTTGTTGCGAGATTTAAATAAATCGTTTAATTTGAAAGGTAATGGTAATGGGGTTATTCACCAGTTATCCGCAAAACCATAATAAATGAAGTCAACCATGCGAATATTGTATATCATCATTCTACTAGTGACTATTTCAAGTTGTCAATCTCAACCAACTGCCAAATATGCCAACAAGCTTGACGGCTGTTTAAATCTGAACGATATCGAACTTCTGAACTCTTTGGCAGATAAGTTTGAAAGTCATATCAAGGAAACTTACGAACTGAGTTCAACAGAATCCTATAAGAGATACTTGAAGGACCTGTCAACTGGGGACTTGCCAAAGAACTTCTTTAGGTATCCTGCCTTTAAACAGGATATGAACAGGTTTCGCAATTCTGAATTTTACAAAAGAACATGGGTTAAAACTTCAAATTTCGATGAGGAGTCCATTATTGAAGTACCACCAACTGTTGTGAACGGAAAAGTTCGACAACAGGAAGCCTATGACCCAATTGTCATTGATCCCGCTGGCAAATATGTTAATTGTCTAAGCAAAAGCATTGAAAGCAAAGCCATGAATGACTACATGGACGTTGTTAAGGCAGGTATTGACATAAGTCCTGGACTGGTTGCCCAAGCACTTTACGAGAACTTATCTGAAGAGGAACTTGACAACAGCTTGACAAGATTGATTATTGCCATCAATTTTCACTATCAAATTGGACTGATGATAACTTATGAAAATAAGCGCATAATCAAGTAGACGGCCGTGAGCCATAAGCCCACAATGCGTCTGCAATTTATCGATACAGTATCGTTTATCGATCAGACATTGCTCAGCCTTTGTTACGCACCAAAGAACCAACTATCAAGCCAGCACTAAATACCGATATCCTTACCTTTCAAAACCGCATGTAAAAGCGTCTTCACCTCCTCAGATTTGGCGTGATCCCCAATTTTTTCAAATGAATTCACGAGATTTCGCAGTGACCTGAGAACGATTTCTTTGTGGTCGCAAGGTTGGTAGTAAGAGCTTTGCGGATGTATGCGAAGCTCCGCGATGTAGTTATCAATATCTTCCTTGGAGAAGATCAGTCCGCGATTGAAGGCATTGATATAAAACTGGGGAAAATTCTCGTTTTCACCTTTGTAGGTAAGTATAAATAGATTTGGTAGGTTCACTCCAAAAACAGGCATTTTCAACTTCTGAGCCACCAACATGTAAAGCACACAAAGGGAAATGGGGTTGCCCTTTTTTGTCTCCAGCACTACATTGATCATGGAGTTGCCCGGAGAATGAAAATTTTTGGTGTTGGCACCAAATTTCAGCTTACTGAAAAGCACGCTATTTAACAGTTTCACCTGATCATAAGGATGAGCCTCAGGCTTAAACTCCAACCATGCATCGTAATAGATCTGCTCCAGGTCTTGTCGTAGTTTTTGCAGCTCCAGGTCAGGATACTGATATGTTGCCACCAGCCACATACCCTCCAGCAAGTCTCCTTCTTCTTGCTCAAACCATGCTGATAGCCTGCTTTTCAGGAGATCAAACTGCAAAATATGGATCAGGTCCTCTATCCTTTCCTGTACCATGGGGTTAAGATTGCTCTCCCATTCGGTCTCCAAAAAAGGGATCACTTCCTCACCGAGTGAAATGATCTTCTCCTCCACATGAGCAATGATCTGCGCATCCTCATCATCGAGTAAAGAAACCAGCGCTTTTATTTCGTTTTCCTGCATTAACTAAAATTAATGAATGACTGAATGACTGAATAATTGCTCTTATCGCTCGGCCTTAGATCTTGCCCTGCACACAGCCCTATAATTGGCCCCAACTGAAAGAGATGACCTTAAAAATTGCTTACCGACTATCCTAGCTTCCTCTGCTCTAGGTAATCCTCTAAAAAGCGCAATAGCATCCAACCCTATTTGTTTTGTTCTTTTTTTAAGCTTCTCTACAAATTCTACTTTGTCACTTTTGCTATACGTTTTCATAGTATCTAATTAAGGATTTTAATATCTACTTTCCTCATTCCATCATTCCATCATTCTCCCATTCAACATCTCTCACGTTTGTATCACCCCCACATTAAATTTCTCTACCGGAGCATTGTTGGCTGCTTCAATACCCATAGAGATCACCTTCCTGGTTTCCAGCGGATCGATTATGCCGTCCACCCAAAGTCTTGCGGCCGCATAGTAAGGGCTTAGCTCTTCATTATACTTATCGGTAATCTCTTTGAGCAACTGATCTTCCTCCTCCTTGCTTATTTCCTTACCCTGGGCTTTAAGCGTAGCCACTTTTATCTGCAACAAAGTTTTTGCAGCCGAGGCACCGCTCATAACAGCTATCTGTGCCGTAGGCCAGGCGTATATCAGTCTGGGGTCATACGCTTTGCCACACATAGCATAGTTACCGGCTCCATAAGAGTTACCCATAACAAAGGTAAACTTTGGCACTGTAGAATTCGCCATGGCATTCACCATTTTAGCACCGTCCTTAATAATCCCTCCATGCTCCGCCTTACTTCCCACCATAAATCCGCTCACATCCTGCAGGAATACCAGGGGTATTTTACGTTGGTTACAGTTCATGATGAAACGTGCAGCCTTGTCTGCTGAGTCAGAATAGATCACCCCTCCCATCTGCATCTCACCTTTCTTCGACTTCACTACTTTTCGCTGGTTAGCAACAATACCAACAGCCCATCCGTCTACCCGGCCATAGCCACAAACAATAGTTTGGCCGTACAAAGGTTTATATTCGTCAAATTCAGAACCATCCACCAGCCGTCTGATAATATCCAGAGTGTCATAAGGCTTCACCCTGTCATGCGGCAGAATACCATATATCTCTCCGGGCTTTTCCTTAGGTTCTGCCGGTGCTATGCGATCAAATCCAGCCTTTTCATCGTGGCCTATCTTATTAAAAATAGATTTTATATAATCGAGGCAAGCCTCATCGCTTTCAAACTTATTGTCGGTCACACCTGAAATTTCGCAATGCGTTGTTGCACCTCCAAGCGTCTCATTATCAATATCTTCACCAATCGCTGCTTTCACAAGATAAGAACCTGCTAAAAATATAGACCCCGTTTTATCAACGATCATAGCCTCGTCAGACATAATAGGCAGATAAGCCCCTCCGGCAACACAACTTCCCATAATGGCCGCGATCTGGACTATGCCCATGGCCGACATTTTTGCATTATTTCTAAACTGCCTGCCAAAGTGATCTTTATCCGGGAATATTTCATTTTGCATAGGCAAAAAGACTCCCGCGCTATCTACAAGATAGATGATAGGCAAACGGTTTTCCATCGCTATTTCCTGCGCTCTAAGATTTTTTTTGGCAGTGATCGGAAACCAGGCTCCGGCTTTTACTGTGGCATCATTAGCCACTATCATGCATTGGCGGCCCTGTACATATCCAATGCCTGTTACCACTCCCCCGGAAGGACAGCCGCCCACATCATGGTACATTCCTTCACCTGCCAGTGCCCCTACCTCAAGAAACCCGCTTCCCTCGTCTATAAGGTAGTCGATCCGCTCTCTGGCAGTAAGCTTGCCTTTTTTATGGTGAGCCTCTATCTTCTTATCGCCACCACCCTTTTTTATTTTCTGGATTTTTGTTTTGAGTTGGTAAAGCAACTGCTTGATATGATCTTCGTTTTTATTGAATTCGATATCCATTATATTATTAAGCCTTCAAGATTAAGAGCCTCTAAAGTAAACAGAAAATTAGAATTGAACGGAGCTTATCAACTTCATTTTTTGACTTAAACATCGCACGCGCAAACGTTTGAATTGAACAAAAAGTGAAAGATTATTCCAAACAGGCAATTCGCAACAATCCCGCCACTCCCTTTTCCTATTTCCTTTCAGATTTCAGATTTCTAATAGTCCTCGGCCTTCTGCCTCTCTTTGCTTATCTTCTTGGGGCTTTTACCTAACGGAGAGAAAAAATGCCTCGGATTCTGATCAAAATGATTTAACAGGGTGTCAAGGTTTAGAATAGCATTGTTCATATTAACATAAAGAGAATCGTCTTTCAGCAATCGCCCTAAAGTACCCTCGCTTTGCGTAAAGTGGTCAATAGCATTCTGTAGTTTAGCTATAGCTTCATTAGTCTCGCGTATGGTTTTATTCAGCTCCAAAGCCTTTAGCGAATCCGAAAAAGTAGTCATATTCTTTAGAACAGGTCTGGCCGCCCTCAGCGTAGTATTCAATTCTTCTCCTACTTTATTAAATGTGGCCGTTATTTCTTCCAGGTTGTTTTTAGTTTCTACAATAGTGGTATTAAGCAGTACGGGCGTTTTCTCAAATCGATCCATCATCCTGTTTATCTTATCACTATTTCCTGAAAGGTTATCAAGAATGGTATTGATCTTTTTGATGGTAACCTCAAGGCTATTGGCCACGGGCTGGGCACTTTGGGCTAAAATATCGGCTATTCCCCTATCCAGGACCGCTATCAGTGTATCACCGGGTTTGATAGGAGAAGAAATATCACCAGTGCTTAATAAAATGGATTTATTACCGAGGAAATCCCCGGTAAGGGTAGCAGTTGCAGTATCACCGAGCACAATATTACCGCTGATATCCAACTCTACTACTATTTGATTTTCCTTATCCTGCCTCAGGGTAATATCACTCACCCTGCCTACAATAAAACCATTGATATAAACAGGGTTGGAAACATTAAGCCCATCTACATTTTCGTAGATAGCGTAATATTTATCGTTTGATGAAAAAAAATCTATTCCTTTTAAATAGTTGAAACCTAAATACAGGATGGCTATGGAAAACACCATAAACAGGCCAACCTTGAGTTCTTTTGATACCTTCACCTATTCGCTTTTAGTTTAATGATTCTATATCGTTTTTATAATCCCTGAAGGCTCTAAAAATTCCTGATGCTATATTTCCCTGAACTGAGTTGTTATTAAGCTCTTTTTCTTCTTTAGGATTTGTTAAATAGCCAATTTCCACCAACACGCTGGGCATAGCCGTTCTCCATAACACCCAAAACCCCGCTTGCTTCACTCCCCTGCTTTTGCGCCCTGCCCTGTTACCAAACTGGTCTTCAATTTTGCTGGCTAAATATAAGCTATTCTCTATATATGCACTTTGTGTTATGGAAAATAAGATGTGTGATTCCGGAGAATTCGGATCAAAGCCCTGATAACGCTCCTCATACCCCTCCTCCTGTAAAATAACTGAATTCTCCCGTTTGGCCACACCCAGATTATCTTCATTTTTGTGAGGCCCCATTACATATGTTTCGGTGCCGTAAATAGTGCTCCTGCTGACTGCATTCGCATGTATCGAAATAAAGACATCAGCTTTATTCCTGTTGGCTATCTGTGCTCTCTCCTCCAGTTCCACAAATTTGTCATCATTCCTGGTGTAGATAACTTTTACATCAGGTAAGTATTCTTTAATATACTTTCCGAGAAGGAGGGAAACCTCAAGCGCCACATCCTTTTCTTTGCTAAACTGACCGTGCGTACCGGGGTCATGACCGCCATGTCCGGCATCTATTACAACGGTTTTTACTTTAAAATCGGACCTTCTCTCCGCACTCGAAGAAGTTAGCAAGGTTATTGCTAAGAGAAGGAAAACAATGGCAATATTCTTCACAATCTTTCGCTTCTTAAAAGTTATTACAATAACTTTACACAAAATTGTAAATTTTTCCCTAAAACCGAAAAATACCGTATATAAATTGGAATCCCGTGCGCCTCTGAAGTGTGTTTTTCTTTTACTTTTTTTATTTTTCATCTCTATAGGTTACGCTCAAACTCCTGAAAAAAATTTAAATGTCAACAAGGAATTATTGGGACAGAAGCCTATAGCTGCCGACACCACCATTAACAGCGATTCCACCGCAATAGTTACAGACTCTCTTGCTACTGATTCACTAAAAAGTACCGAGACACCCAAAAGTGATATCCAGACTACTATCAATTACTCTGCCAGAGATTCCATAAATTTCTCAGTTGACACCAAGATCGTGAAATTATATGGTGATGCCAAGATAGTGTATGGCACCATTGAGCTTCGTGCTGATCATATTGTAATTGACTACAATAAAAATACCCTTTCTGCTGTTGGCAGGGAAGACTCTGTGGGGAGAAGGGTAGGATACCCTATATTCAAAAATGGTGCAGAGGTCTATGAAACCAAGAACATCACCTATAACTTTAAAACAGGGCGGGCACGTATAACTGAAGTGGTAACCAAGCAGGGTGAAGGCTACCTTCATGGGCAAACAGTTTTTAAAAATGCTCAAAATGAATTATTCAGCATCGACAATTCCTATACCACCTGCGACCTCGCTCACCCCCACTATCGAATAAGAGCCAGGCGAACCAAAGCCATCCCTGAGAATAAAATTGTTTCAGGCCCGTTTAACCTGGAAATAAACGATGTGCCTACTCCATTAGGATTTTTCTTTGGTATGTTCCCCGCTAAAAATAAAGCAGCATCGGGTATAATAGTGCCTTCTTATGGTGAGGAAAGACGCAGAGGCTTCTTTCTACGGGGAGGAGGATACTTCTTTGATATTAATGACTATGTAAAAGCTACTTTACGAGGCGACCTTTATTCCAAAGGGGGCCATGGCGTTGACCTCAGTACCGTCTACCGAAAAAGGTATGCCTATAATGGTAACTTTAACTTTACCTATACAAAAACAAAAGCCTCTGAGAATATTGAGGATGAGAGCTCTACTAATGACTACCGTTTAACATGGAGCCACGCTCCTCAGTCGAAAGGAAGCAGCCGGTTTTCCGCTTCGGTAAATGCCGCTACCTCTACCTATAACCAGAATAACTACCTGGGTTTTGAACTGGAGCCTGCTAACCAGAGAATTAATAACCTCACTCGTAAACTCAGTTCAAACATCTCGTATTCAAAAACATTTACCGGCACTCCTTTTTCATTAGGTATAAGTATGAGGCATAATCAGGACGTAGCCCCAAGAGAGCTCGGTGGCGGACAGGTAGACCTACTGTTGCCTTCACTGTCTTTTAACATGAATAATATATATCCATTTCGAGGTAAGAGCAGCACATCCAATACCTGGGTGGATAAAATAACACTGAGGTACACCATGGCTGCTACAAATGAATTGACAAATAACCTTGGCCGGATCGGCTCTGACCCTGCCAGAGATAGTATCGCTCCTTTTAACTTTGATACTTTCAGCACATTCCTGGAAAATTCAAGAAAGGGGATCAAACATAATATCCCATTAAGCACATCATTCAAGATTTTCAAATACTTTACTGCAGCTCCATCCATCAGCTACGATGAGATCTGGTACTTTGAAAAACTAAACTGGATAATTGACCCTAATAATCCCAATAATGCCATTATAGGAGACACAACCAAGAGCTTTAACAGGATTTACACTTATTCATTCAGTACAGGGCTGAATACGAGGCTTTATGGTACCTACTTCTTTAAAAAGGGTAATATTAAAGCCATTCGACATGTAATGAACCCCAGTATCTCGTTTTCGTACCGGCCTGATTTTGGCGCAAAACACTTTGGCTATTTCGACCGGCTGGTGATCGAGGAAGGGGAAAGGGCCGGAGAGGAAATCATCAGATCAAAATACCAGGGGTTTGCCTACGGCGGCCCTTCTACAGGAGAAAGTGGTTCAATAGGACTATCTGTCAATAACACCCTTGAGATGAAGATCAAGGCTAAAACTGATACTGCATCTCAAACCACCAAAGTGCCCATTTTGAATAATTTCGGCTTCAATACCTCATACAACGTGGTGGCCGATTCGTTTAAGTTGTCTAACATAGGCATTCGCGCTAACACTTCAGTGTTTAATAAAAAGCTTAATATCAACTTCACCGGAAATATAGACCCATACGTATATGTGCTTGACAGCACTGCCGTTAACCGCAGGGATGAAACTGTTTATTACCAGCGAAGGATAGATCAATACGCCTGGAATAACGGGGGTGGTATAGGGCAGTTGACCAGCGCCAACGTGGCGCTAAGCACCAACCTAAGTCCGAAAGCCAGGGAAAAAGACGAGAAAACCAGGGACGGCATTCTGAATTCAAATCTCAATGACACCGATAAAGACTTCTTACTAGGGAATCCTGACTCCTATGTGGATTTTAATATCCCGTGGAGTCTCAGAATTAATTATAACCTCAGCTATACAAAACGAGGCTTTGAAGAATCCAAAATTACTCAAACACTACGCTTTTCGGGAGACTTCTCACTAACCGAGAAATGGAAGGTAACTTTCAACAGTGGTTATGACTTTGAGAAAAAGGATGTGACAGTCACTACGTTGGGTATTTCAAGAGACCTGCACTGCTGGGAAATGAACCTGAGCTGGACGCCATTCGGAGCCTATACCAACTATAACTTCACCATCCGGGTTAAATCCGCCCTGCTTCAGGACCTGAAACTCAACAGAACCCGAAGCTTCTTTGACAGATAATTACAGTTCTGAGTTCTGAGTTCTCAGTTTTCAGTTCTGAGTTCTCAGTTCTCAGTTCTGAGTTCTCAGTTTTCAGTTCTGAGTTCTCAGTTTTCAGTTCTGAGTTCTGAGTGTGCCTGGCACTCAGCGCTATGCGCTACGCCCCATGCTCCAACCAGCCTTTTACTTCTTCGATATCCGGATTTTGCACATCGAGTTTCATTTTCTTGCGCATACCGCATACATCGTTGAACAGTTTGTTGGGGTTTGCCTCTTTCAGTTGTTTTATACTTGAAAGACCTAACTTTTGCAATATGGGGACAAGCTCTTCCCGAACTCCAACCTTCTTGTAATCGTCTACTGTGGCTACTTTGGTTTTCTTCTCAGGCCGCAACTGAGGGAAGAACAGGACATCCTGAATGGAATTAGAATTGGTCATGATCATAGACAGACGGTCTATTCCTACTCCAAGGCCTGCTGTAGGTGGCATACCATATTCAAGAGCACGAAGAAAATCCTCATCCAGCGTCATGGCTTCCTCATCACCCCGTTTGCCAAGCTCCAGTTGTTCTTCAAACCTTTGACGTTGGTCGATCGGATCGTTGAGTTCAGAAAATGCATTACAGATCTCTTTTCCGTTAGCTATAGCTTCAAACCTTTCCACCAGCCCCTCTTTGGCTCTGTGCTTTTTGGCCAAAGGCGACATCTCCACCGGATAGTCTGTAATAAAAGTAGGCTGGATCAGTTGCCCCTCACATTTTTCACCGAATATCTCATCAATCAGCTTACCCTTACCCATAGTTTCATCAATAGGTACGTTCAGCCTTTTGGCCGTTTCTCTGAGTTGATTTTCATTCATCTCGGAGATATCAATACCGGTGAAATGCTCAATAGCTTCAAACATGGTATATCGCTTCCAGGGGCGTTTAAAATCCAATATATTGTCACCTACCTGTACTTTTGTAGTACCATGCAGATCGATGGCCACCTTTTCTATCATCTCTTCCACCAGGTCCATCATCCAATTGTAGTCTTTGTATGCTACATACAATTCCACCTGCGTAAATTCCGGGTTGTGGAACCGCGACATACCCTCATTTCGGAAGTCCTTCGAGAATTCGTAAACACCATCAAAGCCTCCTACTATTAATCTTTTCAGGTAAAGCTCATTTGCAATACGCAAATATAATGTCATATCCAGCGTATTATGATGGGTTTTGAAAGGTCTGGCGGCTGCACCTCCGTACAAAGGCTGAAGGATAGGGGTTTCTACCTCCAGGTAACCTCTGTCATTCAGGTATTCCCTCATTGAATTCACCAGCTTAGTTCTCTTAATAAAAGTATCCTTTACCTGCGGGTTAACAACAAGATCAACATAACGTTGCCTGTATCGTAGTTCAGGGTCAGAGAAGGCATCGTGCCTGATAATATTACCCTGCTCATCCTCCGTTTCCTTTACAATAGGTAGTGGTCTTAATGACTTGGTCAACACCCTGAATTCCGTCACATGAATGGAGATCTCCCCGGTCTGCGTGGTAAAAACATACCCCTTTATCCCAATGATATCCCCTATATCCAATAATTTTTTAAAAACTGTGTTGTAAAGTGTTTTATCCTCTTCGGGACAAATATCATCTCTTCTGATGTAGATCTGTATCCTTCCTGTAGCATCCTGTATTTCAGCGAATGACGCAGAGCCCATAATCCTCCTGCTCATCAGGCGACCCGCAATAGAAATGCTTTTATAGTCAATCTTCTGCTTTTCATAGTTCTCATGTATCTCCTTAGCCGAGACATTGACCTCAAATAGCTCTGAGGGGTAAGGGTTCACGCCCAACTCCTCTAATTTCTGCCTGGCATCACGCCTAACGATTTCCTGTTCGCTTAAATGCATAGTGTTGTTATGATTACTACATTTTTTTTTGAAGCTGCAAAGATAGGTGAAAGTTACCAGAATTGGTATTATATAATTCATAACATCAATAGAGATTCGCTGCCAAATCCCAACATTCAATCTCGGAAAATAAATATTTTCATGTTTTGCTTTTCCATGTACTTTCTGTTTATTTTTGTATAAATAAAATATAACCTTCTAATAGTTTATATTTATTAGAACCAATATTTGAATCGACAAAACGGTGTTAGCACTACCAATGATCGATGTAAGGTATTGTTTGTCCGCCTACTAGAAAACCTTAATATGAAAATCAACCGAACCTTCAGCTTCATAGCGCTATTGCTATGTCCTCTGATTACCAGCTATTCACAAAGTATAACCCAGTGTAGTGATCTGGGTCAAAGTGCCAGAATTTATGAGATCAGTGCAGCCAATGACCATGGTACTCTTATGCCGGGTCTTGATTTTGAATACCTCTTTTTCAATATCGCATCTACAACTTTCGATTTTAATGAGGGGCAGTTGTATATAGATGAAACATCGGCCATTTTATCCGGTACACTGACATTAACAACAGGGGGCAATACGAATAACCCTGTTGGTTCGCAATGGTTGATATACCTGAGATATACGCCATCGACATCCGGCACACCCAATACCGATCTTGGCCAGGGCGCAGAACTCACTGACACATGGAAGTATTATGAGTTAGATCCCTCCGAATCATATATGTACAATGTTGCCAGGTCATCTAACGTAGCCGCTTTTTTGGAAATTGGTACCCCCCTTCAAACAGGCGTGGGGGCGAATAATATTGAAATTGATGTATTTGGCGCGTCTGCATCATATCAGGTGTCGCTGGGTAGCGGTTCCGGCACCATGAATATTAATATTAATCTCGATTTTAGCTGCCCTTCAAGTATGCAAGTCTGTGGTGATATTGCCACTGCCGACAAATTATACACAGCTACTTCCTCAACCGCTGAAGGCATCCTCGTTCATAGCCTCGCGGTTACAGACCTTTTCGGAGCAGGATCAGCCATATTTGACTTTACGAGCGGCCAATTGCACCATACTGCTGACAATGCATTTTTGTATGGCGAACTGACGCTGCGAACCGGCGGTGGTGTGCTAAATGGCACAAACTGGGGCATCAGCGCTGAATTTGACGCAACTGACATATTAGACCCTAATACTGACCTCGGGCAGGGTGAAGACAGGGTAGAAACATGGCTATTTTACCTTTTAAATAGTGACCGCTCATACTTCTATCAGATTGGCAATCCCAACAATTTTATTTGGCTAGAGCAACTGGGTCATCCTTTTCAAATTGGTATTGGTGCCGGTGGACAAGATATTAATGAGATGAGTGCCGCTGGCAATTTTGTATGGCACAAAGATGGCGAAACGGGTAGCGGAAGTATAAATATAAATATCGAGGATACATGTCCGCCTGATATCGACATAAGGCCGGTACTGGAATGTGTGGAGTTCAATGCTGACGAAAACACTTATGTGGCTCACTTCGGTTATCTCAATGAAGGCACGGAGAATATTATCATTCCTGCCGGAGAGAATAATAAATTCACCCCGACACCGGTGGATCGCGGCCAGGTGTTTAATTTTTTACCCGGTAGGCAGGCGGATGTTTTTCAGGTGGAATTTGACGGCACAAACCTGGTTTGGACGCTGACAAGTCCCAATGGCTCTACCAGAACATCAACGGCAAGCGATAATCCTGATCAAAGATGTCCGGTAACTGCCGTGCCCCCAACCGCAACTGTGTCGGGTTCATCAAAAATTTGCGAAGGATCATCAACTACATTTAATATCGACCTGACCGGGGTTGCTCCCTGGGTACTCACATATGATTCTGTGGGCACCATAAAGGAAATTACGATACAAGATAGTCCATATATGTTACATACTACCCAGGCGGGTAGTTATTCCCTGCAATCAGTAAAAGATGCCAATGAGTTGAACGGTACAGCCACCGGCACCGCGAGTGTGAGCTTTTTTGAGCACCCAAGCGCCAACCTATCAGGAAGTGCCGAGGTATGCCCCGGTGAGATGTCTGAGTTAACCGTCTCATTGACAGGTGAAGGTCCATGGACAATAACCTATACGGATGGCATCAATGATTATGAAATGAACATAGCCAATGCTATTCACATTTTTGAGGTACCTGTGGGATCTTATAATTTAATTTCCGTGTCTGATGCCCATTGTATTGGAACAGCAACCGGTTCAGCTACAATTGGATCATCAGCGCCTACCGCAACGATTTTTGGTGGTGGCGAGATCTGTGCAACAGAAAAGGCAACCATATCCATTTCTATGAAAGGCACACCCCCATGGAGTGTAACATACACTGATGGGACCGAAACTTTCGAGGTTACTACTTCCGAAAGTAGTTACACCTTTGAAACCGACAAGGCTGCTACCTACGAGCTTGTAAGCGTTTCTGATGCTCACTGCTCGGGAGTCGTTACCGGTGCTGCCCAGGTGGAAAAGCCCTCTCTGTCAGGTTTGATAACCATGGATGACGAATATTGTCCCGGCACTATTGCCTTGACTGCAGAATTGGGGGGCACACCTACTTCCCTGCTCTGGACTGTATCAGGTGGCAACGGCAGTGTTACCAATGCCAACTCACCGGAGGCCGCTTATACGACACATGATGACGATACCTTTATTGTCATTACTCTTGTGGTTTCAGATGGCTGCAGTTCTCTTCAACTAGCCAAAACAGTGGAGGTAATTCGTCCGAATGCCCATTTCACTATTGATCCTGACCCCGGAGAAAACCCTATGCTGGCAGGAATAGAATATAGTTTTACTCCGGAATACTCAGGCGATGCTTACAAGTGGAGATTTGGTGACGGAAGTACCAGCCGTAGTATAAACCCTGTACATACATATAACAGTCCGGGTGTATATGACATCATTTTAGAAGTGTCAAATGGTGCATGCAAAGATGAGCAAATGAAAACACTTGAGGTCATCTCCAATGAGACGCTTTTTATTCCCAACGTGTTTAGCCCCACGTCATCCAACAGTGACAATAATGTAGTCAAAGTCTATGGGGAAAATCTTTCTCCAAATGACTTCACCTTTCAGATCTACAATCGCTGGGGAAAAGTGGTGTACAGCACCACCAACCTTACCGAAGCACAGGAGAAGGGGTGGAACGGAACCTCCGGAGGAGAGGAAAAAGAAAACAATGTATTTACATATATTGTACGCGGGCAGTATAATGATGGCCGCAAGTTCGAGAAAACAGGAACGGTAACCCTGGCGAAGTAAGATGCGAACGGTCCTAAAATTTTACCTCCTTGTGGCCCTGGTAGCGGTAGCCGGACGAGTAAGTGCGCAAGATGCCGTGTTTTCGCAATTCTTTAACTCCACCTTGTACTTAAATCCTGCTCTTGCAGGTATTGAGAAAGACATATCGGTAAGCTTTGCACATCGTTCGCAATGGAGAAGCCTTCTATTCCCCTACACCACCAGTCAGGTGTCAGTGGTCATGCCATACTACAAATCCGAACATACCGAACCATACGGTCATGTTGGTGGTATAGGTTTATCCGTTTACAATGATGTGGCCGGTGAAAGCAAGAATTTCAAAACCACGGGCTTGAATGGGTCTTTTGCGTACAACCTGCCGCTAGACCATAAACACATCAATCAAATCACTTTTGGCATACAGGTAGGGATGATCAACAAAAGGATCGATCCTGATGGACTACAATGGGGAGAGCAATATAATCCGTTTGTTGGTTTTGATGCCTCTATTGCTTCTTCAGAGGTAGGAAATCTGGAAAACACTACTTTTTTTGATGTTAACTCCGGCATATTCTGGTGGCACAATCCGATTCCTGAAAGTGGCAAACTGCTCAATAGTATGAATGCAGGTATTTCGGCTTCTCACATGAACAACCCAAATGAATCTCTGATCTCGGGAAATGAGAGCCGTTTACCGGTATTGTATAAATTTCACGGAGGCATAGTATTTAACATTTCTCACCATGCTACCATATCTGCCAATACCTTGAATGCTTATCAAGATGGGGTCCTGCAAAACAATCTGGGGTCGTACTTAAGCTATAAGATAGATACTGAAGCCAATGGCCATCTCAGATATTTCATTGCGCGAGTTGGAAGCTGGTACAGGGTCAATGATGCTGTTATTCTGCTTGCTGAATTGGAAAGTCCTTTATTCAAAGTAGCATTCAGTTATGACTGGAACACCTCATCGCTACGCTATAGCAATCGTGGCATAGGTACTTATGAAATCCATCTCTCAGTGAGATTTGCGGACCATGCACCTCCAAAATCAAGATATTAAAATGCATATTAGAATATTATTTTGCCTGTCTTTTGTTGTTGGCTTTTTAAATTTTTCATATTCTCAAAAAGTGCTATGGGCCTCTGAGGTGCTTGAAGTGTCCTCGGAGCGCAGAGCCCCTGTACACCTGATGCAGATCATGGGTCACGCCCACAAAGCCAACGAGGTGCTTGGTGAACCTAACATAATGCCGGGAAGTGATGGGTCTACCCGTGCGTGGACCCCAAAAAAGACCGATCAGATCGATTTTATTAAAGTAGGTTTTGAAGAGGCCATTGCCATTAAACAGATAGCCATTGCCGAGACAATAAATCCTACTGCTGTCTGGAAAGTATTTGCCTATGATGAGTCCGGAAGGGAGTATCTTATTAACACCTTCAATCCACATCCTATTCCGCTAAAAGGTCGCCTCATCAATCTTTTCATGGAAGAAACCCATTATAAAGTAAAGGCGGTAAAAGTGATGCTCAACGGGGCGCAGGTACCAGGTTACAATGGCATTGACGCCATAGCCATATCCGACTCTGACATTCCCATAACTATAGACATTAAAATAGCTGATGGCATCTATGAATCCGTAGCTCCTCAAAAGCTTACCAACAATATTAACAGCCCCTATAAAGACCTGAAACCCCTGCTGACCCCGGATGGAAAAACGATGTTCTTCAGTCGCGTGAAGGACCCAAACAACATCGGTGGCGAGCAGGATCTTGAAGACATATGGTATTCGGAACGAGACGACAATGGTGAGTGGAGTAAAGCACAAAATATAGGCATGCCCCTGAATAATGAAGGTCCCAATTTCATTTGCAGTGTTACTCCATCAGCGGAAGGTTATGTACTGCTACTGGGCAATCGGTATAAAAAAGGGAAAATGATCGAGGGCTTATCCATTGCTCATAAGTCTGATAGCGGCCTTACCGGCACCAGGCCTGTTATTATTGAAAACCATGAGAATTTTTCTGCTTACGCTAATTACTTCCTGGGCAATAATGAAAAAATATTGCTCATGTCGGTACAAAGAAGAGACACTTATGGAAACCGCGACCTATACGTAAGCTTTGTGCAGGACAATGGCCGATGGTCAACGCCAAAAAACCTTGGGAACGTGATCAATACCTCCGAAGAAGAGTCCTCACCCTTTCTGGCCCCTGATGGCAAAACCCTTTACTTCTCAACCAAAGGACACCTCGGCTTCGGAGGAAGTGATGTATTCGTTTCGCGAAGAATCGATGATAGCTGGACAAAATGGACTGAACCTGAAAACCTGGGCCCGTTCATCAATTCCCCTGATGATGAGATCTTCTTTCACCTGGCTTATGATACTAAATATGCATACTACACCAAAGGAAATGGTTTGGATGCTGATATTTACCGCCTTGAGCTACCTTTATTTCACCTGCCAGAACCCGTTGTAGAGCTAAATGTGACTGTACTGGACAAAAATACACTGGAACCGATCCCTCACGCTAACCTTGTGATATTCGATAAAAATAAAAACAAAGAAGAATGGAAGCAGAAAAGCGATGGTTCTGGAAAATTTAGCTTTGTTATTCCCAACGGCACAAAATATGAGATCTCAGCTCAGGCAGAAAACTACCTTTCCATCGAATCTCACATGGTGGACCTTTCGGTAGTCTACGAAAGTGATGAAATTGATTATGTCATACACATGGACCCTATAGAAGTCGGGCAGCGCATACCATTGGATAATATTTATTTTGACTTTAATAAAGCCACCCTTCGCACTGAGTCAATACCTCAGTTGGACAAGATCTACAGCTTTCTGGAAGAAAATTCGAAAGTAAAGATCCAGCTTGATGGCCATACCTGCTCCATGGGTAGTGAGGATTATAACCAAAAGCTATCGGAAGAACGCGCCCGGTCAGTGATGGACTACCTGCTGAACAAAGGTATTAGATCAAAGCAAGTCAATTCCGCGGGTTTTGGCGAAAGCAAACCGTTGGCATCAAACGAAACGGAAAGCGGACGTGTTCAAAACAGACGAGTGGAATTTGTAATAACAGATAAGTAGGGAAGATGGAAGACGAATAGCAATTTATCATTGGTCAATCATCGCTGCTTTCAATAAATTTAACCAGTGACGATTGACCAAAGGATTAATGAGTTTGCCTTAATTCTCCCTTCTTTTCAGTTCTTTTCTGATAAGTGACAGCTCCCGGCTGCTCTGACCTGCAACAGAAGTATTCTCTTCTGCGCGCCTGAACAAGTAGGGCATTACAACCTTTACAGGGCCATAAGGCACATATTTTACCACATTATAACCCGCCTTAGCCAGATTAAATGATATATTGTCGCTCATACCGTAAAGCTGAGCAAAGTACACCCGGGAATCGTCATTCTTCATGCTGTGCTTCTCCATAAGAAGCGCCAGGTAATAGTTACTGTTTTCATTGTGTGAACCACACACCAACGATATACGCTGCTTATTGTCAATACAAAATGCCAACGCTTTATCAAAGTCCCTGTCTGTAGCCTCTTTGTTAGGCTGGATCGGATCGGGGTATCCCATTTCCGCTGCTCTTTCCCGTTCCTTTTCCATATATGCACCCCGCACAAGCTTCGCCCCAAAGAAATAATTATGCATAGTGGCATAGTGATGTGCCTTTCGCAGATTATCCAACATATCCACCCTGTACATCTGAAATGTGTTATACACTATTGCCCGCTTCTGATTGTATTTCTGCATCATAGCATATACCATTTCATCTATTGGTTCCTGGATCCAGGAATCTTCGGCATCAATCAGGATGGGCACATCATTTTCATAAGCTTTCCGGCATATCTCATCGACCCTGACCTTAACTCTCTCATATGCCTGGGCCTCCGCCTCCGTCAGCTCCTTCTTTTCCTGAACCTTTTGTAATATAGACGCACTGGCAATGCCGGTCACTTTAAAAACACTGAAGGGAATATTTGGGGAAGCTTTAGCTGCATCTATAGTCCGCATTACCTCCATTTTTGTAGCATCAAAGGTAGCTTCATTATCCTCGCCCTCAACTGCATAGTCTAAAATGGCGCCAATATGGAAATCAGCTAACTCATTAATGGTCTGCTTGCTATCCTCGATATTCTCACCACCGCAAAAATGCTCGAACACAGTACTTTTAATAATTCCTTTTATAGGCAAATTAAGTGCGAATGCAAGTTTAACCGACTTGGTCGCCAGCTTCGACATTAGCGGATTGTTTACAACGGTAAACATAAGATTGGCCTTCTTCAGTGCCTTGGTTGACTTTGCCTGAAAGGCCACAGAAGTGTCGTCAAATGATATGTTAGAGTTCAAGTTCATACGTTTTTCTTAACCGCTACAAATATATAAATTAAGCCTTTACGTCCGGTTTTTTTTATTTTTTAATATATCTTTATTCCGCAATTGGATAAAAAAATACCAGCTACTAACAACGTTGCCAGTAGCCATAAAACATGACTCAATGCCAGGTGCTGAAAAGATAAATGGAGAATGGATAAAGAGGTACAAAAACCCCTGGCTAATAGCCGGTCCTTGCAGTGTTGAATCAGAAGAGCAGTTGTTGGATATCACTGAAAAAGTTGCAGCACAAGGGGTGAAGGTGATACGGGCCGGTATTTGGAAACCCCGCACCCGTCCAAATAGCTTTGAAGGTGTAGGCGCCAAAGCATTTGACTGGATAAAAAGCGCCAGGAGCCAATTTCAGGTGCAGTTCGCTACCGAAGTAGCCAGCGCCCAGCATGTTGAGCAAGCACTAAAAAATGATATTGACATCCTGTGGCTTGGAGCACGCACTACAGTTAACCCCTTCACCGTTCAGGAGATTGCTGATGCTCTGCAGGGCACAGATATCCCGGTGCTGGTCAAAAACCCAGTTAACCCAGACCTTGCTTTATGGATTGGCGCTATTGAAAGGATATATAATGCCGGAATTTCCAAAATTGGAGCTATCCACAGAGGTTTTTCATCTTTTCGAAAGTCACAGTTCCGAAATGAACCGGTCTGGCAGATCCCGCTTGAACTTAAAAGGAACATCCCGGAAATACCATTAATTTGCGACCCCAGCCATATTAGTGGTAACCGGGACATGATCTTTGATATTTCTCAAAAAGCCCTGGACATGGGCTACAATGGACTGATGATCGAAGTACATCCTGATCCGGATAAGGCGCTGAGTGATGCTCAACAACAAATTACCTCTGACCAATTAAGCGAGATCCGAAAAAATCTAAAAATAAGAAAAGCAACTTCCAATAATGTTTTATTTAAGAATAAACTGGAAGAGCTACGAGACAAAATTGACAGCATTGACCATGACCTGCTGGAGACGCTCTCCAACAGAATGAAAGTGATAGGACTGATAGGCGAATATAAGCGCGACAACAACGTTACGATCTTTCAGCTCGAACGCTGGAATGAGATCATAAAAAGTAGGCCTGACTGGGCGGAAGCACTTGGTCTTGGCAGGGAATTCATTGAAGATCTTTACAAACTGATCCATACCGAATCTATCAAAAACCAAACAAATATATTAAACCAACACACCTCTAAATCAAAGTGATCCTAGACAATATTATACTAACACCGAGCGCATCTGATACGCTTGGCACGATCCTGCAACACGAATCCTACAGCAAAATAGCTGTATTAGTTGATGAAAATACCCGTAAGCATTGTTATCCGCTGGTGGCACGTTCACTGCCTCAACATATCCTGATCGAGATAAAAAGTGGTGAAAAGTTTAAAATCCTGGATACATGTTCCAATATATGGCAACAACTGACCGAGCATAGCTTTGACAGAAAATCACTGATGATCAATCTCGGTGGAGGTGTAATTGGAGATATGGGAGGGTTCTGTGCAGGTACTTATAAAAGAGGAATTGATTTTATCAATATTCCCACAACATTGCTATCACAAGTTGATGCCAGTGTGGGAGGCAAACTGGGCATTGATTTTAATGGCTATAAAAATCATATTGGTCTCTTCCAAGAGCCAAAAAATGTTATTATTGATCTTCAGTTCCTCAAAACCCTGCCAAAAAACGAACTTAGGTCAGGTTTTGCCGAAGTGATCAAGCATCACCTGATCGCTGACGTTGAGGGTTGGGTGAAGCTTAAGAAAAATAATTTTGAGTCCTTGGATTGGAATATCCTGGTACCCCACTCTATAAGCATAAAGCATGGCATTGTTAAGCAGGATCCTTACGAATCAGGTTTAAGGAAAGCTCTGAATTTCGGCCACACTATCGGACATGCCATTGAAAGTTACTTACTCAACAGCGGCAAGCCAAAACTACATGGTGAAGCCATTGCTGCCGGGATGATCTGCGAGGCATATTTAAGTCACAGCAGAAATCTTATCAGTTCCGCTGAACTTGAAGAAGTTTCCAGCTATATATTGCAGATCTTCGGCAAGATTCCTTTGACCGACCATGATCGCGGGGAAGCATTACATTATTTGATACAAGACAAAAAGAACAAGGGCAATAGCATTCTAGCTGCCTTGCTGAGCGGTATCGGTCAAATCGTATGGGATCAGGAAATTAATTCTGAAGAAGCGCTCGGTGCTTTGATCTACTACGATAAACTTTAAATGTACTGAGCTTCCGAATCGTCATACAATCTGGTGGCCTGGCTTATATCATTTTTTTGTTCCTGATACTTCCTGGCTACCTGCTTTCTGATTTTCTTTCCGGAGCGGCCTGTTACTACTACTGCTACTAATGCTCCCGCTGCTATCCCTAGCGCTAAAGCCAACGTTTTTCCTGTTTTCATTATAGACAATTTATGAAGTAGGTCCACATAAAGTGTACCAATTTATGTTTTTAAACGATTTTCAATTAATATTGTTCACTCAAAAGTCCATTTCAGGTGAAAGAAAATACGCTATATATAAAAAAACACAGCCGCATTAACTCCACAGTTATTATGTTGCCGGCTTCTAAAAGCATAGCTAACAGAGCTTTAATAATAGACGCACTGGCAGGAAAAAAGTCACCATTGAAGAACGTATCAGAAGCACGCGATACAGTGACCATGCAGCGGCTTTTGAATTCAGACGGACCAATTTGGGATGTATTGGATGCTGGTACCACTATGCGATTTCTCACTGCCTACGCTGCAGTAAGGGCAGAGGAAATAACCCTGACCGGGACAAAACGCATGCAGGAGCGGCCCATAAAAATACTAGCCGATTCGCTGCAGGAATTAGGGGCAGATATAAAATATCTCAACAACGAGGGCTACCCTCCGATTAAAATTAAGCGTATAAAAGACCAACTCACCAGTAGAATAAAAATACGTGGTGATATCAGCAGTCAATATATTTCTGCTCTACTCATGATAGCCCCTGAACTGCCCGAGGGCCTGACTATCGAACTAACGGGGCATATCGGCAGCAGACCTTATATCAAAATGACCCTGGCGGTGATGAAGGCATTCGGAGTAAATGCCGATTGGAAGGAAAACATCATAAATATTCCCAAACAGTCATACCACCCTGCGCAATATACTGTTGAACCTGACTGGTCTGCTGCGAGCTATTGGTATAGCTTTGCTGCGCTTAGCGAGGATGCGGAAATCATTCTCAAAGATCTCAAAGATGACTCTATTCAGGGCGACAGGCGGATAGCGGACTACATGAGTCAATTGGGAGTTTCTACTGAATTTACACCTCAGGGAGCGCACCTGTCGAAAAAGGCTCATGAAGCTAATGCCTCTTTTGACTTCACAGATTGTCCGGACATGGCTCAGACAGTAGCTGTTATTTGCGCTGCAAAGGGTATCACCTGTAAAATGACAGGATTAGAGAGCCTGCGAATTAAGGAAACCGATCGAATAGCCGCCCTGCAAACGGAACTGTCAAAATTCGGAGCGCGACTGGAAGAAAATGAGGATCAATGGCTACTTGTCCCTGCTCATAGCATTGCAGAGTTAAGGTCCCCGGAGTTTGATACCTATCATGATCATAGGATGGCCATGGCTTTTGCCCCATTGAGTACCCTTGGCGATATCAAGATCAAGGATCCTGAGGTGGTGAACAAATCTTATCCCGGCTTTTGGAAGGACATGAATAAAGCCGGATTTAAAATCTCAGAGCTTTAGGCTGTTGAAATAATCAACCGCCCCGAGCAACCTGCTACCGTACCAGGAAAACATCTCACCATCTACGACCTGAACATTTGCGTTCGGGCAAAGATCCATGAAAGTTTCGATATGCTTTTCTTTAAATGGATAAGGTTCTGAAGACAACAAGATAAGCTCAGGATCAAGCTCCCCTATCTGTGAGATGCGTAGCTCAGGATATCTCTCAAGATGTACCGCAGCATTGATAAGGCCGATTCGTTGCAACATTTCATTGATAAAGGTGCCGTTACCTGCTACCATATAGGGGTTCTGCCAAATAAAATATAAGGTTCTTTTGGAATCATGTCTTTTGATATTTTCAAAAGAACCGAGGATGTCATCTGCCAACTGATTGGCCTTGGCTTCAACATCTGTTATATTACCAATGCTACGGATCATCTCCGTGGCCTCCCTGAGACTGACGATATCGCTCATCCAGACAGGATACCTGCTTTTTAATTGCGTTATCCCTTCCTGATAATTCTCCTCTTTATTGCCTATGATAAGATCGGGCCGGAGCTCATCAATAACATCAAAACGGAATTTTTTGGTACCACCTATGATAGGCTTTTGCTTCACCCTATCTGCCGGATGGATGCAAAATTTAGTTACACCTGTAATTTGATCGTCAAGACCGAGATCGAAGAGTAGTTCTGTTTGAGAAGGGACAAGAGATATGATCCGGGGATTTCGAGGCACTATTACCTCGAACCCCATCTGATCATATGTCGTTCTAGAAACACTTTGCATATAGCAAAGTTATCCCCCAAATCCAAGATTAAAAAATGGCCGGAAATCAATATCCGGAAGATGAAAAAATAGGTATCGGCACAGCAAGCGCCCCATTGTCCACCTAGTTTATCAATCGAATCTTTTACTATATTGTTAAACCTAATACCGAACCTTTTGCGTCATCGGCTTGTAAAAAATCGAAGATATTCGAGGCACAGACTGAAATCCGATACCATTACCTTTAAGTTTCTTTTTTTAATTCACGGCAACCTCTTTTGGTAACCGGCTATATTAAAATCGCCATGCTGGCCAGTTGTCCTGACACTTTCAATTGCGATTGTTCTATGGCCTTTTGATTTAATTCAAAAGCCAGTTTGTTATTCACAGTTCTGAAATTAATACCGCTCCCTTTCTCACCCATTCCTGGCTTATCCGTAATGATGAGCGTTGATGAGGTGGTCTTGGACTTAATTGCGTCAAATTCTTTGCTGCTCTCCTTGGCAACGTAAAGGATATGACAACCATTAATCTCACCAGGAGAACTAAATTTCCTGATCACAAATTTCTTATTTCCTCTTAATTTGCCTCCATACCAGGCGTTCAAAGTGCCATACACTTCATCGTCTCCTATTACTCCAATCACGAAGTCCTCGCTGTCGCTATGATCAGGCCATTGAATGTACTTAATAAAATTGTAGATCATCATAGAGTGTATCTCATGAAGAGGCCTGTTTTGAGCTTGAACCGGTTGAAGAAATGCTATTAGGAGAAGTGCTAAAAATAATGTTTTTACCGTTTTCATACTATAGACCTTAGTTGGATTTAATAACTACAATTCAAAGGTGGTGCCAAAGTTCTCCGAGATAGGTTTTGAAGCCTATTTCCGCTAAATGAGCGTTTATTCCATAATGTATCCTCAGGTTCTTTCCCAAAATAAAGCAACTAATACAAAATTGGGAAAATGCTCTCGAAGCTGAAAGCGTCTCTCAGAAAACCGTGGCTTTAAGAAAATATCCAGGTTAATTCGTCATCGCGTAGCCGTTTTTGCAGAGCAAGCAAGGGCTTGTGTCTGGCACCGAAGTGCGATAGCACCAAGGTGTGAAACCCTAAAGCGGAGTCACGTACAAGTGCCAGGATGAGCATTTTTGGATAAGTGTCACACAGAAATCTGCGTTTTTTTTTAAAGTCCCTAAATAACTTTGGCTATAGAAGTCAATTGACTTGAAACTTTCAGGTTGGCAGCATCCAGGGCCGCCTGATTTAACTCAATAGATAATTTATTACCCTCAGTAACGAAATTTATACCGCTACCCTCCTTACCAAGACCAGGTCTGTCAGTAATGATCAACGTTGGATTTCCCCCAACTTTGTTTTTTATTTCATCAAATTGTTTGCTGTTGTTCTTAGCAACATAGATGATATGGCATTTTTGTATTTCTCCCGGTGAGCCGAATTTCTTAATAACAAACTTTTTATTACCTCGTTCCTGATTTCCATACCAGGTATTCAACGTATTAAATACGTCATCACTTCCTATCACGCCAACCACAAAGTCCTGAGAAGCTTCGTATCCCGGCCATTGTATGTATTTGGTGAAATTATATATCATCATGGCATGAATTTCATGGATCGGCCGGTTCTGAGAAGAGGCAAACAACGGTAGAGCTACCAAAGCTAAGGCAAGCAAATTTTGGGTAATGATTGATCTTTTCATATCGCTAAAAATTAAAGTCCCCTATAGTTACTTCAGTGATGCAGATTCCTTTCTGCTAAAAAAATGAACCGAAAATATCTATAATATAATGATTATTAATGATATAAGCTAACTCCAAAATTCGGACCAATAATAAATCGATGTGAGGATGGAAAAACAAAAGAGCCCAATAGTAACTAAACCATTGGGCTCTTTTTAAAAAGTTTATATTCTAAATAAGAATAGCCATAGCTGTTAATTGGCTCGATATTTTCAATTTGGACCTTTCCATGGCAGCCTGATTCAGTTCAAATTTCAATCTGCTGTCGACTACCTTAAAATTAATGCAGCTTCCTTTCTCTCCCAGCCCGCTTTTATCAGTAATGGTAAGCGTAGAAGTATTCTGCACCTTTGCCTGAATTTGATCAAACTGTGAGCTGGCAGCTTTGCCAATGTAAAGCAATTGACAGTCCGCTACCTCTCCGGCAGAGCTAAATTTCTTGATCACAAAATTCTTATCCCCCCTGGTCTTATTGCCATACCACTCTGTGAGTGTCTTGAAGACAGCATCTTCACCGATTACACCTATTACGAATTCTCCTGAATTCTGCTCCCCCGGCCACTGGATATACTTCAGAAAGTTGTATATCATCATGGCATGAACTTCGTGCGGAGGCCTATCCTGGGCCCGCACGGTGCTACTTAAACAAAAGCCAACAATTGCTACAAAAAGAAAAAATTTACGAGTGATTTTCATAGCCCATTTTAATTGTAAAAAATTTCGCAAGCAACAAATGTAAGTAATTCATAGATTATTGTAAAGAAAAACCTGCAGAGTTAGCAAACAACTGTTCTCTACGTGGGATTTTGACTACTTCAAATACCGAAAATCCTGACCGGCTTTAAGTTTCAACAATAACTGAAATATAAGTTTGATCACATTCTCTACGTCATCTTTATGGGCTGTTTCTACCGTAGTATGCATATATTTCAACGGTAGTGATATAAGCGCAGAAGCAACACCTTCATTAGAATAGGCAAAAGCATCAGTGTCTGTACCTGTAGCTCTTGAGGCCGCTGCCCGCTGAAAGGGAATGTCATTTTTCTCTGCAATTTCAATAATCTCCCTTAATAGGTTATTATGAACCGCAGGACCATACGTAAGCACGGGGCCGTTCCCAGCCTTTTGCAGTCCACTTTCTATCTTATTATACATAGGTGCGGTCGTCTCATGGCAAACATCTGTCACAATAGCTACATTGGGCTTTATTTTTTTGGCGATCATTTCAGCGCCACGCAATCCCACTTCCTCCTGAACGGCATTTACTATGTACAGACCAAAAGGTAATTTGTTTTTCCCTTCCTTAAGTCTCCTGGCAACTTCTGCTATCATAAATCCACCTATTCTATTGTCCAAAGCCCGGCCAACAAGGAATCGCTCATTCAGATCGATCAGTTCGTCATCAAAGGTCATCACACAACCCACGTGAACTCCCATGTTCTCCACTTCCTTCTTACTTTGACATCCGATATCCACGAATATATTCTTCAGGGTCGGACTCTCTTCATTTCTCTCATTCCTGACATGTATCGCTGGCCATCCAAACACTCCTTTTACGATGCCTTTATCGGTATAGATATTTACTCTCTTCGATGGTGCTATCTGGTGGTCGGAGCCTCCGTTTCTACGCACATAGATGTACCCTTCATCGGTAATATAATTGACAAACCAGGATATCTCATCAGCATGGGCCTCGATCACCACCTTGTAATCGGCCTCAGGATTGACTACACCTACAACAGTACCGTAGGTATCAGTAAAGTAAGTGTCGATATATGGTTGAACATATTCTAACCATATTTTTTGCCCTGACGATTCAAACCCCGTGGGAGATGAATTATTGAGATATTTTTCCAGAAATGTTCTGCTCTTCTTATCCATATTATATTTTTTTTTAAACTGATCGTGTTAATCCACCATCTATTCTAATGTTCTGGCCCGTGATATATGCAGCTCCATCCGACACCAAAAATGCTGCTGTTTTCGCGATTTCATCCATTGACCCCGGCCTTTTCATGGGTATGGAATTACGGATCTCCTCTGATCCGGATAGCTGTCAATAAATCCTGGTAGCAGGTTGTTCATTCTTATGTTATCCTTTGCATACTGATCAGCATATAGCTTGGCATAACTACCTAAGGCCGCTCTCAATACCGATGATATTGGAAAAGACGGAGAGGGCTCATATGCTGCAAAAGTCGATATATTCACGAAGGCTCCGCCACCTTGCTTTTGCATAACTGGCGTAACAAGCTGCGCCATTTTCGCCACATTAAGTACGACCAGGTTTAGCCCCTGGTGCCAGTCTTCTTCACCTAGTTCCAGCAGTTTGCCCTTCGCAGGATGACCAGTGTTATTAACTACAGCATCGATTCGCCCAAACTTTCCTAATGTAGCATTTACCAACTTCTTCAAATCGTCCTTTTCAGTTACAGATCCCTGCACGCCCAATCCTCCAAGCTCCTGGGCTAACTCAAGACTGCTTTCAGAGCGCGACATCAAAGCCACCTGATATCCCTGCTGTGATAATTCACGAGCACACGCAGCGCCCATGCCTTTGCCCGCAGCAGTAATTATCGCTACCCTATTGCTCATTTCCCTTAAAGCGGTATGTTGCCATGCTTCTTCTTCGGCAGATTGGCCACTTTATTTTCAAGCATCTTAAAAGCCTTCATTAGCTTCGCCCTGGTCTCCTCAGGCTTTATAACCTCATCTATGTAACCCCGGTGAGCAGCCCTGTATGGGTTGGCAAATTTTTCAGTATACGCGTCTACCTTCTCCTGAAGTTTGGCTTCAGGATCTGCTGCCTCGGCAATTTCTCTTTTAAAGATGATTTCCGCAGCGCCTTTGGCTCCCATAACAGCAATTTCAGCCGTTGGCCAAGCATAGTTCATATCCGCACCTATATGTTTGGAGTTCATTACATCATAAGCGCCACCGTAAGCTTTTCTGGTGATTACTGTGATCCTTGGTACGGTGGCCTCGCTAAAGGCATAAAGTAGTTTTGCTCCATTGGTGATTATACCGTTCCACTCCTGGTCGGTACCCGGCAAGAAGCCAGGCACATCTTCAAGCACCAATAAAGGAATATTGAAGCAGTCGCAGAACCTGACGAAACGAGCCCCTTTCGTACTGGCATCAATATCAAGTACTCCTGCAAGTGAAGCCGGCTGATTACCAACTATACCGATACTCCTTCCACCTATCCTGGCAAAACCTACCACAATATTTTCAGCGAAATTTTTATGCACCTCCATAAAACTATCTGAGTCTACCAGTCCTTCTATCACTTCTCTCATGTCATATGGTTGATTGGGATTATCAGGAATAATGTCGTTCAATGCCGCCACACGCTCATCCCCTTGCTGCTCATAGTGTTCTATTGGAGCATCTTCCTCACAATTTTGAGGCATATAGCTAAGCAATTTCTTAATATCGTTGATGCAGGCCACCTCATTGGGGCAGGAGAAATGAGTCACGCCACTTTTCGTGCTATGCGCACTGGCCCCGCCTAATTCTTCGGCTGTTACGGTCTCCTGAGTAACAGTTTTAACCACGTTTGGTCCTGTCACGAACATGTAGGAAGTATTCTCAACCATCAGGATAAAATCAGTAATCGCGGGCGAATAAACGGCTCCACCGGCACATGGTCCCATAATAGCAGATATTTGAGGGACCACACCTGAGGCCAAAGTATTTCTATAAAAAATATCAGCATACCCACCGAGCGACACCACACCCTCCTGGATCCTGGCGCCACCGGAATCATTAAGACCAATCAATGGTGCACCGTTTTGCATGGCCAGATCCATGATCTTTACAATTTTTTCAGCATGTGTTTCTGACAACGACCCTCCAAAAACGGTGAAATCCTGGGAGAAAACATAAACCAGACGCCCATTGACCGTTCCATATCCGGTCACCACACCATCCCCAAGATAATATTCTTTATCCAGACCAAAATCTTTACAGCGGTGCATCACGAATTTTCCGATTTCCTCAAAAGACCCCTCATCCAGCAAAAGGTGTACACGCTCACGGGCGGTGAGTTTACCTTTTTTATGCTGAGCTTCTATTCTTTTTTCACCACCACCGAGTAGTGCTTCTTTATTCTTCTTTTCCAGCAATTCAAATTTCTCCTCCTTTGCAGGCAAAGTATATACGGGCTTCTTTAGTTTGTTATCGTCCATTTATTGATGTTTTTCTGAGATTTTCAAAGATAAATAAATTGACATGGAATCAAGTACTTATACCCTTTTTTCCCTGGTTAATACCTATTGCTCAAATGTAGAAGAAGATGTCGGGCATGGCAATATTCCATTTGCTATATTTGGCAAATTTTAAACTTGAAATGGCCAAAGACATAGCAATAATTGATTGTGGCACCAATACTTTTCACCTGCTTATTGCAGCACATGACGACTCGAACCTCAATATTTTACACAGGGAAAAAGTAGCAGTGCGAATAGGGCGTGGTGGTATCAGCAGCAAAGTGATTGTACCAGACGCCATCGAGAGAGCCGTGAATACTATACACCACTTTGCAGAGGTGATCAGCAAAAACAATGTGTCCGGCACATATGCTTTTGCAACCAGCGCTTTTAGGAATGCTACCAATGGCGAGGAGGTCAAACAGATCATTAAAAGCCGGACAGGAATTGATATACGCATTATTGATGGAAACAAAGAAGCTGAACTTATTTTTTGGGGTGTAAATGCTGCTTTGGACATCGGTGACCAGCCTGTACTTATTATGGATATTGGTGGCGGTAGTGTGGAATTCATTATCGGAAGCGCCAATCATATTTTATGGAAGGGCAGTTTTGAAATAGGAGCGCAACGCCTTCTTGACATGTTCCATAAAAACGACCCTATAAAAAAGGAGGAAATAAAAGCGCTTGAAAAATATCTTTCCACCAGCCTTCAGTCACTTTTTGAACAGCTTAACGCATACCAGCCGCAAACACTTATTGGTTCATCAGGCACGTTTGATACGCTGAGCGATATTTACTGCGCTAAAGAGCATATAACCACCGGTGAACATACCACAGAAGTGCCATTGTCCATTGAGGGCTATCACCTGATCCATTCTGAGCTTATTACAAAAACAAAAGATGAGCGACTTGCTATCCCCGGCATGCTGGAAATGAGGGTTGATATGATAGTTGTAGCCTCCTGTCTCATCAAACTTTTGCTGGATATGCATCCTTTCAAAAACCTGAGAGTTTCGACCCAGGCGCTAAAAGAAGGAGTATTGGACAGGATCCTACATGGCCATTTTTCATGAGCCACACTCGCATAATTGGATTATATGACTAAATTTGCCACGCTTATGGAGGAAATATTTTCAGTTGAAGAGTTAGAGAATTTCACAAGGAACACTTTTCTCGCAATAGGATGTTCCGAAGAAGATGCGAAGCTCGCTACCGATGTGCTTGTCAAAGCAGATCTACGCGGTATAGATTCGCATGGGGTAGCCCGGCTGATCGGGTACGTACGATTATGGGAGGCAGGTAGGATCAACCCTACACCGCATATAAAAATAGTACACGAAACTCCCAGCACTGCCGTAGTTGACGGTGACAAAGGCTTAGGCCTTGTTGTAGCTCCAAAAGCTATGGAAATTGCTATTCAAAAGGCAAAAGAAGTAGGTACAGGCTGGGTATCTGTGAAAAATTCCAATCATTTTGGAATAGCAGGCTATCATTCTATGATGGCGCTGGATCAGGATATGGTTGGCATGGCGATGACCAACGCCAGCCCGTTGGTAGCGCCTACTTTTGCTACTGAAAGAATGTTGGGAACCAATCCTATAGCAGTAGCTATTCCTACCAATGAACAACCGCCATTTGTTGCGGATCTTGCTACCACCACAGCAGCTAATGGTAAGCTTGAAATATTACAAAGAAAAGGTCTTGAAGCACCCTATGGCTGGATTCAGGATAAACAAGGTAATGGAAGTAAAAATCCTCATGAGCTGAAAGAAGGCGGAGCGCTTCTGCCATTGGGCGGTGACAGGGAACATGGCAGTCACAAAGGCTATGCATTAGGCGCTATTGTCGATATATTTTCAGCCGTTTTTTCAGGTGCCAATTATGGTCCCTGGGCGCCACCATTCGTCAGTTTTTTACCGTTGTCTGACAATCCTGTTGGCGAAGGTCTCGGCCACTTTCTCGGGGCCATGCGTATAGATGCCTTCAGACCTGCCGATGAGTTTAAATGGCACATGGACAATTGGATCAAGAGGTTCAGAGATACTGAAGCTGTGGAGGGCAAACAAGTGCTAATACCCGGTGACCCTGAAAGGGAAACGGAAGCCCTGAGACTCAAAGCGGGTATTCCACTGAATAGCAATGTTATACGCGATCTGGAAGAAGTGGCTAAAAAGCTAAAAATAGGTTTTAAAACCCTGCAGTAATCCCCACTCTGATAACCAACGGGCTGTTGTATGGCGATTTTATGTCATCGTGGATCACATTGTAAAGCGCCATGACGTTAAACCCCGAGCGTCTACCTATTGGTTGAAAGAACCCCCCTCCGATAAACATAGCCGGCACCCACTCCCTGACTATTCTGTCAGCAGCGGTGTTATAGAACTCAAGATTTAGAGATTCATATTCGGCATGCGCAAATATCTGTTCAGTCAGGTTCTTACGGGCAAATAGCCTGCCTCCATAAATGTTGGTTTCAAAATCCACCTTCCTGTTAAATGCATCCACATAGTCAGCTTTAAAATACTGATAGGTGATCCCAAATCCAGCGGAAAAGGTATTGGTAAATCGATAACCAACCAGAGGTGATATTTCAACAGAAGTAATAGATCCAAACTGAAGTCCCAGGTTCCCACCTATGTATATTCTATCCCAAAAATCTCCTCCCTTGTCAATTTCCTCTTCTACCTGGGCAAAGGCCACGGGTAACGACAATATCCCAACGATCAACAGGGTCAATAGTTTTTTCATTTTTTCTCCTCAACAATTACAAACAGATCTTCGGACTCCTTTTTCATGTAATACTTCTCCCTGGCGAATTTCTCTAACAAAGCATCATTGCTTAAAAGCTCTTCTCTGTCCTTCTTCACCTCATCGATCTTTTCCAGGTAATACGCTTTTTCATCCTCCAGATTTTCCAACTGCTGCTTGAGTTGAAATTGCGTGACAATATCGTTGGCATCAATAAACAGCATCCATACCAGAAAACAAAAGCTGAATATGAAGTAGAAGTTTTTTGTGACTTTGGGTAGTTTCATAGCCGCCATAGTTGAAAAAATGTACACTTAAGTTAACGTGAGTTTGACATAACAAAACTGATTAAAGGTGTCCGCATCAGGAAAACCGAGCAAAAAACCTCTATTGAAGGTCATTCTGCCTATCCCGAACTTGCCTTTGGGGAAGCATGAAGAATCTTACCTGGCTCAAGGGTAAAAACTTAGAAAGATCCTTTCTTCCATCAGGATGACCGTCTATTTTCAGGTATCTTATATCGAACTCATGTTAAGTTAAGAAGATTTTTTGAAAATAGAGAGCTTTCCGGGCTGTACAACCCGGAAAGCATTGATTATTTAGAAATTTCTACCTGGAAAATAAGCAGTTTCGCCTAATTCTTCCTCTATACGAAGCAACTGATTATACTTCGCCATTCTATCTGACCTTGAAGCCGATCCTGTTTTGATCTGCCCTGTATTTAATGCTACGGCAAGGTCTGCAATGGTGTTATCCTCGGTTTCTCCCGAACGGTGCGACATCACACTCTTGTAAGAATTCTTCTTGGCCAGGTTCACTGTATTTATCGTCTCAGTCAAAGAGCCAATTTGATTTACCTTGATCAAAATTGAGTTACCAACTCCCTGGTTGATACCATCTTGTAATCTCTTTACGTTGGTCACAAACAGGTCATCGCCAACCAGTTGAACTTTCTTACCAATCTTTTCCGTAAGGTTCTTCCATCCTGTCCAATCATCTTCTTCCATACCATCTTCTATGGAAATAATAGGATATTTATTTACCCATGAAGCCCAATAATCGACCATTTCATCAGAACTCAACTTCTTACCGGTAGATGCAAAATGATATACTTTGCTCTTAGCATCATAAAATTCGGATGAGGCAGCATCCATCGCAATAAAAATATCTTCTCCAGGCTTATACCCAGCCTTTTCTATAGCCTGAAGTACCACCTCAATGGCCTCCTCGTTGGAAGCAATGTTAGGAGCAAAACCTCCTTCATCTCCCACATTTGTAGAAAGGCCTTTATCACTCAGTACTTTCTTCAAATGGTGAAAAACCTCAGTTCCCATTCTCAATGATTCAGAAAATGTATCAGCCTTCACAGGCATAACCATAAATTCCTGAAAGTCAATAGCGTTATCAGCATGGCTTCCACCATTGAGAATATTCATCATTGGTACAGGTAGTGTGTTCGCATTCACACCCCCTATATATCTAAAAAGTGACTGCCCTGACTCTTGAGCTGCAGCTTTGGCAATAGCGAGTGACGCGCCCAGAATGGCATTGGCGCCAAGCTTAGCTTTGTTATCAGTACCATCCGCTTGCAACATGATCTTGTCTAATAGATTTTGCTCGAAAACAGAAAACCCTACAAGCTCTTCGGCTAATACAGAATTTACATTTTCAACTGCTTTCAGCACCCCTTTTCCCATATAAACTTTTTTATTACCGTCTCGCAGCTCTACAGCTTCATGTTTTCCGGTAGAAGCGCCAGAAGGAACAGCAGCTCTTCCGATGATGCCATTTTCAGTAATTACATCAACTTCTACGGTGGGGTTACCCCTTGAATCAAGGATTTGCCTTGCGTGGATACTTTCTATTAAACTCATGATTGTTATTTGGATTTTATAGTTTGGATGAATTGATCAAAAAGATATCGTGAATCGTGAGGACCAGGTGAGGCCTCAGGATGATATTGTACAGAAAATGCCTTCTTTCCTTTCACCTTTATTCCCGCCACCGTATGATCATTTAAATGTACATGAGTAGCTTCCACGCGATCAGAATTTTTTACATCTTCTTCCGAGATGGAAAATCCATGATTTTGGGAAGTCATTTCGCTTAACCCGGTAACCAGATTTTTTATCGGGTGGTTTAATCCCCTGTGTCCATGATGCATCTTGTAGGTAGATATGCCACAAGCCCTGGCTAAGAGCTGGTGCCCCAGGCAAATACCAAACAGTGGCTCACCGGCATCCAATATTTGAGTAACTGTTTCAACTGCATAGTCCATTGCCGCCGGGTCTCCAGGTCCATTTGAAATAAAGTAGCCATCAGGGTCCCATGCTTTCATTTCCTCGAAAGTAGTTTTAGCGGGAAATACCTTGCAGTAAACTCCCCTTGATGACAGGTTCTGCAAAATACTGTTCTTAATACCTAAGTCCAATACTGCTACTTTTAAAGGAGCCGACTCATCTCCTACGAAATAAACCTCATTAGTAGAGACCTGCGAGGATAACTCGAGGCCATGCATTGATGGTACCTTGGCAAGCTCTGCTTTCAATGCGTCCACCTCCAGTTCGGAAGAAATGATAGCGTTCATTGCTCCTTTACTCCTGATATGTCGCACCAACATGCGCGTATCTACATCGGCAATACCAATAACATCATTTCTCTCCAGGTATTCCTGCAAGCTCTCTGTTGCCAGTTTACGGCTGTACACATAGGAATAGTCATTTACTACCAGTCCATTAATTTTAGGGCTATCAGACTCTTGCTCCTCATTCATTGCACCATAATTACCAATATGGCTGTTGGTATTAACAATGATCTGACCGTAGTATGATGGATCAGTGTATATCTCCTGATATCCGGTCATACCTGTATTAAAACAGATCTCTCCTCCGCGAGTACCCTTTTTACCAATGGCTGTACCCTCAAGTAATGTTCCGTCTTCTAATAAAAGGTAGGCTTTTTCTTTTTTCTGTAATTTCATGTGTGATATATTACATCTTTATTACCGTTTCCCCGATAGCTATCGAGGTGACGACCGGTAGAACGTGGTCTCAATGCTTTCCCGGGTCGTCTGGTTGTAAGCTTGAAATTTTGAGTTACAAAAATAAAAAAAGGGATCAGATATAAATCCAATCCCTTTCTTTTTTATAATAATTTTCAATTTACTGATCAGCTTTTTCTTCTTTATCATCAGTTTTCTCAGGCTCTTCCGCCTTCTCCTCTTTAGGCTCCGCTTTAGCTTCTGCCACTTCTTCCTTCTTAGCTTCTGCCTTTGGTGTCTCCTTCTTCTCCTTCTTTTCTTCCTTAACCTCAGTAGCCTCATCAGCCTTCACTGCTTCTTTTGTTTCAGCAGCAGTATCTTCGGAAGATTTTTTACCTCCTCTTCGGCTTCTTCTTGTTTTAGCTTTAGCAGGCTTGCTCTCACCAAGTAACAGTTCGTTGTAATCTACCAGCTCTATAATACACATATCAGCATTATCACCCAGTCTGTTACCCGTTTTCAATATTCTGGTGTATCCCCCTGGTCGGTCGGTGATCTTCTCAGCCACCTCATCAAACAAAGTCTTAACAGAATCCTTATTGTTCAGATATGAGAATACAACCCTTCTGGAATGTGTAGTATCTTCTTTCGCTTTTGTCAGTAGAGGCTCAACATATTTCCTCAAAGCCTTTGCTTTGGCAACAGTAGTTGTAATCCTCTTATTAAGGATCAACGAAGAAGCCATATTTGAAAGCATAGCCTTTCTATGAGGAGCTGTTCTACCTAAATGATTAATTTTTTTCCCGTGTCTCATTTTTACTATTCTTCATCAAGTTTATACTTGGACAAGTCCATACCGAATGTCAAATTCTTATCCTGAACCAATTGCTCTAATTCAGCCAAAGATTTCTTACCGAAGTTCCTGAATTTCATCATATCAGAGATCTCCAGCTTTACCAGGTCGCCTAAAGTCTTAACATCAGCGGCTTTCAGGCAGTTGTAAGCTCTAACAGAAAGATCCAGATCATTCAGAGGAGTCTTCAGCAGCTTTCTCATATGAAGCATTTCTTCATCTACCTGCTCTATTTCTCCACCTTTATCTGTTTCTAACTCAATAGATTTATCAGAGAATAACATGAAGTGCTGTATCAAAATATGAGCCGCACCTTCCAAAGCCTTCTCAGGATGGATAGAACCATCAGTCTGAATATCCAATACCAATTGCTCGTAGTCGGTTTTCTGCTCAACCCTGGTATTCTCAATGCTATATTTTACATTCTTGATAGGTGTGAAGATCGCATCAATAGGAATGAATCCGAACACCTGTTCAGAAGGTTTATTTTCCTCCGCAGGCAAATATCCTCTTCCTTTCTCGATAGTCAACTCCACCTCCAGATCAACTGACTCATCAAGATTACAAATGACTAATTCAGGATTCAGGATCTCAAAAGCTGTAGTACCTTTAGCGATATCACCCGCTTTGAACTCTTTCTGATTCTTGATAGACACAGTAATTTTATTATCGAAAGACTCTCCAACTTTTTTGAACCTAACCATTTTTAGGTTAAGGATAATTTCAGAAACGTCTTCTACAACACCTTCTACGGTAGAAAATTCGTGCAGTACGCCCGGGATCTTAATCCCTGTGATAGCATACCCTTCCAGAGAAGAGAGTAAAATTCTTCTCAGAGCATTACCAATAGTAACACCGTAACCTTTTTCAAGCGGTTTAAAAGTGAACAAGCCGTGAAAATCATCCGCCTTTTCCATCACGACTTTGTCAGGCATTTGAAATGCTAAAATTGACATAGGTTTTTAACTTTTATAGTTATAGCCTGATGCTGTTGAAGCGCCAGGCTAATAATTTTTTAATGATTATTTCGAGTAAAGCTCGACAATCAGTTGCTCATTGATGTTCTCAGGGATCTCATCTCTCTGAGGCATATTAACAAGCTTTCCAACCATTTCACTTCCGTCCCACTCTAACCATGGATATCTTTTAGCCGCATGTGTTGCCAAGCTATCAGTAATTGCTTCCAGAGATTTAGATCTCTCTCTTACCGCAATAATATCACCAGGCTTAAGTGCAAATGAAGGTATGTTTACAATTGAACCGTTCACAACAATGTGCTTATGCAACACCAACTGTCTGGCGGCTCTTCTTGTAGGTGCTATACCCAATCTGAATACCGTATTATCTAATCTGGACTCCAACAATTGAAGGAGGATCTCACCGGTAATTCCAGATTTTCTTGAAGCTTTATCAAAAAGATTAGCAAATTGCTTTTCCAACACACCGTAAGTGTATTTGGCTTTTTGCTTCTCCTTCAACTGTACAGCATATTCAGACTCTTTTCTTCTTCTGCCTCTACCATGCTGCCCAGGAGGATAGCTCTTTTTTTGCAATGCCTTGCTTGGGCCAAAAATTGGCTCATTAAATCTTCTGGCTATTTTCGCTTTCGGACCTCTATATCTTGCCATTATAAAATACTTTTCGCTTAATTAATTATACTCTACGTCTCTTTGGTGGTCTACAACCATTGTGTGGCAGTGGAGTTACATCCTTTATAGTTGTAATCTCGATACCTGTATTCTGGATTGTTCTGATAGCTGATTCTCTACCAGCACCTGGCCCCTTAACATAAACCTCTACTTTTCGCAATCCAAGGTCATATGCTTTCTGAGCACAATCCTGAGCCGCCATTTGAGCAGCATAAGGAGTATTTTTCTTAGATCCTTTAAAGCCCATCTTACCAGCTGAGGCCCATGATATTACCTGCCCTGAAGTATTCGTCAGAGAAATGATAATATTGTTGAAAGAAGCTTTGATATGAGCCTGACCTATAGCCTCGACAGCTACTACACGCTTTTTTGCTTTATCTTTTCTTTTTTGTGCCATTACGCTATATTATTATTTAGTTGCCTTTTTCTTGTTAGCAACAGTTTTTCTCTTTCCTTTTCTGGTCCTTGAGTTGTTCTTCGTTCTCTGACCCCTTACCGGAAGGCCTTTTCTATGTCTCAAACCACGGTAGCATCCGATATCCATAAGTCGCTTAATGCTCATTTGCACTTCAGACTTAAGAACACCTTCTACTTTGAAGTTTTCACTGATAATGTTACGGATGGCAGTAGACTCATCATCTGTCCAATCCTGTGCTTTTTTATCCCAATCTACTCCAGCTTCAGTGAGTATTCTCTGTGCTGTACTTCTGCCTATACCAAAGATATAGGTGAGAGCTATTTCCCCTCTCTTGTTATCCGGGATATCTACTCCTGCAATTCTTGCCATAGTTTAGCCTTGTCTTTGTTTAAACCTTGGATTCTTTTTATTGATCACGTAGACTTTTCCTTTTCTTCTGATTATTTTACAATCAGCGCTACGCTTCTTTACTGACGCTTTAACTTTCATGTCTTACTTATATCTATATACAATTCGTCCTTTAGTCAAATCATAAGGTGACATTTCTAGTTTGACCTTGTCACCCGGCAAAATTTTAATATAGTTCATTCTCATCTTACCAGAAATGTGTGCGATTACCTCGTGTCCGTTTTCCAACTCCACTCTGAACATCGCGTTAGAAAGCGCTTCGGTAATAGTACCATCCTGCTCTATAGATTTCTGTTTAGCCATATTAAAATTTAAAATTCTCTTCTATAAATTTATGGGTCGTTAAGACCTCCGTTCCATTTTCAAATATTGCAACTGTATGCTCATAATGAGCTGAAGGCCTCCTGTCTGCCGTTCTGATCGTCCAACCATCAGACTCCTGAACCACATTCTTGGTACCCAGGTTCACCATTGGCTCTATGGCTATTACCAGCCCATCGTTCAATTTAGGTCCCTTTCCCCGTTTACCATAGTTCGGCACTTCAGGGCTTTCATGCAGGTCTCTTCCGATTCCATGTCCCACCAATTCTCTTACCACACCGTAACCATACTGCTCTACATGAGACTGGATCGCAAAAGCGACATCACCTATCCGGTTGCCATAAACAGCCATTTCAATACCTTTGTAAAGTGACTCTTTTGTCACTTTGAGGAGTTGCATAACCTCTTTATCCACATTTCCCACCGAGTAGGTATAAGCTGAGTCGCTATGAAACCCCTTATAATAAACCCCGCAATCAACAGAAATTATGTCACCATCTTTGAGTTCATATTCACTTGGGAAACCATGAACAACATTTTCGTTCAATGATATACACAAGGATGATGGAAAGCCATTATAATTTTTAAATGATGGCACTCCACCGTGATCTTTTATAAACTCTTCAGCTATGCGGTCCAGCTCAATGGTCTTTACACCCGGCTTCACCTGCTTCGCTACTTCTCCGTGTGCTTTACCTAGTATTAAAGCACCTTCTTTTATAGTTTCTACTTCTTCCCTGGATTTATAATGAATCATCCGAGATTAAGCAGCAGCAATTTGAGAACGTCCTTTTACTTTACCCGATTTCATCATACCCTCATAGTGTCTCATCAACAGGTAACTTTCAATCTGCTGAAGTGTATCCAAGATAACACCGACCATGATGAGCAATGACGTACCTCCATAAAATTGCGCAAAGTTAGGGCTAATACCCGCTTTTACAGCAAATGCCGGCAGTACCGCCACTATCGCTAGAAATATAGAACCTGGTAAAGTAATTTTTGTTAATACCTGATCGATAAATTCGGAAGTCTGTTTTCCAGGTTTTATACCCGGAATAAACCCACCATTTCTCTTCAGGTTATCAGCAATATCATTAGGGTTAACTGTAATTGCTGTATAGAAAAATGTAAACAACAGAATAAGAATACCGAATACCAGATTATACTGCCAAGAATATGGATCAGCAAATGTAGATCCGATATAAGCGCCTACTTCGCTTTCTTTCCAAATACCCGCGATCAACGGTGGAATAAACATCAGCGCCTGAGCAAAGATGATAGGCATTACTCCAGAGGCATTGACCTTCAATGGAATATAATCCCTTTTACCACCATAAAGTTTATTTCCAATTACCTGCTTTGCATATTGAATAGGTATCCTTCTTACTGCCTGTGTTAACATCACCACTGCCATAACAACGAAGAATAAGGCCACAATCTCCAGTACAAACGCCAGCGCACCGCTCATTCCTCTGGTCATTGCTTCACTTACTATAGAGCCGGGAAATCGGGAAATAATACCGATCATGATCAGCATTGAAATACCATTGCCAATTCCTTTATCGGTTATCTTCTCACCCAACCACATACAGAACATCGTTCCCGCAACCAGTATGATCATGGATGATACCTGGAAGAATGATTGTGTATAAAGAACAGCCTCTGAAGGAATAGTAGCCGCCAAATATCCCGCTGACTGAGCCAATGTGATGGCAATAGTCAATACCCGAGTGATCTGTGTCAGTCTCTTTCTTCCTGATTCTCCTTCTTTCTGGAGTTTTTGGAAATAAGGAACGGCCACAGTCAATAGTTGAATAACAATAGAAGCCGAGATATATGGCATAATACCCAATGCAAAAATTGAGGCTCTGCTAAAGGACCCTCCGAGGAAGGTATTCAACAAATCAAATATGCCTCCCTGTGCGCCACTTCCCAGTGCATCAGGATCTACACCTGGTAGTACAATAAAAGACCCAAGTCTGAAAACAATAAGAAACCCGAGTGTATTCAGGATTCTTATTCTCAGATCCTCTATTGAAAATATATTCTTTATTGTTGTAAAAAACTTTTTCATAATTATAGTTGAGTCACTTTTCCACCAGCTGCCTCAATAGCTTTGGAAGCCGTTGCTGAAAAAGCATGAGCAGTTACATCCACCTTAGATTTCAACTCTCCTTTACCCAATATCTTAATCAGGTCATTTTTTGAAGCGAGACCATTTTCAACAATAAGTTTAACATCCACTTCTTTAGCTTTAGTGGTATCAACCAGTGTCTGTATGGTATCCAAATTAATCGCTTTGTACTCCACTCTGTTAGGGTTGGTAAAACCGAATTTCGGTACTCTTCTTTGAAGTGGCATCTGACCACCTTCAAAACCCATCTTTTGTGAGTATCCCGACCTGGACTTAGCTCCTTTGTGACCTCTTGTAGAGGTACCACCTTTACCAGAGCCCTGACCACGTCCTATTCTCTTTTTACTTTTAACTGAACCTTTAGCGGGTTTTAATGTATTAAGTTTCATCTTATATGCTTTTTGCCTAAACGCCTGCTGTTACACAGACTCGGATAATTTTTTACAATTCAGTAACAGATACTAAATGGCTCACTTTGTTAACCATTCCTGCTATTTGAGGAGTCATTTCCACCTCAACAGATTTATCAATTTTGCCTAAACCTAAAGCTTTTATTGTTCGCTTTTGTCTTTCAGGCCTTCCAATTGTACTTCTTACTTGAGAAATTCTAACTTTTGCCATCTTTTTAACCATTAAAAACTTTAGATAAAGATACTCCCCTATTCTGAGCCACGGTGTAGGCATCTCTCATGTTGGTTAAGGCATCAAAAGTAGCTTTCACCACGTTGTGAGGGTTAGAAGAACCTTTTGATTTGGCCAAAACATTATGAACTCCGGCACTCTCCAATACGGCACGCATCGCACCACCGGCAATAACACCGGTACCAGGAGAAGCAGGCTTCAACAATACGAATCCACCACCGAACTTTCCGATAGACTCATGAGGAACTGTGCCTTTAATTACAGGAACCTTTACCAGGTTCTTCTTAGCGTCATCTATACCTTTAGTAATGGCGTCTGTCACTTCATTTGCTTTGCCAAGGCCGTATCCTACCACACCGTTTCCATCTCCAACAACCACGATAGCGGAGAAGCTAAACCTTCTACCACCTTTTACAACTTTAGCAACACGCTTGATAGCAACAACCCTTTCTTTAAGGTCTATTTCACTAGCTTTTACTGATCTTATATTACTTTGAGACATAATGCTTTAAAATTTTAGACCTCCTTCTCGTGCACCTTCTGCCAAAGCTTTCACTTTACCATGATACACATAACCGTTTCTATCGAATACAACTTGCTCGATTCCTCCAGCTTTGGCTTTTTCAGCAAGCTTAGCTCCTACACTTTTAGAAGTTTCAAGGTTGTTTTTAGTACTTCCCAGTTCTCTTGAAGACGTTGCCAATAAGGTATGGCCATTAGTATCATCAATCAACTGAGCATAGATACCTTTATTACTCTTAAAAACAGAAAGTCTTGGTTTTTCAGGAGTACCAGAGATCTTGTTTCTGATACCTCTCTTAATTCTAAGTCTTCTTTTATACTTATTAAATGCCATTTCCTTAATTATTTAGCAGCTTGTTTACCAGCTTTACGTCTAATGTGTTCACCTACGAATCTCACACCTTTACCTTTGTAAGGTTCAACAGGTCTCAGATCCTTGATCTTTGCAGCTATTTGTCCGATAAGTTGTTTATCGTTTCCTTCCAAAGTAACAACCGGGTTCTTACCCTTTTCAGTTTCTGCTGTGATTTTCAACTCACCAGGAACAGCCAAAAATATATTATGCGAATATCCAAGGCTAAGCTCCAATACGTTGTTCTGAGCAGTGGCCTTATAACCCACACCGACTAATTCCAGCTTTCTTGTAAACCCTTCGCTTACACCTACTACCATATTATTAATTAAGGAGCGGTAAAGACCATGAAGCGCTTTATGCCTCTTTTGTTCTGTTGGTCTTTCAAGCGTCAGCTCGCCTTCGTTTTCAACCAATTTGAAGGCAGGGTCTATTTTCTGTGTAAGCTCTCCCTTGGGTCCCTTCACTACAACACTACCATTCTTCTGGTCAAATGTGTATGAAACACCGCTTGCAAGCTTTATTGGTTTTTTCCCTATTCTTGACATTGATGTTTATTTTAATATACGTAACACAAAACTTCACCCCCCACATTCATGTCTCTGGCTTCTTTATCAGTCACCACGCCATGTGAAGTAGAAAGTATAGCTACCCCCAAACCGTTCAATACTCTGGGAAGAGCATCGGCAGGAGCATATTTTCTTAAACCAGGCTTACTCACTCTTTCCAAATGGAAAATAGCCGGCTGCTTGGTTTCAGGATTATATTTCAAAGCGATTTTAATATTACCCTGATGGTTCTTCGTCTCTTCGAACTTATAGTTCAGAATATACCCTTTATCATGAAGTACTTTCGTCATTTCCTTCTTGATATTAGACGCAGGAATATCAACGACCCTATGCTTGGCCTTGATAGCATTCCTCAACCGGGTTAAATAATCTGCTATTGGATCTGTCATTTTCTTCTTTATCTAAAGTAAAATTGCCACCCGTATGAAACAGGCCTGCAAAGATACTGAACTATTTTTTTGTATGAAAATAAAAAGAGAATCTTTTTACCAGCTTGCTTTAGTTACTCCTGGAATTTTTCCATCAGAAGCCATCTCTCTGAATGTAACCCTGGAGATACCGAATTTCCTCATGTACCCTTTAGGTCTACCGGTAAGCTTGCATCTGTTGTGAAGTCTTACAGGTGACGCATTCCTGGGCAATTTATCTAACCCTTCGTAGTCTCCGGCTTCTTTCAATGCCTTTCTTTTAGCAGCATATTTTGCTACTAATTTCTCTCTCTTTTTTTCTCTAGCTATAACAGCGATTCTTGCCATAATAATTTATCATTTGCTTGCGAAAGGCATACCAAATGCCTTCAGCAGTTCGTAACTTTCTTCATCAGAGTCAGCGGTAGTCACAAAAGTGATATCCATACCACTGATCTTATTTATTTTATCGATGCTTATCTCAGGGAAAATGATTTGTTCCTTCACTCCCAGAGTATAATTTCCTCTGCCATCAAAGCCTTTGTCGCTGATACCTCTGAAGTCTCTCACCCGGGGAAGAGCAATTGACATCAACCTATCCATAAATTCGTACATTTTGTCACCTCTTAAAGTAACTCTTGCTCCGATAGGCATTCCGTCTCTCAACTTAAAGTTTGATATAGACTTTTTCGACTTGGTAGCAACGGCCTTTTGCCCTGTGATGGTGGTGAGCTCTTCGATGCCAATATCAACAAGTTTTTTGTCAGCCACTGCTGCTCCAATACCCTTATTGATACAGATCTTCTCTACTCTGGGCACTTGCATCACAGACTTATACTGAAATTTGTCCTTTAAAGCAGGTACAATTTCACTTTGATACTTATCTTTTAATCTTGGATTAGCCATTTTTTATCAGTTCTCCAGTTTTCTTAGAATATCTTTGAAGCTTCCCCTTATCGTCTGCTTTTCTACCGGTTTTGGTAGCTTCGCCAGTAGCAGGGTCGATCAGCATCAGATTGCTGATGTGGATAGCTGCCTCAGTTTTCTCTATACCTCCTTCAGGATTTGTAGCAGAAGGTTTTACATGCTTGGTCACTACATTAACACCTTCGACAACCGCTCTTAACTTAGAAGGTATTACTTCAAGTACTACACCTTCTTTACCTTTAGAGTTTCCTGAGATTACTCTCACTTTATCTCCTTTTCTGATGTGTAGTTTGGGTTGTTTGTTTTTCTTTCTTTCCATGATTATAATACTTCAGGTGCCAGTGAAACAATCTTCATGAATTGCTTTTCACGCAATTCTCTAGCCACAGGTCCAAAAATACGGGTACCTCTTGGTTCGTCATTCGCGGTAAGAAGTACAGCAGCATTATCCTCAAATCGGATATATGACCCGTCTTTTCTTCTCACTTCTTTCTTGGTGCGAACGATTACAGCTTTAGATACTGTACCCTTTTTCAGGTTACTGGATGATAGTGCTGACTTCACTGATACAACAATTTTGTCACCAACTGAAGCGTACCTTTTACCAGTGCCTCCTAATACACGAATGCAAAGAACTTCCTTTGCACCGCTATTATCTGCTACGTTTAATCTTGACTCTTGCTGTATCATTATTTAGCCTTTTCTATGATTTCAACTAATCTCCATCTTTTGTTCTTACTCAAAGGACGAGTTTCCATGATCCTTACGGTATCTCCTATGCCACACTCGTTCTTTTCGTCATGAGCCGTAAACTTGGTAGTTTTCTTAACAAACTTACCATAGATAGGGTGCTTCTCTTTACGTTGTACAGTAACAGTGATGGACTTTTCCATTTTGTTGCTGACAACCTGCCCTATTCTTTCTTTTCTTAATTTTCTTGACTCCATTTAAATATTATTTAGCAAGTTCTTTAGCGCTCAATTCAGTCTTTAACCTGGCTATCAATTTGCGGGTTTCTTTTATCTTCATGGGATTCTCGATGGGAGATATCTCATGCGCGAATCTCATCTTTCTATATGCCTCCTGCTCGCCAGCCAGTTTCTGCTTCAGTTCGTCTATGCTTAGTGCTCTTATCTCTGAATTTTTCATCTCTATTATTGTTCAACGTAATCTCTACGTACTGCAAACTTTGTTTTGATAGGAAGCTTCTGCTGTGCTAATCTCAACGCCTCTTGTGCCAACTCTTTTTTAACACCACCGGCTTCAAAAAGGATAGTACCTGGTTTCACAACTGCTACCCAGTATTCAGGAGCACCCTTACCTTTACCCATACGAACCTCTGCAGGCTTCTTGGTAACTGGTTTGTCAGGAAATATACGGATCCAAACCTGACCTTCCCTTTTCATAGCACGGGTCATTGCAATCCTGGCAGCTTCTATTTGTCTGGAGGTAATCCATCCCGGCTCAAGTGCTTTGATACCGAAAGCTCCAAACGCTATCCTGTGACCACGTTGAGCTATACCTTTTACCCTGCCTTTCTGTTTCTTCCTGAACTTCGTTCTTTTCGGCTGTAACATAACTTTATGACTTTAGACTTGCACCGTTGGTGGCACAATACATCTTCTAAACTAATTTATTTCTTCTTACGCTTAGGACCGCCTTCTCCGCCTCTCTTGCGTCCGCCTCGTCCGCCACCACCGGAACCTCCGGTGTTAGACATACCTATGTTTGGAGAAAGATCTCTCTTTCCATAGATCTCGCCTTTGAATATCCACACCTTAATACCGATCTTACCGTATACTGTATTAGCTTCGCTAATCGCATAATCGATATCAGCTCTTAAAGTATGCAAAGGAATTCTTCCATCTTTGTACTGCTCGGTACGAGCCATCTCAGCACCACCTAACCGGCCGGATACCTTGATTTTTATACCTTGCGCACCTACTCTCATAGCAGAGGCGATAGCTTGCTTCATTGCTCTTCTGTAAGAAATCCTTGCCTGCAACTGTTGTGCAATAGAATCTCCTACCAACTGAGCGTCAAGCTCCGGACGCTTTATTTCAAAGATGTTGATTTGGACGTCTTTTCCTGTAAGCTTTTTAAGCTCCTCCTTGATCTTATCAACTTCGGCACCCCCTTTACCAATAACCACTCCCGGACGGGCAGTGTGTATTGTCAAAGTGATTCTTTTTAAAGTTCTTTCAATAACAACTTTTGCGATTCCTCCTTTAGGGATACGGGCTGCGATGTACTTTCTGATGTTGTGATCTTCAATCAGCTTGTCAGAAAAAGTGTTCCCACCGTACCAGTTGGAATCCCATCCTCTTACGATGCCAAGTCTTAAAGCAATAGGGTTAACTTTTTGTCCCATTATTTATCTTCTTTTTCTTTTTTCTTAGTTTTCACTTCAGCCTTTTCTACAGGAGCTTTGCTGTCCAAAACGAGTGTCACGTGGTTTGATCTTTTTCTGATCCTATGGGCTCTACCCTGTGGAGCTGGTCTCAATCTTTTTAAGATCCTGCCGCTATCTACCTGAATAGACTTTACATAAAGATCGGCCTCTTCAAGGTCAATGTCTTCATTACTCTGTTGCCAGTTAGATATCGCTGAGAGCAATAATTTTTCAAGCCTGGCAGCACCTTGCTTAGGCTCAAATTTCAATATGTTAAGTGCCTTATTTACTCTTTCACCTCTGATAAGATCTGCTACTAGTCTCATCTTACGTGGAGAGGTAGGTACATTCTTTAGTTTAGCTACTGCCTCCATAATTATCTTTTGCCTTTATCTTTTTTACCTACGTGACCTCTGAAGTTTCTGGTAGGGGCAAATTCGCCCAGTTTATGACCTACCATGTTTTCAGTAACATACACAGGGATAAATTTATTTCCATTGTGCACTGCAAATGTGTGCCCTACAAAATCAGGAGAGATCATTGACCTTCTAGACCAGGTCTTAATCACTGATTTTTTTCCTGAATCATTCATGACATCGACTTTTTTCTCGAGTCTGAAATCTATATATGGTCCTTTTTTTAGTGATCTAGCCATTATTTTTTCTTACCTCTACTGATGATTAGATTATTTGAATATTTCTTAGGTGTTCTGGTCTTCTTACCTTTTGCGTACAGACCTTTTCTAGACCTTGGGTGCCCTCCTGAAGACTTACCTTCACCGCCACCCATCGGGTGATCTACCGGGTTCATAGCCACACCTCTTGTACGAGGTCTTACACCTAACCATCTGTTCCGACCTGCTTTACCTAATCTCACGTTCATGTGATCAGAATTTGAAACAGAACCTATAGTGGCTAAACAAGTAACTAAAACTTTTCTGGTTTCACCTGAAGGCAATTTAATAGTGGCATATTTTCCTTCTCTTGCAGTAAGCTGGGCATAAGAGCCTGCGCTTCTTGCCAATGCACCGCCTTTTCCAGGCTTTAACTCTATATTATGAATGATTGTACCTAAAGGAATCTTAGATAGAGGAAGAGCATTACCAACTTCAGGAGCTACTGACTCCCCTGAAATCAATTGTTGTCCTACCTGAATACCCTCTGGGGCGAGGATATAAGCTTTTGCTCCATCAGCATAAAACAACAATGCCAAACGAGCTGATCTTGTAGGATCATACTCAACCGCCTTAACCGTAGCAGGTATATCAAACTTATTTCGTTTGAAATCCACGAGGCGGGTCTTCTTTTTATGACCACCACCAATATAGCGCATGGTCATTTTACCGCTGTTATTTCTACCTCCGGATCTTTTCTTGATTACAACCAGTGACTTTTCAGGCTCAGACTTAGTAATCTCCGTAAAAGCAGGAGCTATCCTGTATCTTGTTCCTGGAGTAACCGGTCTTAATTTTTTAATTGCCATCTCTTCTTAATAATTAAATTTCGCTGTAAAAATCTATTACTTCACCATCCGCTACGGTTACAATAGCTTTTTTGTATGACGGGGTTCTTCCTGAAATAATTCTGGACTTAGTATACCTGGATTTCTTTTTACCAAGATAATTCATGGTATTTACGTCCTCTACGGTCACTCCGTACATTTTTTCTACAGCCTTCTTGATCTCTACTTTATTAGCTTTGCGGTCTACTACGAAACCATACTTGCCTTTTTCGTTTAAAGCAGAAACTTTTTCTGTAACCAATGGCTTTATTAAAACACTCATTTTTATTTCTTCAATAAGTTATCAATCTTCTCAACTGAGCTCTCGCTTAGTATTAAATTATCAGCATTCAACACATCATACGTGTTCAGGCTATCCGCTGTAACCACTTTAGTGTTTTGAACGTTTCTTCCTGACAAAACAACATTTTTATTGTTGTCAGCAAGAACCAATAGTGTTTTCTTATCTCCCAAAGAAAGTGCATTCAGCATTTTGAGGTAGTCCTTTGTCTTAGGAGCTTCCAAAGAGAAGTCTTCAACAATTGCAATGCTCTTGTCTATTGCCTTGTAGGTCAAAGCTGATCTTCTCGCCAATTCCTTCAATTTCTTATTCAACTTAAAAGAATAATCTCTTGGAGTAGGTCCGAATACCCGGCCTCCACCTCTGAAAACAGGAGACTTAATACTACCCGCTCTGGCAGTACCGGTGCCTTTTTGCCTTTTGATCTTTCTTGTAGATCCGCTTACCTCAGCTCTTTCCTTTGATTTATGTGTACCTTGTCTCTGGTTAGCCAAGTATTGCTTAACATCAAGGTATATTGCATGATCGTTTGGCTCGATACCGAATATCTCTTTAGAAAGGGTTACTTTCCTTCCTGTATCTTCACCACTATATTTTACTACTGAAATGTCCATTATTTCTCGAGAATTACAGTTGAATTATTTGCTCCTGGCACAGAACCACTTACTAATATCAAATTCTTTTCAGGGATGATCTTAACCACCTGAAGGTTAATAGCTTTCACTCTATTTCCTCCGGTTCTACCGGCCATTCTCATGCCTTTAAAAACTCTTGCAGGGAAAGATGCTCCACCTATTGAACCAGGCGCCCTCTCTCTGTTGTGCTGACCGTGAGTGCTTTGTCCAACACCACCGAAACCATGTCTTTTTACAACACCCTGGAAACCTTTACCTTTTGACGTACCGATAGCGTCTACAAAATCACCTTCTATAAATACATCTCCGACTCTGATCTCCTGGCCCAGTTGAACCCCTCCTTCAAATTCTACTCTGAAATCCCTGAACTCAACAACCTCTTTTTTAGGAGTAGTGTTAGCATTTTTGAAATGCCCCAACAATGCCTTAGGAGTGTTTTTCTCTTTACGCTCTCCATAGCCTAACTGGACAGCTCTGTATCCGTCAGTCTCCTCATTTTTTACTTGTGTGACCACACAAGGACCAGCCTCTATCACTGTGCATGGGATGTTTTTTCCAGCGGCACTGTAAATGCTAGTCATTCCGATTTTCTTTCCTATAATACCAGACATTTTAAAATCTTTATAAGCGTACTCTAGCTGTAGCTCTCACGGTTTTTCCGCAAAAGGACTGCAAAGATAGTAACTTAAAGCGAGTTACCAAATACTAGTTATTAAATTTTTTATATAGAATAATCTGCGGGTATGGTTATTGCTTCACCCTATCTTTTTTTGCAGGCGCAAAGGTCGCATAAATATTTCTATCGGGCAAGTTTTTTTACCCATTGTAATGAGTAGTTGGCAAGCTGTAAAACGGTTTAACGTGAGTTGGATATAAAATGCTCGGCCATCCTATTCTCAAAAGCCTTAAGAACTCACGTCATTTACAACTACAGTACTTCCTGAAGGACTTTAACAGATTTAACCTCTTTAAGTGTGTCAATATGTGTTTGATAGAACTTAATGATATGATCGAGTAAGATCCTGCGCATAGTATTGGAAATCTTTATACGCTGCTCATAAGGATTCATAAGTAGTTGCTTCACGGGCTCTACGTCTTCCTCGGGAAAGCTATCATAAAAAATCTCAGAGCTTTCCACACCAAAGCCAAGGTACCTGGCCAGTTTCAACAGGAACTGCAAATGAAAGTTTTCAAAGCCCTCCGGCACATGATCTAGTATTTCAATGGAGTGGAATATAAAGTCAAACAGTTCTGCTACCTCACCTTCTTCCTTTACTGTTTTATAAAGCACCTCCGCTAAAAACATGGCAATGGCCGTCTTCTTTATATTGGTTGAGATAGATTGAAAAGGGCTTCGGCATTTTACTTCGGAAATACGATTTATTTCTGCAGAGTCTTTATAATACACTACCATGTCGAGCAATGTCAGGGGTTGATAGAGAGCGATCTTGCCTCTGGAAGTTTTGCTTCGCACCCCGTTTACCACATAGGTCTGTAACCCAAAAGCCTCAGTAAAGATCTTGACTATAATAGAGGTATCTCTATATTTAAAATATTTAAAGACTATACCTCTTGTTTTGTGAAGCATTAATTAAGCACCGCTATTTTTCCTACAAATGTATCTTTGCCATCTTTAGAGGCACTAAACACGAGATAGACTCCGGTAGCGGCCCTTCTCCCATTATAATCTGCAACGTGCCATGTGGCAGTGCCTCCATTGGCTTGTGTTTGCCAAATCAACTTTCCGCTGATGTCAGTAATTTTTATTATCGCATCGGTAGCCAGGCCTGAAATACCAACAGTGCCCTTAAAATTGGCTGATACCGGATTCGGGAATATTTTGACCTCAGCATGTTCGGGTTTGGAGGCTGTAGCAGCGCCCCGATAGGACACCATTCCGCCTGATGTCGCAAAAAATACTTCACCACTCTGCTGGTTGATTGTAATATCAATGATATTATTATCAGGCAACGGACTGTTGGAAGTGTTGAAATATGCTATCTGCTCATCTCCGTTATCTCCTATCAGCCAAACGCCATTGGTCGTGCCTATCCACTTTCTGTTACCACCATCTACTTCAATGGCTGTTACCTTTTCATCGGTAAGCAGATCTCTGTTTTCAAAAATTGGCTCAATGGCATCTACTGATCCGCTTAGCACAGTATAAGGATCTGAAAATACTGACACTCCATTATCCGTACCTACCCAAACCAATCCTTCAAGATCCAAAGCAAGCGCCCTTACCTTTACATTAGCCAAACCTCCGTTGTCCGGCAGTTCCGTTAAATATCTGCCATTCCCATCAGCAGGATTGTAAACGAATATACCACCACCTCTATCCGGGTCAATGACCATCCATACATGGTCATGAACAAGAAGGATAGCTACCGGGTATTTTGCAGTTGACAGATTAAAACTATACGATTGCCAACTACCATCAGTTTTATAAATATGCAGTGGATTAGTGGCTCCATAGTTAAGTACCCACAACCCGTCCTCGCCTGGTGCTATAGCAGGTATGATCGTTCTTTTTTGGGCTGCCTCCAAATTTTCCAATGGGCTTCCCGGTGTATTTTCATCAATAATGACTTTTTCATTGTTATCCTTTATCTGAAGAAGCCCGTAACCGGCTGAAGCCAGAAACAAGTCGCTCCCAATGTGCGTAGCATCAACAATATCTTTAAATTCCGGAATGTTAAGGTCAGAGCTTTGGGGATTGTAATTATTCCACTCACCGTTTGTATAAACGTAATAGCCATTTTCTCTTCCCAATGGCACAAGACTAGCACCATAGCCACCGGGTAGTGCATAAATTGAATTTCGGTGATGGTATAGACGAAATACTTCATTGCTGAATGGACCGGATGGAGCATATTTCTGAAATGGACCTTTAAAATCTGATACCAATCCGTTCCTGCCATCTGCTATCCAAAGATTCCCTTCCTTGTCTTCGATCACTTCCTGTGGCTTATTCACCATTTCGTTTGCAAATGGCTGCGACTGCAGGTCTGACGTAATAAAAGATAACTGCTCATCTTGAATGATGGCAACCCGATCAGGCAAACCGGTTGCAAAAGTATAGCTGGCACCATTTAATATATCTAGCATCTGCCACTGTCCGTCATATAAATAAAGTGCATCGTTGCTTATCCCCGCAATCAAACGGTCATCAAAAAGTGCGATGATCCGGGTTGATGTCTGGGGAATACCATCGGCAACTCCAAATCTTATCCAGTTTTGGTGGTCAAGCAGATTAATATTCCGGACCAGGTTAGCAGCTATTACTCCTTCATCGGTGGCTAAGAAAAGGCTATCATGAAAAACTACTCCCTGATTAACCCGGAGGGTGCTTGCACCGGCACCTATCTCACGCCAGGTTTCCCGCACCTCCAGCTTCTTCAGGTCGAACTTCAGAACGCCAAAATCAGTAGCCAGATATGCATACGACTGAAATCCTACTACATGATTAATGGTTTTGGAATCATTAATCTGCGAATGAGTTGTCAAGTCTATATTGATGATCTCCTGACCCTTAATAATATCAAGATTGCCTGAGTTATAACCTATCAATAGCAGGTCGTGATCGTTGCTGTAGTACAACGATGAAATATCTTCCCCTTGCAGTCCATCTATTTTTGATATTTTAGCAATGCTATTATCTTCTTTATCAAAGTAATAAAGACCATTTTCAGAGGAAGCATATATAACATCGCCAGCGATCGCAATATGTCGCGTATCATTATAAGAAAAGTGCGTACGCCAGGTGCCGACAGGGATGTTTTCCTGCCCGCAGGCATAGTACCACCAAATGGTAAGACCCATTAAAACCAGAAGCTTTTTTTTGATCACTATTTTTTTCGTTCTTTCATACCTTCAAAGAAACTCCTTCTGCTTCTCGCCTCATACTGTTGCTTTTCACCTAAATACACTTTACTCTGTTCATCTGTAAGTCGAAAGGAGAATGAAGCCAATTCACCTGTATTGGCACATATGGCGTGTACTTTTGTAACAAATTCTGCCACTGCCAACAGGTAAGGCATTGGTCCGAACGGTTTACCTTCAAAATCCATGTCCAATCCTGCTACTATCACTCTTTTACCATTATTCGCCAATTTGTTACATACGTTAACGATCTCCTGGTCAAAAAATTGGGCTTCATCGATACCTACCACATCACAGTCGCCAGCCATGAGCAGGATATCATTGGCAAAATCGACAGGTGTAGAACGAATGGAGGTTTCATTATGGGATACTACATCGCTTTTATGATACCTGACATCAATAGAGGGCTTAAATATTTCAACCTTCTGACGGGCTATCAGCGCACGATTCAGCCTTCTAATGAGCTCTTCCGTTTTACCGGAAAACATGCACCCACAGATGACTTCTATCCAGCCGGTCTTCTTTGCTTTACCAAAATTGGGTTCTACAAACATTTTTCAAAAGTAGTGATTAGATATGAGATGTGAGATATGAGATGTGATATATTAGAGTTTAGCTGGGTATAACCTATTACCAGTGACTCATTAATCCGAATACTGTATGTGAGGCAGCTTGCTTGTTTCGGGTACCTTTATCGTCACCACACCTTTCTCAAGTATGCACTGGCAGGTAAGTCGCTCATTTTCTTTGAGGGCATCCATTTCCATGAATCGTTTCTCATGCACAGTGAGATGTCCAAGATTCTCCATGCCTTCAATCACGATCATTTTACAGGTGGTACATCTGCCCTTTCCTCCGCAGGCATGCATCCAATCTATGAAGTTCTCGTGCAATATTTTTAGCACGGTGTTTGATTTTTCATTAGTTGAAATGACTTTGTTATCGATATTTGTGATAACGATCTTAGCCATATTTATTAACTTTATAAGTGCGCTACCTGCAAAGGTAACTATTGAAAACCGGTTAGTGTAATTGAACAGCATGGAAAACAACTTAAACACGTCAGAGATAAAGGCCTATTGCAACACATTTTGTGAAAAATTGACCTTTAGCCATTTCAGTCATCAACCCGTGATCACAGGCAAGGAAATATTGGAACTAAGTGAAATCCGGCAAATTAATCTGTTTGTGATCAGGCACCTATTGGCGGAATGGAGAAAGGAAGCTTCAAAAATAAAAAGCCCTTACTTCAACTACGAGGCGCCAGAGGTAAAGGACGCTTTGAAGGAATTTATGAATATCCTGTCACGGCAAATTGCCATCAGAGAAGATGATTTTTTTCCTCTGCTTCAAAATGCCACTTACGATACAATCCTGCTTATTTTCTCTCCCTACGATTATTACATGCACCTGATCCATGATCCTGATAAGGAGGAGCTATCTCTTCAGGAACTAAAACGGACTGCAAAATATGTTAAGATCAATAGCAATTTACTCCAGGCGCTAATAGAAAAAGTAGAGGCAACGGGAAACCAGCGAATATCAAAGGAAGATGCAGGACATCTGCTCAACGAAGTATTTCAGAATATCCAGGCGAGCCCCGAAGATGTAGATGGATATATGACCAAATTTTCTACTATCGAGCCTCTTTCCGAGACTATTTTATATGGCACAACTGCTGATACTTATGATGATAAGCAGCAAGTACAACAGGAAGAGCATTTTGATGAGCCAACACCTATTGACCATGAAGAAGGTAATGGTGAATCCAACAATGATGCGTTTCAGACATTAAATGATCATCATTCTTCCAGTCAGAAACCGAGTATCGCAGAAATCCACCAAAGACAAAAGATCACCAGCATCAGAAAGCATATCAGCATCAATCAGCGGTTTATGTTTATCAATACCCTTTTTGAGGGTGATGAGGAGTCGTTTAACAGAACTATTGACTATTTGGAAAGCTGTGAGAATAAAAGGTCTGCTACTTCATTTCTGGCGTCTGAATATCCTCATTGGAATGAAGAAAGTGAAGAGGTTGAGGAGTTTATGGAGCTTTTGTTGAAAAGGTTGTCGTAGGGAGCTGTGCGTTATTGATATCCTGGGGGGGACAAGCTAAGTAGTGTCTCTAAGAAAACGCCAATGTCTGCGTTATGCTCGTTCCAAAAATACTCACGTACCCCAGTACGCTCCGCTTTTTGGGACTTCATTTCTTAAAGCCACTTAGAGTTTTCTTACAAATATTAACTACCTCACCAACACCTGCATTCGATGAGCGTCTAACTTGAGCAGGATAAATATAAGTACTGTAAAAGCTATTAATGATGAGCCTCCGTAGCTAAACATGGGCAGTGGTATGCCTACTACCGGGAAAAGACCGATAGTCATGCCGATATTAACCCCAAAATGGAAGAACAATATACAGGCCACACTATAACCATACACTCTGGCGAATCGCCATTTCTGACGTTCCGCTATATAGATTATACGCAGAAGCAATGTCACAAAAAGGCTGATAACTACCAGACTTCCGATCCAGCCATGCTCTTCGCCAATGGTACAGAATATAAAATCGGTACTCTGCTCTGGCACGAAATCGAACTTTGTTTGGGTGCCTCGCAGAAACCCCTTACCGGAAAAGCCTCCGCTGCCAATCGCTATTTTTGACTGAGTGACATTCCATCCATAGCCAAGAGGATCCGCATCCGGGTTGATCAGCGCTTTTACTCTATTCTGCTGATGCGGTTTCATAACATCATCAATAATATAGTCAACACTTTTGATCACACCTGTTATGACCAATGCTCCTCCTACTATCAGAATAATCCTTCGTGTAGTTCTTTTTCCAAAAACGAGCGCCAAGGCTGCTATTATGGCTATACCTCCATACAAATAAATGTGTTCGGGTACCAGCAGTGTGAGTACAAATATTACTCCAGCCGCCGTACCGAGTATAAGCAACAATGGAGACATCCCCTCTCTAAAAAACACGAACAGGAATATAGAATACACCATGGCAGTACCGGTGTCACCCTGTAAAATTATGAGGATGGCAGGCAGAGCGAGTATTCCGAAGAGCATCAACTGGTTTTTTATATAATCCATTCTGAAGCCGCTGGTACCAATGTACTTAGCTACTGCCAGGGCAGTGGCAAATTTGGCGAATTCAGCAGGTTGTAGCCGGAATGCTCCAATTTCAAACCATGATTTTGAACCCGCTACTTCACGGCCAAAAACGAGAACAAACACCAGCAGGAAGATGATGCCACCAAATATAAAATAGGCGAAAGTATCATAAAATTTGAAGTCTACCGTGAGAATGGCTATAATAATGACCGCCGAAGCAGCTATAAAGATCAGTTGACGCCCACTATTAAGCGAGATGCTAAAAATATTTTGTACTGCAGTTTCATCATATACAGCAGCATAAATATTCAGCCAGCCCAACAGCACTATAAAAAAGTACAGAAATATTGTCAGCCAATCTAATTTACTCGCTATGCTATCGCCTCTTCTCAATTTAAAAAGTCTCCTTTCAATACATAATTTTCAATATAAGGTCGTTTCGTCTCCCCTAATAAATACTTCTCAATCATAAGGCTTGCTATTGAAGCAGCGGCACGGGCACCCTGTCCTGCGTCTTCCACATACACCGACACAGCAATTTTAGGATCGTCTCTCGGGGCAAAAGCAATAAAAACCGAGTGATCGGGCAAAGGATCATTCTGCACAGTACCTGTTTTCCCACAAACGACTATATCTTTTAGCCTTGCTCTATACTGACCGGTCCCTGACTCTACCACTTTTGCCATAGCTTCCACTGCTATTTCAAAATATCCGGGATCAACTGAGGTATAATGTTTTTCCTTGAATTGAGACAACGGCTCTCCTGAGTCTCCTATTGACTTCACTAGGTGAGGCACATAATAATAGCCCCTGTTAGCTACTATAGCAGCAAAATTTGCCATCTGCAGAGGCACTACAAGGTTTTCTCCTTCACCGATAGCAATAGAATAAATATTCGAATACTTCCATGGCCTGTTTTTATATGCACGATCGTAATATGCCACACTCGGCACCAACCCGGATTTCTCGTTAGGAAGGTCTATGCCCAAAGGAGCGCCAAGTCCAAAGCTTTCTATATGTTTGTTCCATTTAGCCAAGCCTATTTTTGTATCTTCATACGTGTCCGCTGATAGGCCCTGGTTGACCACTCTTTTCATAACATTATGGAAGTATGGATTACATGAATGCTTAATCGCCCCGACAAGATCTTCAAAAGAATGTGCCCCATGACATCCTATTATCCCTCTATTGCATGCAATTCGTGTGTAGGGTTCAATAACTCCTTCTTCCAGGGCTATCATAGCCTGTATGATCTTAAATATCGACCCGGGGCGATACTGTGCCATCAATGGTCGGTTGAACAGCGGCTTCATCGTATCGGCGCTTATCCTGGCGAAGTTCATACTATAGTTGCGACCCGTCAGGTCAGCGGGATCATAAGAAGGGCCTGACACAATGGACAGTATTTCTCCAGTTGCGGGTTCAATAGCGACTATGCTTCCAGCTTTGCCTTTCATCAACTCCTCACCGTAGCGCTGTAAATCTATATCTATTGTGGTGGTCAGGTTTTTTCCAGGTATAGCCAAAGTATCGTATTTTCCACCTTCGAAGTCCCCCTTTTCAATCCCTCTAACGTTCTTTATCTTGAATTTTACCCCTCGTTTTCCTCTTAACTGTTCTTCGTAGTAAGCTTCAATCCCACTCTGGCCTATGTAGTCACCTTGTTTATAGTAATTGGCCGTATCACGATCCAACTGCCTCTGGTTTATCTCGCTGACATATCCCAATGCGTTGGCCATTACAGGATAGCTGTAAGCCCTGGTAGTTCTGGCCTGTATATCAAACCCGGGGAAATCGACCAGGTAATCCTGCACGCGCGCCAGGTCTACGTTCGAAAGCTGCTTGATAAAGGCATTGGGCTTTACATAAGAAAAGCCCTTGGTGCGCGACATTTTTTCGTACTTCGACTTAAATTCACCGGGAGCAAGCCCGAATAATTCACAAAACCTCAAAGTATCAAGGTCCCTCACCTCTTTTGGAGTAATTGTGAGATCATACTGAGGTGTGTTGTATACTATTAGCTTCCCGTTTCTATCGTAGATAAGGCCGCGGTGAGGATACTCCACTACTTTATGTATAATGTTACTAGTGGCTGCCTGCGCATACTTGTCGTCAAGTACCTGAATAGAAAAAAGTTTGACCAAAAAAACAATTGCTGTGAGTATCACAATCAACTGAATAATATTTTTACGCGACTCGTTCATATTCCCCTTCTCTTATTGTAGAAAAGATACTGTGTGATCAGGATTACCACAAAAGTGAACCAGGTGCTAAAAAATGCCTTAGAAAGGGTGAACCCGAACAATCCAAAGCCTGCAGACTCTATGAAAAACAACACACAATGGTGCAGAAAGATCAATGGCAGCGTATAAAAGCTGAACCATTGCCAGCCATTCAATCGAATGGTGGGTATAGAGCCGGAATCGTAGCCACCTTGTGGTGTTAAAAGATTTAACCAGTAGTTTCTTACGAACATTATAAACACACAAGCGGCTGCATGAATTCCCAAACTGTCATAAAAAATATCAACGGTGAAACCTGTTATAAAACCGAGTATCATCAGACCGAGCACCCCGGTTTCGACAGGCATAAGTAGCAAAAAAACTACGTATAAAAAACAAAAGGACTTATCAAAAAGTACGAGATTTTTCAGAAAAAGCACCTGCACGAGTACGTATAGGAAAAACGAAAAAATCTGTATGATCAGTCTCCTGTTTATCATTTAGTGTAATTCGGTATTAATTTGCAAAGAGTCTTGTTCTCCCCTGAGCTTATTTCTTATCAGGTATACATAAGAAATTTCATTAAGATCACTTGCCAGAGTAATTGTAATATCATAAAAAAGGGCATCTTCCGGAAGATCTACCTCTTTTACTAGCCCAACCGGCACACCTTCTGGAAATATAGCATTGTAACCTGAAGTAACAATTGTATCGCCCACCTGAACGTTGACGTGCCGTGGTACATATAAAAGCTCTGCGACATAAGGATCCACTCCTCCCCATTTTACAGTAGAAAGATCGCCGGTTCTTTTGACCTTTGTGGAGACCAGTACGTCACCATGAAGTATGGAAGTGATCACCGCAAAATGTTTCGATACGGTTTTTACCTTTCCTACTACACCATCGTTTCCGATTACACCCATGCCAGGCTCAACGCCATGCTTCTTGCCTTTATTGATGGTGATATAATTGTTAAACCGTCTTGTGGAATTATTTATGACCTTGGCGCTGAAGAACTCATACTTATGAGTAACAGTCGAATCAATGTCAGCAACTATTGAATCCGGACCTATGTAGGAGGTATCGTACAGGCTTTGGTTCAGGCTTTCAAGTTTTTCTTTTAGCTCTGCATTCTCCCTTGCCAACTGCTCATTCACTCCTTTTAGTCCAAAATAGTCAGAAATGTTGTTGGACGACTGCAACAGACCTGCTGCAATGCGATTCGAGGAATTGAAGAACTTAGCTCCCTGATAGTCATTGTTCTCAATAATCAGCCAACTACAAACTACCTCCAGGAAAAGAAATGTCAAGAACGCTCTGTATTGGTAAAGAAACAGAAATAATCTTTGCATTTACCCGGTTTGATCAAAAGTCAAAAGTTATGTTATAAGATAGCCAATTATAAGACAAAAGCAATTAAGTCATTAATACTGCCTTGAATGAATTCAGGTTTTTCAGTGCGTGGCCTGTTCCTCTCACTACTGCTCTTAGAGGGTCTTCAGCCACGTGGATGGGCAATTTGGTTTTTAAAGCCAATCGCTTATCCAGTCCTCTCAGCAACGCACCTCCTCCCGTCAGATGTATACCATTATCATAAATATCGGCTGACAGTTCGGGGGGCGATATCTCAAGCGCCTTCAGCACTGCCTCCTCTATTTTAGAAACTGATTTATCAAGAGCGAAAGCAATTTCAGAATAGGAGATCTTGATAACTTTGGGGATACCTGTCATCAGATCACGACCTCTGATCTCATAATCCTCAGGTCCGTCATCCAGCTCGGTAAGCGCTGAGCCTACTTCAATTTTAACCTTCTCAGCAGACCTCTCCCCAATTAAGAGGTTGTGTTGCCTTCTCATATAGTCAAGTATATCGCGATTGAAAGTATCACCGGCCACGCGAATTGACTGATCGCAAACTATTCCTGAAAGGGCAATAACAGCGATTTCAGTTGTTCCCCCACCGATATCAACGATCATTGATCCTACGGGTTGTTCTATGTCGATACCTATACCTATAGCCGCTGCAATCGGCTCGTGTATCATATATACTTCCTTAGCCCCGGCATGTTCTGCTGAGTCGCGTACCGCTCTCTTTTCTACTTCAGTAATGCCTGAAGGGATGCAGATCACCATTCTATGAGATGACGGAAAAAATTTCTTGCCACTATCTATCATTTTGATCATGCCTCGGATCATGTGCTCTGCAGCATGAAAATCAGCGATCACACCGTCTTTCAGCGGACGAATGGTTTTGATATTCTCATGAGTTTTTTCATGCATTTGCATAGCCTCACGACCTATCGCAAGCACCTTATTGGTGTTTTTGTCGATGGCTATTATTGAAGGTTCGTCAACTACTATTTTGTCTTTATGAATAATGAGCGTGTTAGCTGTGCCGAGGTCAATGGCTATATCACTTGAAAAAAAATCGAACAATCCCATGTTATAGTATCAAAAGGTTAGGCTTATCAATAATCGGAAATTTACAAATTTGTTTCTGTTTAACTTGCAAAGTTAAATATTTTTAATGTTTGAAATGACGTATTCCGGTAAATACCATAGTCATGTCATTTTTATTACAAAAGTCAATAGAATCCTGATCTTTTATGGAACCTCCCGGCTGGATCACCGCTTTTATACCCTCTCCATTGGCTATTTCCACACAATCCGGGAAAGGGAAAAATGCGTCTGAAGCCATTGCAGCGCCTTTCAGGTCAAACCCAAACTCTTTAGCCTTTCCAATTGCCTGTTTAAGTGCATCAACCCTTGAGGTCTGACCAACCCCGCTTGCCAGCAATTGGCCGTCTCTTGCCAGAACTATAGTGTTTGATTTAGTATGTTTACATACCTTGCTGGCAAATACCAATGCCGTCTTTTCTGCTTCTGTTGGTTCCTTTTCAGTTACCGTTTTCAGGTCAGACAGTTGGTCGGTCTTTAGGTCTCTGTCTTGCTCAATTATACCGTTCAGCAAATTTTTAAACTGTTTTTTTGTGTTGAGGTTATGTTTTTGCTTTAGCAATATTCTATTTTTCTTCTGTTTAAGCAACTCCAGTGCATCCTCATCAAAATCTGGCGCTATCAGCACTTCAAAGAACAGGGCATGCATTTCCTCCGCTGCCGCTTTGTCTACCTTTTTATTGGTGATCAAAATGCCCCCGAATGCAGACACCGTATCCGCTGCAAATGCCCTTTTGTATGCTTCTTTAACACTACTTGCCGTGGCAACACCACAAGCATTGGTGTGTTTCAGAATAGCAAAAGCCGTTTCGTCAAATTCCTCAATCAAAGCTACGGCAGCATCAATATCAACAAGATTATTGTAAGATAGTTCTTTCCCATTCAACTGTTCCAGCATTGACGATAGGTTACCATAAAAAGCGCCTTGCTGGTGTGGATTTTCCCCATATCTCAGAACCTGTTTGTGCCTGATGCTCTGTTTAAAGCTGCTCACTTCATCATTTTGGTTGAAGTAATTGAAAATGGCTGAGTCATAGTGCGAGCTGATATCAAAGGCCTTTGCTGCAAATAGTTTCCTATCAGAAAGATCGGTGGCACAACCCTTATCCTTTAAAATATTCTCTATAGCGCCATATTGCTCGCGTGATGAAACAATAAGAACATCTTTAAAGTTCTTAGCAGCCGCACGGATAAGTGAAATGCCTCCGATATCAATTTTCTCAATAATATCCTGCTCCTCAGCCCCTGAGGCTACTGTCTCTTCAAATGGATAAAGATCCACAATCACCAGGTCTATGCTTGGTATTTCATATTGACCTGCCTGCTGCACATCAGCATCAAGTTCACGCCTGTGCAGGATACCTCCAAACACTTTGGGGTGTAAGGTTTTCACCCTCCCTCCAAAGATTGACGGGTAACTGGTAAGATCCTCGACTGCAGTTACAGGAGCCCCAAGGTCCTCAATAAACTTTTGCGTACCTCCCGTAGAGAAGATCTCTACATTATTCTCAGCCAGTAATTTCACAATTGGTTCCAGATTATCTTTGTAATAAACTGATATTAAGGCTGATTGGATCTTTTTCAAAGACATGCGTTGCTAGTGTTGAATGAGTAAATTTATAAATGATTGAATGTGTATTTTGCCATGTGCGCAAGTCCTTGATGCAAGGCTTGCTTTCAAGGGTGCAAAATTATAAATTTTTAATTGATTTATTAATTAACTGCTCGATAACCTGCGGATAATGCTGGTATTCTAACGCATGCACCTTTTGAGCAATGGATTCAGGTGTATCTTCCTCAGTGACAGGGCATCGGGCTTGAAAAACTATCTGTCCTTCATCGTACCGGGAATTTACGTAATGAATAGTAATACCCGACTCTTCATCTCCGGCTTCTCTTACTGCCTGATGTACCTTGTCTCCATACATCCCCTTGCCCCCGTACTTCGGCAACAGAGCAGGATGAATATTGACTATTTTATCAGGGTATGCCTCCACCAGATATTCAGGAACCAGAAGTAGAAACCCTGCCAAAACTACGAAGTCTATTTGATGATCTCTGAGGATCTCAAGCACGGTTTCGGATTCTATGAATTCTTTTTTTGAAAAGACAATGGTAGGAATACCCATATTTTTAGCCCTTTCCAATACAAAGGCATTCGCATTGTTGGTGAGTATAAGACTTACCTGCTTATCTGTAATGTTTTGAAAATATCTGGCAATCTTCTCTGCGTTCGAACCGCTGCCGGAAGCAAAAATGGCTATTCGAGTCATAGTTTTCATTTAAAAATGATCATGCTCAGTATCCCCAGTAGCATGACTACTTTACAATAGTTACTTAAGTAATTAAAATCCTTCACAGTATCGGCACCGGCCAGTTTATAGGCAAGGACACCCAAAGGTATGATCAGACCAAGACAAAATAGTGTCATAGCAATACCCACAAATATATAAGCAAGGAAACACAGCCCTGCCAAAAAAATGGCGGAAAGGAAATAAATAATATTCTTGGTTTTCCTGATACCATATACTACAGGCAGTGTTTTACAGCCAAAGGTCGCATCACCCCGAAGATCCTCCATATCTTTGATGATCTCACGGATCAATGTAAATGAAAAGGCAAATAACGCATAGGCAATTATCATCAGGTTACCGGATCTGTAAAGCATATCTACCACGTAAATGGCTACTCCTGTAAGGAGGGCTACTGACAAATTACCCACCAATGGCATCCTTTTCAGTTGGTTGGAGTAGAGCCAAAGCAGTAGTGCACATGTAAAATTGACCACGCCAATCTTCCACGACAACAGAAAGCCAAGGCTAATACCTGTAAAATTAAGTACTGTATGAGCTACCATGGCCACCCTGCGTTTAAGTATGCGGCCAACCACCACTCTTTCCGGTTTGTTGATCAAATCTATTTTTACATCATAATAATCATTGATGATATAACCGGCCGCGGCAATGATCACAGATGAAAGACTTAATAAAAAAAGCCTGACATCCTTTAAATAGTATAACAGGTAGGTGTCGTCATTCACCAGAAAAACCGCTGTGAAATATTGTGCCAGAATAATGATCAGTAAATTCCAGAACCTGGTCACCTGAATAAACCCTGATAAGGAGAAGTTATGCGGTTTAATATTCGATGGTGGAGCCATTAAGATCGTTTTTTGCTTTGCAAAGGTAAATCCGAATGGCAAGTATTACAATAGCATGACAACTGGTAAAAGCTAAAACAACTTCAAATTTTCTTTATTAAGACATTTCCAACTCCTAAAATTTCAAGGTGACAGACGCCAGAAAGTTTGTTGTAGCCTGGGGGTAATAATAATTCTCCCGCACTATGAAATCACCAGCCCTGTAGCCAAAGGTGTAACCGTTAGATGAATACCGTTCGTCAAAAATGTTATTCACTTGAAAGGTAACTCCGATTTCCTTTATCAATGACGTATAGAGCGTGTAGCGGAGCCTGAGATCATTTACAAAATATGCCTCGATTGCTCTGTTGTCATTGGAAGTATTGTCGAGGTATTGCTTACCAACATACTTCGACAAAAGGGAAATTTCCATTCCTCTGAACGGCAAACAGGTCAATTGAGAGGCTGCCACAATGTTGGGCGAGAAGGATATATCCGTATCTTCATGAGTAGTTTCAACCACATTGAACTCATCCCAGTCCGCACCATAGTCATAGACCACTTCCCGGAACAATCCGATCTTATTGCGACTAAAAGTAGCATTTGCACTCCACCTCAACTGATCAAGGAGCCTTAACTGCCCCTGAAGCTCAACACCCATCCGATAGCTTTCTGATACATTGGTGCGCAACGGGCTGCCTACATCATTTAACTCTCCGGTCAAAACCAGTTGATTTTGATAATCCATTAAATAATAATTCGCGGCTATGTGATAGCCTGATCCCTGCTTTCTATAACCCGCCTCCAGGTTTCGCAGGGTTTCATGCCTGGGCTTTTCGGGAGAGTCGATAAAATCCGTACGAACAGGCTCTCTGTTAGCGATACTATATGATGCATACAGGTGGCTTGTACTATTCAGGTCATATAATAACCCAAACTTCGGATTGAAAAAATCATAGGCGGCATCTACCGCCAAAATGCGAAGATCGTTATCTATACCATCTACTTCGTACTGAATGTTTCTATACTGAATATCTCCAAAAACATTTAGCCGATCGTTTAGCTGATAATTGGCTTTAATAAAGGTATTAAAATCATCTTTGTGGCCAGTGTTATCATAGTACCTGTCCTCTATAAAGCTATTCACAGCATATTCAGCCCAAATGATCTCCCCAAAATGGTCTCCCACATATTTGTTGTAGGCGCCTCCAAGTACCACATTCCACTTTCCTTCATTGTATTCAAAAGAATATGTCACTCCATAAAAATCATTATCCAGCCACCTCCTGCGAATGATATCCGATGAAGAAATAGTAGAACCACCTACGACAACATCTGGCAAACCATAATCTTCAAAGTCATCGTCCTCTTTAAACTGCTCATAAAAACCTCTGCCGTAGGTATAATGAAAAGACAGACCTGCTGTAATGGCGTTTGTGATTTGTTGTGACAGGTGCAGTTGGTAATGATCCTGTTGATAGTCGTCTACCTCATTTTTGTATTGATAAAAATTATAGGTACGGCCGGATTCTAAGAGATTGGCCCGTTGTTCAGGTGTGAAGCCGTTAAGATCAGCCACCACGTTCATCCCCTCCATATCATTTTCCAAACGTGCCTCAGGGGTGCCGTACCAGGATTGGTATGTTCTTTCCTTTCCTCCGAAAATGATGGCTTTAATCAGTGTATTTTTACCATAGTATCCACCGGATAAATAATAAGAATTGAGATCAGAAGTAGCCCGGTCGATATATCCATCGGAGGTGATCTTAGATAATCGCCCGTTAAAAGTCCATCTGTCATTGATCAGGCCGGTACCAAACCCGAGGGTATGCCGCCAGGTATCATAAGAGCCAAAGGAATTGATCACCTCCCCATGAGCTTTTTCTTTTTTGGTGTTGGTCTGCAAATTAATAGTACCTCCGAAAGCTCCGGCACCATTGGTTGAGGTACCTACTCCGCGCTGTATCTGGATGTTTTCCGTTGAGGAAGCTATATCCGGAATGTCGACCCAATACACTCCCTGAGATTCACTATCATTAAGCGGAATGCCGTTAATAGTTACATTGATACGTGATGCATCCGACCCTCTTATCCTTAATCCTGTATACCCCACGCCTGCTCCGGCATCCGAGGTTGTCACCAGTGAGGGCGTCATATTAAGCAAATAAGGCAAATCCTGGCCCAGATTGTTTGCCTCAATTTCATCTTTATCTACGTTAGTGTATGTAGTAGGGGTTTTCTCCGTAGCCCTGGTGGCAGATACGATCACTTCATCAGCCATAAAAACATCTGGCTTTAAGACAATTTGTAGCTCCTTGTTATCATCAAGTGTCAGGCGTTGTTCGTAAATATTATATCCTATATATGTTACTTTCAGTTGATATATCCCTTTGGAGACGCTGGTAAATGTAAATCTTCCCTCATTATCAGTTGCCCTGGCCTTCTCCCCAAGAAAAATATTGGCTCCGGGTAATGGCTCACTTGTATCGGCATCTTTTACGATACCTGACACGGAAAATTGTCCGTAAGAAACGAAAGCGGTTAACAGCATAAGCGCTGTTAGTAATAAGCATTTCATGATTGATATTTTTAGTGTTAAACTTTCTTCGGGTACAGGGGATCCCGATCATTGTTAACATACCTTCCCTACGCCAGCATTACCTGGATCAGGTTTCAGCTCCGTTGCTAGTGGAGCTTTGGGTATAATCTCAGCCCGTGCTTTGGGGCACCCCTCGTAATGCAAAGGTACAAAAAAGTGATAATTCTAATAAATTCGTCAGGTATTACACCGAAGGGTTTTATCTTTGGTACCTTAACTAAACGCGCGCTATGTATAAGGTAACAGTTAATAATAACACATTTGAAGTTGTACTCAAAGAGGACCAGATGCTGGTTAACGGAGAGTCTTTCGTTTGGGATATCTCCAAGATCGACAGTCAGTCTTTCCATATCATAAAAGATAACAATTCTTATCGGGCAGACATTGTAAAGGCTAACTACAAGGAAAAATCGATCATTCTAAAAGTCAACGGTAATAAGTATGAGGTGGAGCTGAAAGATAAATTCGATCTTTTGCTGGAAAAATTGGGAATGGATACTGTAGCATCGGCGCAGTTAAACGACATCAAGGCCCCTATGCCAGGGCTGATCTTTGAAGTGCATGTCTCAGAAGGCGATGAGGTAAAGAAAGGTGATCCGATCATGATCCTTGAAGCCATGAAAATGGAAAATATTATCAAAGCGAGTGGTGATGGTGTAGTGAAGTCGGTGAAGGTAAAAAAAGGTGATAGTGTAGAAAAAAATCAGGTGCTGGTCCAATTTTAAGACGCACCTCTGAATTATTCATTTATCCCTATTATATTTGCACCAATTTAAACTAAAACAACCTTCCTACTTTCAATGAGATACAAACGAATATTACTGAAGCTTAGTGGCGAATCTTTAATGGGATCGGGTCAATATGGCATAGACCCAAAGCGTCTGCAGCAATACACCGAAGAGATAAGAGCGGTAAAAGAGATGGGCGTGGAGATTGCTATTGTGATTGGTGGTGGAAACATATTCCGGGGCGTGCAGGCAGAAGCTTCAGGAATAGAGCGTGTGCAGGGAGACTATATGGGTATGCTGGCCACGGTAATTAATGGCATGGCGCTTCAAAGCGCGTTGGAGGGTGCCGGCCTTTACACCAGGCTAATGTCGGGCATTAAGATGGAGCAGGTTTGCGAGCCGTTTATCAGAAGGAGAGCTATCAGGCACCTGGAGAAAGGAAGGATTGTAATTTTCGGGGCTGGTATTGGTAATCCATATTTTACCACCGACTCCACAGCCAGCTTAAGGGCGATTGAGATCCAGGCTGATGTAGTGCTAAAAGGAACACGTGTGGACGGTGTGTATACTGCTGATCCTGAAAAAGATCCCACGGCAACGAGGTATTCGGAGCTGTCATTTCAAGAAGCATATGAGAAGAATCTCAACATTATGGACATGACAGCCTTCACCCTGTGCCAGGAAAACAACCTCCCGATTATTGTGTTTGATATGAATAAACCTGATAACCTCTTTAATATTGTGCAGGGAGAGAATGCAGGTACTTTGATAACCTAATAATTAACTCAGTTTCTTATATTTAGCAGGAAAACCCGAAAACCATGGAAGAAATTAATATGTACCTGGATGAAGCCAGGGATATGATGAACAAAGCCATAAAACATGTTAGTGGCGAACTTGTAAAGATCAGAGCCGGAAAAGCCTCTCCAACTATGCTGGAAGGACTTATGGTAGAATACTATGGCAACCCCACCCCTATCAATCAGGTAGCCTCTGTTACCGCACCTGACGCCAGAACACTGATGATCAAACCCTGGGAAAAAACTGTAATTCCCGATATTGAAAAAGCCATCATCAACAGCGATCTGGGGCTGAACCCTCAGAATGATGGTCAGCAGGTCATTATTAACATTCCCCAGTTGACAGAAGAAAGGCGTTTAACACTTGTTAAGCAGGTTAAGCATGAAGGCGAGCAGGGCAAGGTGAGTGTAAGAAATATCAGGAAAGAAACCAATGACAACCTTAAGCAGCTTCAAAAAGAAGGCGCTTCAGAAGATGACATCAAGCGGGCTGAAGACAAAGTGCAGGCACTGACTGATGAATATACCAAGAAGATTGACGAGATCCTTGCCAAGAAGGAATCAGAGATCATGACAGTGTAGGTTAGTATTGAGATGTTAGATGTGAGTATTGAGATGAGGGGCCGCTTTTAGCGGCTTTTTTTGCTCCTTTTACATATAATCATCCTGCTCCCTTCGTTCCCCTAATCGTACTCTTCCCTGCTTTGCCGAGTCACAGACTCTCTAGCTCATTCTTGAGCACAAGTCGCAGACTTGCGCTAGGTGGGTATGCAAATCAGCCATGGCTTTTTGATTTAAAGACTTTAAGAAAACTTTCCGGAGTAAAAACTGCGACTTGAGCCTTTTTATAGTCCTTAATATTTCTGGCAATAATACCTTTAAGTCCCTTTATGTGAAGGGCCGATGCATGTTGTACACCATCTTCAAAATCCTTAAAGCCACTATCAAGTGCGGATAGTATCTCATGTTTATCCACACTTTGTATCTCCACGATTTCAATTAAATTTTTAATTATTTCCAGCGCCTTCTTATGTCCGATAATTCTCCGGGTTACATAATAGATGTTATTAATCGATAAAGTAGAAATATAGACTTGAAGCTTCTTTTTTTCTGCCAGACTGAATATCAGCGAAGAGTGACGGATGTGTGGTTCCCTATCAATTAAGAAATCAATGACTACGTCTGTATCAACGAATACTTTATCCATTAAACTTTTTCAGCAGCTCTTCTTCCAGTACTTTTTTATAATCAAAGTCTGAGTTAACTTTTAAAACACCTCGCAACTTACTCACCTTAGGTGAGAGTTTTATCTCCTTTTCCTGTTCTGGTGTTTCTGTCAGAAATTGAAAGTAATTCTCTACCAGTTCGGACAGGCTTCTTCCCTTTTCAGCCGCATATTTCTTAGCCTTTTCAATTACTTCCTTCTCCAATGTTAAGGTAAGTTTAGTGTTCATATACACGTACATTTATATTCAATGTAACACGTGTAATATAGCAAATAGTTTCCTTTCATCATAATTAGTGTCTCTAAGAAAACGTCAATGTCTGCGTTACGCTTGTCCCAAAAATGCCCTTCCTGGCAACTGTACGGGACTACCGCTTTTTGGGACTTCGTCCCGCCGCCCTTTGACGGTAACGTTTTCTTAAAGCCACTTAGAGTTTTCTTACAAACACTAATTACTAAGAATCACTCTTGCCTCTTGCGCTTATTCTTAAAACCTGCTATTTGACTTTCTCTATGAAATCACGGAGCTTTCAATCGTCAAGGAACATCAAAAAATATTCTCAAAATTAGTTGCAATTCCTATCCTCACACCAAAATCCTGGTACTTGCCATCATAAAAAGATGTAACTGCTTCCAGGCGGAAAACCCTGAAGATGTAGTTGATGCCATAGCCCAGTTCGGTATAATTTTTTGAGACATCATTGGCCAGGTAGTTTACAAAGAAACCTTCCCGAACACCTGAGAGGCGCACCAGCGGCATTTGGGTGATCAAAAATTTTCTGAACTGATAGTGCAGATTGCCGGCAAAGTATTCTTCATTGGTACTGAAGGTATAGTAATCCAATAGCCTGAAGCTTCCGACAGGATCAGTAGTAGCAAAGGGGGTACGGTTGCCCAGAAAATGCTTGTAATCCATAAAGTACATCTTATCGCTATTCAGGAATGTGCCCGCCTTTAGCGATAAGTCAACCAAGCCACGTATGCCGATCTTAAAGCCATGCCTTAAGCTCAATTCCAACTGATCAAAATCAACATCGCTCTCCAGCACATCATTGATCCCTTTGTTATAGTAAAACTTGACCACAGGGGAGGAATTTTCAATCACTGATTTTCTGCCATTGTATATCCGGTATTTGACAAATGGCTGAAACTCCAGGACCGCATTTGCTGTAAGCGCTCTGTGCTCAGGAAAAGAGGTATCCGGCATCGTCAGGCTGGCGGGAGCATTTGGCGTCAGGTGATCACCGGAAATGTCAAAAAACCTGTAGTCAGTGTTATTGACCAATTCCCTGCGATCAGCCAGTTGGGCACCTATTTTTATTCTAAACTTATCGCTAAGCTTTCGTGTGTAATCTAACTTCACAAAATCCTTCTCATAGATCTTCATATAATTTCTTTCAAAGAAAAGTGTCATGAAACTATTGATAAAAGGGTGAATGGGTTCATCATTGTTGTACTGATCCACATATCTACCTACATCCAGGTCCAGGATATTCCTACGCTCCGGTTCGCCAAAATCATACCTGACATCAAAAAAACCTGATACCTTTTCCCTGGCAAAGGCATATCGCGCAGTTGGCCCTAACCTAAGCCAGTTTTTATTGTTAAAAGTTTTGGTGAATGACAGACGGTAGTCGAAATTAAATCCTTCCACTGTGTTATATCGCAGTTTTTCCAACGGACTGTAGATTTTCAGGTGTGTTTTGTCTGCCAGTTTATAGGTATTGCCCAACATTACATCCTGCAAGTGAAAGCCCTGTCGTTTATTCTTGGCTGTTTTTAGGGTATCTCCCTCCCTTTCAGCCTTTTCCACCTGTGCAAGGCTATCGGTGATGGCGTATCCCTTCTTTTCATTAGCTGTAAGTGGTACCGGTCGTATTTGTGCCCAAAAAGCAGAGTCTTGCTTATGAGCAAGAGAGTCAACTTTAAATGTCCGGTTTGAGATTACGTCCGGCTCATTTCGCTCCTTCATCTCCATCTTTTCATAGGCTTTGATCACTTTGCGCAGTTGCTTTCTGGTTACCTCTTTACCGGAAGTCAACAACTCCTGTATTTCCTCCTTATCCTTATCCGGCACCTGCTCTTCCAGTTCTTTTGCAAGCTCTTTCTCTACTTTCTCATCTATTACCGTTATTTCCACATCCAGGTCGGGATTGATCTCCACTTTATAATCACTTACCGTGGCCAGATAATTTCCCTCAAACTCAAAACCAAGTACTTTCCCTTTAATGAAAAATTTATGTGTCACTGGCAGCCACACGCTTGGCTCCACTGGCTCGTATACCTGCTCAATATGAAATTTAATGCCTAGCTTAGTCACGTTCAGGTCAAGGCTATAAATGCTCCAGTAGCCCTCAACGATATTGATAAAACCATCAAATACATTATCACCACGGGAACGAGGTACCACCCTGATCTTACTAATTTCATATCCCTGATCGCGATATGTGCCTTCGTATACAAATCTGTAATATGAAAACGCTTTTGGCGAGAGCGGAGAAATCGCCTTGGCCACTTCAGGTTCGTAGAAAGACCCGTTTATGTATGCATTGGGGTTGGTATTATTATCATCGCCACTACTGTAAATGGAGATTACTTTTTCATTGTAGGTGTTGGGCCTGATGTATTCAATGTCGCTTACTGATTCCGAAATGAATACCCGATCAGGGTCTATTCCCTCTTTTTTCATAGTACTTTTCATGAAGAAAGGGTAATCTTTAAGTTGCCCGGTGCCTTTGATATATACTCTGGCTGTATAACGATTGACCTGCTGTGTGTGGAATTTGCTTTTGGCAATAGCCTTGCGCATAATGGTATATGCAGGGTCCTCTTTGCCGGCCCTGATTTCGATGTCTCGGAGCATCATCACCTGAGTCCGTAATACTACATCCAAATTGATGAAATCACTATCCACCTGAACCTCTTTCAGAATAGATTCATAACCTACATATTGAAAAATGATCTGATAATTACCAGGTTTAAGTGATATCTCATAGAAGGCATCGGCATTTGTAGTGGTACCCGTACCCAATTCTTTGACGTAAATGGTAGCAAAGGCCAGCAACTGCCCATCGTCTCCCTTTACTGTGCCTCTTACACCTCCGGCATTGGCGTAATTAATGGAAAAACCGATTATAAAAATTAAAGCCAGTGCGCGTTTGAAGATCATGTAGTAAACAAAATAAACGTTAAGTACAAGTTGCTAGACGAAATGCAGCCGTGAATGTTACATATAAAATTTCCGGCCAATGATCATCTCTTCAACGGCCTGAGGCACAAGATATTTAATAGATTGGTTATTTTTTATACAATTTCTTATAAAAGTAGCCGAAATATCCATCATTGGCGCTTCTACCATTTTAACATTCGGATGAGCGCTAACCTCTGAAGGTTCGGCATTTGGTCTTGGGTATACATACAAACCATAGTGCTCCAGTATCTTTTCATGATTCTTCCATTTGGGAAAACTCTTTAAGTTGTCCTCTCCAATTACGAGTTTAAAAGAGTGCCGGGGATGCTTTTCCGAAAGATAAACCAGTGTATCAATGGTATAGCTGGGTCTGGGCATGTGAAATTCCACATCTGTTGCTCTCATATTGTAGTTATCATGTATGGCCGTATTGACCATATCTAACCTGTCGAACTCATGTAGCAAGGTATTCTTTTTCTTAAAAGGGTTATGAGGAGAGACCACAAACCATACCTGATCAATATCGGTGGTTTCGACCATGATATTACTGATGATCAGATGACCAATGTGTATCGGGTTAAACGAACCAAAAAACAGACCTACTTTCATGTCTATGTAATTAGTGAGACATTAGTATTGAGTATTGATACCAATTGATCTTATTTTATCATTATTGCCGCTCTTCTACTCAATACTCACTACTAAGTACTCCTCATAACTCGCTTTTTGCTTACTCTCGACTTTTGTTGACTGGTTTAGCCCCTGCCTCAGGAAGCCAAAAAATCACCGACCAGTTTTTCTGCTTTTTTTAGAGACTCTTCGAGATCTTCATTTACTAAGGTGATATCAAACTTATCTTCAAAAGTCATCTCGAATTTAGCCTTAAATATCCTTTGGGAAAGACTATGTTCAGTTTCTGTCTGGCGGTCAGTAAGTCGTTCTTTAAGTGCTTCAATAGAAGGAACCTTAACAAAGACTGCCAGGGCTTTATCTCCGAAATATTCTTTTAGGTGAAGGCCTCCTTTTACATCCACATCAAAGATAACGTGCCTGCCCTCTCGCCAGATACGTTCTACCTCAGACTTAAGAGTCCCGTAAAAATTACCTGAATATACCTCTTCCCATTCGATGAATTCATCGTTGTCTATCTTCTTCTTAAATTCCTCTGGAGAAAGAAAATAGTAGTCTTTACCATTTTCTTCATTCCGGCCTCTTTTATCCCTGGTGCAGGCGGAAATAGAAAACCCCAGCTTGGGGTTTATGTGCAGGAGGTGTTTTACAATAGTAGTTTTGCCCGATCCCGAAGGAGCAGAAAAAATAATAGCCTTTCCGTTATGCATTATTGTTTATTCTGCTCCCTGAAAAATTTTTGATTTGATTTGATCTATCAGGTCTTTGGGCACTTCACGATCATAGCATTTTTCTCTGATCATCTCTTTGATAGCCTTATCTACACTATAGATCTCATAGTATGGCATGCAGTTTTCAATATGCTTTTTAAAATATTCTTGTTCCTCAGGACTGGCTTCTTCGTCCAGTACCAAATTGAGTATTTTCAAACATTCGTTATGGTCAGGTTGAACTTCAGACGAGTTCTTAGACGGATTTTCGTCAAATGAATTTGTAGAGGATAATCCCATATAACTAACTATTTTTGTATCCCATTTTTTTTGCATAATCTCTCAACCTTTCTTTCAAAAGATTTCTTGCTCTATGCAATCTGGATCTTACGGTTCCGATAGGGATGTCTAATATCTTAGCCATCTCATCGTACTTAAAGCCTTCCAGGTCGCAAAGAATGATAACAGTCCGAAAATCCACATCCAATGAGTTCAGTGCATTGGAGATCTCATCCCCAATCATATCCTGAACAGTCTCAACACGCAAATCTGTGGTTATAGTTCTATCAACGTCTTCGGAGTTGTAAAAAGATTCAACTTCCTGATAATCTACCTTAGAAGGTTCTTTGCTGCGCTTTCTAAAGTCGTTGATAAAGCTATTTTTCAATATTCGAAACAACCACGCTTTGGCATTAGTTCCTTTTTCGAACGATTCGATAAACCGATAAGCCTTTAGGTAAGTATCCTGTACGAGATCTTTTGCATCATCTTCATCAAAGGTCAATCGATAGGCAAAGTTATACATAGAATCAATATGTGGAAGAAACTCTTTTTCAAAAGTTCTTTCCTTCTCTACCTGCGAATAACTCTGTCTTTTAGTTTCGGACATCGGATCAAAAATAGTAATTATGAATTTAATAAATAATGTAAATCTTGATTATTACCTTCTTATACGTAATCCGTCAATCTACATATATATCTTATACGTAAAAATTTATCAAAAAGGATGCCTAATGTCTTGTTTTGGACACTATACCTGACATGAGAACAACAAATAGCCCAATAAGTTAGAATTAAGTGTTATAATTTTTCATTTATTGTACCAATGCGTTCTCAAATATTCAGGAACATGTAGTTTTGCGTAATGGACCTGTCAGTAAGGCATAAAAACGGTTGGAATATATTGAGTAAATCTCAGAATATCAGTCTTTTTGACATGATCAGCGAAGGTCAGTATACCATCAAATCCCCTCTCAAAGAGCACCACAGAAGCGATGTTTATAAAATAGAAATTAATAAACAGGAATATGTTTTAAAGACCCCGAAGGAGAAAAATAAAAAATGGTGGATCCGCTTCACTACACTTTTCAGAGATGGGGAGGCCTTCAAAAACATAAAAGGGATGTTTAAGTATGAAGAGCTGGGCCTTCACACCACCAAACCAGTGATGGCGGCTGAAAAACGTAAGTTGGGAATGGTGACAGACTCATGGCTGCTGTATGAATTTTTAGATGGCGAAAGTTGTCTGGACCGAGAGGAGTTTTATCCGATGGTGGTGAAAGAGCTCAAGCTGATCCACAGCAAAGGCTATTTGCATGGAGACCCTCAAATAAGAAATTTTTTACACAGGAGTAGCCAGATCTATGTGATAGACAGCAACCCAAAACGGGTGGGGGTAACGGGTTTTTCCAGAGCATACGAATTTGCCTACCTGAGAAAAAGCGCTCCGGGTATCGAAGCATATTTCGGAGAGATCAATAACTGGCGGCTGTACAAACTTGCCTTCAAATATGATATCTATGAACGCAAATTTGTACGGACACGCAGGAAGATCAAAAAACTATTTCTTTTTAAGAATTAAATAACCCTCTCCCTCCCGGTAAAATTCATAATGAGGGTTGTCGTTTATGTTACAATCATAAAACCATGAAAAATTCTTATCTCTTTTCCTTTTCTCATCTATCACTATGTAGTCCATCTCAAAACGATTAGCGGCTAATGCCAGCAACTCATTTTGTGTTAGCTTCATTTTCTCCTGATCCTCGATGTATTCGTAGGTCTTATAGGAATGAAGGGCATAGTTATCTATTTCATTATAGATGAATTCCCATGGCGCCAATACTTTTGAGCCTGGCTCAATTACCGACAATATCTCATGATGAAGCGCCACATGGTTATAGTTGGTAGTATATATTTTTTTAAATGTTATCCCAACAATCCCCAGTTGACCAAGCAAAACCAGCACCAATAGCATTTTTAACACAACATGCCTTCCCACCGCAATATTTTGAACAACCAAAGCACTCAAAACAGTCATAAATGGCATCAGGTAGACCAAATAGCGCGGACTATGGCCGCTGCCCAGAACTCCAAGTAACACCATTAAGATCAGCGTGTAGCCAAGCAACAGGCGGTGCTGCCTCCACAAAAAACGAAACCGCACTATAAGGGATAAAAGAAAAAATGCACTAATCATCCACACATCCTGATCCCAAAAGTATCTTTTATGCTCATTTAAAAGCCGGGAGATATTATTCCATATTATTCCAATAATTCCGCCATCCACTTTTTCACCAAAGGCCTTTTGATGGGTAGGCCAGTGCTGCATTTGATAGGTATATGTTTCAATATGGCCGGCATCCCACAATCCGATAGTGTAAACGCTACAAACAGCTCCACAGATCACTGTATAGATGACAAGCTGTTGCCACTTTTTATAGCACATCAGCAAAAGAAATCCTGCAACCGGAAATATCAGAGCATTGAGATGAGTGAGGAAAGCCAATCCTGAAAATAGTCCTGCCCAATGAGCACTACCTCTTTTCTCGTCAATGGTTCTATACAGCATGTAAAATGACAGAAACCCCAGGCACATTACAACAACTTCAGGCCTGAACATAAAGCTGCGATGAATCAGCTCAGGTGTGGTTATCAGAAGAAAAGCTGCCACCCAACACAGATGAGAATCCTTTTGATACTTCTTCAAAAAAGAAATCAGCAGCCAGCAACTGGCAAGAAATACCAGCAATATAAAAGCTTTCAATGGGTATAGCGACCACCCAAAGATGCTTATGATAAGGGCTCCGATCCATACAAAGAGTTTGTGGTAGATCAGCATACTTTCTGTCCAGTTAAATATGCCAGGCATACTTTTTATTTTTACTTCACCCTCTTTCAGCAGCCAGTAAGCCTGCTCGCCAAACCACGGTTCGTCTTGCTGAATGTACCTGTGGTATAAGCTCAGAAGATAAAAAACTGAAAATATCGCTATCAGCCATTGAAGTACTCTCTTTGAAAAAATAATATTGAATAGCCTGTGTATCATAAGAAGCAATATCTTGATCTTTATTAGCCCGGAACTTCTTTTAAAAACACAATTATCAAAAATAATTTCTCAAATGCATTCCTGTTTGGATGGATTTTATTTTGTTCGGCACAAGCTTTCTCCACCGTGGTTGCTGCCAGTTACGTCAGACAATTGTTAGTCGTTACCGATCACAATATGTACGTATTCGCACAATTCTCACCTCGTCCTATCAGAAAAACAGCCCTAATTTGCTCTTTTGAGCTTTGGCACGCTTATGGGTAATAGGTATCAGGAAACTAAGGGTTAAAACAACTCAAATTATTTAGGTTAATAGTATCCAATAAAAAAGCACGATTGAAAACCGTGCTTTTTTGCTTTTACATCTCTTTAATGCTACTTCCTTGCCAGCAGGCCAAAAGACTTCACCATGTTGATGAACTCAATTCGATATCCTTCCTGGTCACTACCTTTCGACTCCTGTGCCAGCTTCAATACATCATCGTGTGTAAGGTCACCCTTAAACTCAGAGTTGCGAAGCAACATACCAAAACCTGCCACGGCAGCAGACCACTTAAAATTAGCAGAGGTTTTATCCAGGTCAACCTGATTATCCATCAATGCATGGGTTATTAGCTTGCTCTTATCTCCATCAGGCTGCTTATAGCGTAGCTTTACTGTCATCAGTTCTTTCGATTTATACGCCTCCTGGGCAATTTTATTCTCCTGATACTTCAGCTCATCAATCGGATCAAACTGACTTTCTACTCCTACAGGAATAATCTCGTACAATGCTGTCACAGTATGCCCCGCTCCTAACTCGCCTGCGTCTTTTTTATCGTTATTGAAATCTTCATTTCTGAGAGCCCTGTTTTCATAGCCAATCAGCCTGTACGCTTTCACCTTAGCAGGGTTAAACTCTACCTGTATCTTCACATCTTTTGCTATGGTAAATAATGTGCCGCCAAATTCGTTAACAAAAACTTTTTTCGCTTCTAATATATTATCTATATAAGCATAATTACCATTGCCTTTATCTGCGATCACCTCCATTTTGGAATCTTTGTAGTTACCCATTCCAAATCCCAATACTGTCAGAAAAATACCACTGTCCCTTTTTTCTTCAATCAGCCTTTCCATTTCTGCATTGCTGGAGGCTCCCACATTAAAATCACCATCGGTTGCAAGAATGACGCGGTTGTTACCTCCTTTTTTGAAATGTTGTTGAGCCACATTATAAGCCAGGTTTATCCCGGCTCCACCAGCCGTTGACCCTCCGGCCGATAGTTGCTCAAGTGCATTTATAATGGTCTCCTTGTCGCTGCCTGCTGTTGAAGGTAATACCAGACCGGCAGCCCCTGCATACACCACAATGGCTACATTATCCTGTGGCCTTAGCTCGTCTACCAACAGCTTAAAAGCAGATTTCAAAAGTGGCAGCTTATTGGCACTGCTCATGGAGCCTGAAACATCGATCAGGAATACCAAATTAGAAGGAGGAAGCTTTTCGGTGGAAATTTTTCTGCCCTGCAAGCCAATATGCACCAGCTTGTGCTTTGTATTCCATGGAGCTGCTGAGATTTCCGTAGTGATAGAAAAAGGGTCCTGTCCATCAGGCTGTGGGTAGTCGTAGCTGAAATAGTTGACCATTTCCTCTATCCTGACAGCATCCTTTGGAGGTAACTGACCGTTATTTAAAAACCTTCTTACATTGCTATAGGAAGCTGCATCCACATCTATGGAAAATGTTGATAGCGGATTTTTCAGCGCTCCATGAAAGATATTTTCATTAATAGCATCATACTCCTCGGTATTGTGGACCGGGTAATTTTCCAATGGTGGTGGTGAATTATAGGACACATCCATCATAGGCCTTCCCATGGATTTCTGTTCGCTTCTGCGGTATTCCTTCTTTCTGGCAGATTGTGTTGCTGCCACTTCAGCCAGATCTTCTGCCTCTATTCGCATCTCCATAGCCACATTAATAACCCCCTTATTCCCAACCTTTACTTCTTTAGTAGCATAACCTGGCAAGGAAAAAACCAAGGTGCCCGATTCCGGCACTTTTATGCTGTAGTACCCGTTGATATTGGTCATGGTTCGATTTGTTGTGCCTTTCACCTTTACATTAACTCCGGGTATCGGGCTTCCATCCTGGGCGGATGTAACGGTGCCCGTGATCTCTTTCTCTTCAAAATACATCATGGACGACATGATAACAAGTAGTGCGATGAATATTCCTGTCCTTTTCATAATTGATTTATTTTAGTAAAACTTCACTATCATGATGCAGACCATTTACCATTTCCATAAATTCTTCTAATTTTTTTTTAGCTTAGGATTTATTGTTTGATAAACAGCATGTCCAAATCACCTTCAATCGATCCACAGGAAGAAGCGCGGCTCATAGCCATGTACCGACAGACGGGTGAGTTGGAGCATGTGGGAAGACTGTTCAATAATTATATGCACCTTGTATATGGGGTATGCCTGAAGTATCTTAAAAACAGAGAGGAGAGCCAGGACGCTGTGATGCAGATCTTTGAAAAGCTTACAACCACCTTGAAAAATCATGAAGTAGCAAATTTTAAAAGCTGGCTTTTTGTTTTAAGCAAGAACCATTGTCTGATGAAACTGCGATCAAAGCAATATCAGCAGGAAAAAACTTCTAAAGATATTTCGGAGGTAGTTATGGAAACTGACATGGTTTTGCATCATAATAATGAACCTGTTTTGGAGCAGGATCTCAACCTGCTTGAAAGGTGCATTGATGAGCTTCAAAGTGAACAGAAGACGTGTGTACGATTGTTTTACCTTGAGAGCAAATCATATAAGGAGATTGAAGTGTTAACTACTTTTGAGCTTAAAAAAGTCAAAAGCTATATCCAAAACGGCAAGAGAAACCTGAAAAACTGCATGGAAAAAAATCGTGAGTAAAGGAAAAAACCATATAGGCCCTACACTAACTCCTGAGATAATGGAGAAGTACTTAAATGGAGAACTTTCGCATCAGGAGATGAACGCAGTGGAGAAACTCATGCTCAATTCCGACTTCGATGCAGAGGCTATGGAAGGTTTTGAAGGTGCAGGCGCAGAACATATGGCTCATGATCTTAATATATTGGAAAAGAGGTTAGAGCAAAGGATACAACCAGGGCATCGAAGCGGCTTTTTCTGGCTGAAGATAGCAGCCTCATTGCTGGTACTGGCGCTTGCTGTTATTTTCGTAATCAACCTCAATTTGAACCATGCACCGCAGCAAGAGCTGGCCGGGTCTACTGCTAAAGACGAGGCAGCTATGCCCGAACAATCAGCAGGTAAGGATGATGCAGCGCTTTCGTCAGACACCATGATAGCTTTAAATGAAGGACCCGGGGAGACTGAACAAAAGAAAGCGCCTCCTCCTCCCGTTGAGCCGAAAGGAGTTGCGGGAACTACTCGTGCTTACGAAGAAAAGACCAAAGCTGAGGTAATAGCAGAAGAAAACGAAGAACAATTGATAGCCGAAGCAGATGTAGTAGAGCCTATTTCCCTTGCAGAAGCGAAGGAAGAACAGATTGATTTTACTGCTGCAGATATTGAAATTGCAGCAGTAGAAATCACTATTCCTGAACTTGAGGATACAGCCACTGAAGATCTGGCCGATAAAGCTGCCGGTGTTCAGGCTACAGAATTGGCAAAAAGCCGGTCAGAAAGAGCTGAAAAGAAGATGGAATTAAGATCGCGCGCTGCAGCGACACCGGAAACCATGTATCTGCCACAAAGGAGTATCATCGGAAAAGTAACCTCTATGGAAGATGGAGCAGCGCTGCCGGGGGTTAATATAGTATTAAAAGGTACTACCATCGGAACTGTTACAGATATTGATGGCCAATATCAAATTTCCGTTCCGGCAGGCATGGACCCTACTCTTGTCATTTCCTTTATCGGAATGAACAGCGAAGAGGTGAAGGTCGCTGACAAAACAGAAATTGATGTGCAGCTCTCCAGCGATGCAACGGCTCTAAGCGAGGTGGTGGTGACTGGCTATGGAGTAGGTCGGGATAACAATTCTACAGACTATATAATACGTGCTAAACCCGAGGGAGGTAATGCCACGTTTAAAAAATACATCCAGGACAACCTTAGGTATCCATCAGATACAAGCAGTGTTAAAGGCAGAGTTATAGTTGAGTTCGAGGTACTTGCCGATGGTGAATTGGCTAACTTCAATATAATCAGGAGCCTGGGAGAGTCCTTTGATCAGGAAGCCATTCGGGTAATAAAAGAAGGGCCAAAGTGGAGCCCCACCACACGGAATGGGATACCAGAGAATGATACCGCTAGGGTAAGGGTGAAGTTTTAGTTCTCAGTTCTCAGTTCTCAGTTCTCAGTTCTCAGTTTTCAGTTTTCAGTTCTCAGTTTTCAGTTCTCAGTTCTATCGGTGCCTTTAATTTACCTGGCCGTTTTTATGGAAGGTTTCTCTATAAATTATTCGAGCCACCACTGACCATTCTTAACGGTAAAGTGGTGGCTCGAATATTAAAATTGGGAGCGGTAAAACAGTAAACAGAAACTACGAACTGCTACTATTCCGGAGTTTTTTCATTTGGCCAGTCTTTCTTGAAGTCGATCCAGTAATTTTTTACGGTGCTCTTCATTTCTTTGTGCAGGAACAGGATACCAGCAAGGTTAGGGATCGTCATCAGCGCAATAGTAATACCTGCCAACGTCCAGATCACTGTTGTATCTGCAAATGAAGCAAAGAAGAAGCCCAGGATATAAACTACCCTGTAATGCATTACATATTTACTACCAAACAGGTAGGTTGTCGCTCTATCTCCATAGTATGACCAACTGATGGCCGTTGAGAAAGCAAATAGCAACAATCCTATGGTTACTATATATTCCCCATATCTACCAAAGTAGCCATGTTTAAAGGCCTCCGCTGTCAATGGTGCGCTATGAATCAAAGACTTACCCTGAATGATAAAGGTAGTACCCATACCTTGTATTCTACCATTATCAACAGTCAGTGCCCCTGTATATGGCGTACCTGCCTGATAAACTGTTACATCTTCAGCAAAAGATCGGGCATGTATTATAGTAACGTCTCCGCTAATTCTGCCCTCCTCCACATCTACAGAACCTGTGTATAGCGGCAACGCCTCTTTACCCACGAGGTGTCGATATACCTGATTCCTCCTGGTGGTATCATTTTCATCAAATACAGTAGCCAGTACTTCAAGATCGGTGGGCTGAAAAGTATTTTGATGCTTCTCCTTCCACACTCCCGAAGAAAGCAGGACAAGACCGGTTAACGTACAGATGACAATAGTATCAATAAAAGGCTCGAGAATGGCCACCATTCCCTCTGATACCGGCTCATGTGCTTTCGCTGCTGCGTGGGCAATAGGAGCAGAACCCTGCCCTGCCTCATTGGAAAAAAGACCCCGGCCAACTCCTCTTATAAAGGCATAACTGAAGGTTGCTCCGACAAAGCCTCCTGTAGCAGCCGTTCCGGTAAATACATCTTCAAAGATGCTGATAAAACTGGGTATAATGTTTTCGTAATTGTATAGTATAACTGCCAGGGCGCCTAAGAAGTATAAGATTGCCATTGTCGGCACCAGCTTTTCGGTAACCTTTACAATTCTTCTGATCCCGCCAAGGATTACCATCGCCAAAATTATCGCCAGTACCAGACCGCTTATCCATTGCTTAATACCAAAAGTGGAGAAAAGAGCGTTCGAAATATTATTGATCTGTGGCATATTGCCTGTGCCAAATGAAGAAAGGATCGTGGCAACGGCAAATATCGCGGCCAACCACTTCATGTTCAGCCTGTTTTTCATATAATACATCGGCCCACCCGCCATAGTACCATCAGCCGTCTTTTCCCTGTATTTATGGGAAAGTGTTACTTCTACAAATTTGGTGGTCATACCAAAAAAAGCCGTGACCAGCATCCAAAACAAGGCGGCAGGACCCCCGATGTAGACTGCCAGCGCTACTCCCCCGATATTACCAGTACCCACAGTACCTGAAAGTGCCGTTGCTAATGCCTGAAAGTGCGAAGCATCACCTTCATCTCCATGTTTGTCAAATTTACCTCTTACCACTTTTAGTGCATGGCCGAAATACCTCAGTTGAGGAAAACCCAAATAAATTGTAAAGAAAAGACCGGTTCCCAACAGGGCGTATGGAAACCATACAGCACTGCCGATATAGCTATCAATGAGTACAAGAAAATCGTTAAGAGTCTGCATAATTTAGTTTGTAGAGGTTGATTTTTTTACCACAGTTGGCAAATCTAATAAATTAATCCAGATGGCAAAAACAGGAATGCACAACCGGAAAAATCATTGGCTGGTAACTTTTTTGGCAACTCTAACGAAAAAAACGCAAAAAATCTGTTGTCAGGTTTAACTTTGCAAAGTTTTTAACGTATGTACAGGTTACTATATTTTGGCAAAGGTGAGAAAGTTAAATATCCTCTTTTTATCAATATTTTTTATCAGTGGCATTTCACAGGGTTATGCACAGACTGAAAACCCGATCAAAGAAATTCGCAACGAATTGTTTTATACTGAATTCAACTTTGACAAGTGCTTGAATTATTATAACCGTATTGTGGAGCTAAATATCAAAAGCCCTATCATGCAAGCATATCAGGCTGCCGCCCAATCACTTATGGCCAAGCATAGCTGGAACCCGGTCAATAAATATACTTACCTTAAAGAAGCGCAGGAGCTATTAAACAGGGCTGTAAAAGAAGACACTGAAAATCCTGAGATAAGGTTCCTCAGGCTCTATATTCAAAGAAGCATTCCTTCATATATGGGTATGAGCAAAGACATAGCAGAGGACAAGGCTGCCATATTAGCTAACCTTGACAAATTAAATATCCAGGAATTGGGTGAGGATATTGCTGCCTACATTGCAAGATATATGGCTTCGGATGAAATTACTACGGACCCTGAAGCCCGATTGATCAAACAGAAACTGCAGGTGGCTAATTAGACCACCTTTTTTCTTATCTGCTTCGCATAGGTCCGGCTGACAGGAAAGCTTTTCCCGTTTTCCATTTTTACGATCAGTCCACCATTGAAATGCTTTTCAATTTCCTTCAGGTAGTTAAGATTGATGATCGTTGATCTGTGTATCCGAATAAATGTTTCCGGATTAAGCTTTTCCTCGAGCTTGCCAATGCCTGAAGAACTAAGATATTGATCATTTTTTGTAGTAAGCACAGTGTAGTCTCCCGAAGCTTCGAGATGAACAATATCCTTCACCTCCAGGTTGAGCAGTTTTTCTGACTTTTGAACAAACAGGTGGCTGGAATACTTACCATCATCGCCTCCCGATTTTATGTTCATAATTATGTCCTCAACATTAGTTTGCTCAGCCTTTATTCTGTCAATAGCTCTTTTAATGGCCAGCTTGAACCGTTCCTCATCCAAAGGTTTAAGGAGGTAGTCAATAGCATTTTTGTCAAAGGCCTGAATGGCATACTGGTCGTAGGCGGTGGTAAAAATAACATAGGGTTTATGCTCAATAGCCTCCAGCACATCGAAGCCATCCATCCCGGGCATTTGTACGTCAAGGAAAATGAGCTTTGGCTTAAGCTTATCAATCTTTTCCACGGCATCTTTACCCTTGGAGCATTCCGCCACAACTTCTATTTCAGGATAGGGCTCCAGGAATTCCAGAAGCAGGTCACGGGCCAGTTTTTCATCATCTATTACTAAACAGTCTATTTTCATCATATTTTTATTCTAAGGTGACTTTTAACGCTCAAACAGTTGCCGTCTCCAACTCCTCGGCATCTTCTGCATGCACATAGCCGTTAGGTGGTAATCTAAAGCTTACAGTATACCCGTCCTGCCGGGCGCTAATGTGCAAACCTGCATATTTTCCATAAATACTTCTTAATCTTTTATCCGAATTTTTGAGCCCTACTCCTGTGGATTTTCCATCTAAAACCTTCTGAGCATTTATTCCCAGCCCATCATCAGAAATTTCAAAATATATACCACCGGGAATACGCTTAACCATCAGCCTGATCGTACCCCCGTCATCCTTAGGCGCTATACCATACTTCACCGAATTCTCTACCAATGGTTGTAAAACCATAGGCGGTATATCTACGCTTAAGCAGGTAGGCTCTACATCCATTATAAATTTAAGACGATCTCCGAATCTTACCTGTTGAATTCTGATATAATTTTCAATAAAATCGAGTTCATGTATCAGTCTTACCTTCTCACCGGTGTGCGAATCCAATGCATATCTGAATACATCAGACAACTGCGTGATTACCTTTCGGGCCTTTTCCTTATTAGTGCCGATCAATGTACTGATGGAGTTCAGGGTGTTGAATAAAAAATGGGGATTGATCTGCGACTTCAAGAGTGAAAGTTCCATCTCTTTGTTCTTAAGTGCCAGCTCCCCTTTCTCCTGCTCTTTGTGTTGCAGCGTTTCAAAATATCGTATAACATAGTAAACGGCCACTGTTATAAGATACTGATCATAAAAACGCATGGCATCCCAGCTAAGGAGGTTAAGCATATACTCCTTCCAGTCATCAAAATAAACGAGCCCATCAAGATAGTAGTCGAAATAATAAGACAGATAGCTAATACACATAAAATAAACAAACAGCCCTCCCACATGGCCTAACACCTGAACCACAACTTTAAACCTGAACAGCCAGTGAGCGTAGAAAAAGGTAAGCCCTACGAAAATACAGACGGTTTCGAAGAGATAAAATCCATTCCATAGCACCGAAGTATTGTAAGGGCGGAAGACCTGCCATTCAATAATTGAGCTTAATGCATAGTTGAGTCCATACCAACCGCAAATGAGCAGGTAAGCTATCTTCCAGATCTTTGGTATTCTCTCTATTATGTTCAAAAGGGCCGAACGGTTTTAATTAATACTGCGTTGTCACAAAATACGTAAGACTTTGGCCATCAATATTCGTGTCATGGTATACCATTTTACAAAAAAAGACGTTACAAAAGTAGATTTTCGATAAAAACCTTGCAATAACGTTTAATTATTACAAATATCGTTTAGAACAAATATTGACAATGTGCAGTTTCATTTACATCTTTGATTTTTGAAGCTGATAGTTGGAACCAACATATGCGCCTCTTCGGTCTATTATTATTTTTTTGCGTCTCTATCCTTTTTGCGCAAGCTCAACCTTCTATAACCATCTCAGGAAAAATTATAGACAAGGAGACTGGCGAGCCATTGATTTTTGCCTCCATTGGAATAAAGGGGACATCATTGGGCACCGTTTCGAATAAGATCGGTGAGTTTGATTTCCATATCCCCGCTGAACATAAAAATGGCCGAATGGTCATCAGTATGTTGGGCTATGAAAGTATGGAGGCCCTCATACAGAACCTTATGGGACGTGATACGCTTATTTTCAGACTTAATAAAGCCGTAAAAGTACTGGATGAAGTAATTATCAAAGATTCTCTTTCCGGAGGTGATATTGTAAGTATTGCTATCTCCAGGATCGAACAAAACTATCCCATGACCCCATTTATGCTGGATGGCTTCTATCGAGATATTAAAAAGGTAGGTGGCATATATTCTTCTTTGTTGGAAGCTGCAGTCAAAATATATGATGAAGACTATAAAGAACCCAGAAATAAAATAAGACTCCGCGAACGTGTGGCATTGATAGAAGTAAGAAAGAGTCTGGGCTACAACAATAAATTCGCTCAGTATTTTGATCAGAAGAACCTGCTGGAAGAACTGCTGTTACACAATACAGTCAGGTACAGGCAGTTTTCAGATGAGGCCTTGTTTTTTGACAGTTTTAAGCGACAGAAGACATCGTTCTACAATGGCAGGAGGGTACATGTAGTGGCATTAAGATCAGATGACTATTTCCTTAAAATGTACATTGGAGTGAATAATTATGCTATCATTCGGCTTGAATATGAAAGGGTGTACCCTGCAGACTGGGTAGTAAAAAAGAAAAACTCCATATTCAGCAGGTATGTAAGCGACAAAAAAGTCATCGATTTCAAAGAATTTCAGGGCAAGATGTACCTGAATTATATGAACCTGACCTCCAAGATCAATTGGTATAATGAAAAATCAGGAGACCTGAAGTTTGAGACAGAGCTTTATCAGGAATTACTGATCAACAAAGTATATACCGAGCCGGATGAAAGGATAGCCAGCAGCCGTAAAATGCGCAGATATGGCCTGCAATATCAGGATCAGAGGTATAACAAAGAATTTTGGGACAACTATAACGTGATCAAAGAGACTCCCCTTGACCAGGAAATAGTGCGCGATCTGGAAAAGTCGGGCGGCCTGGATGAGCAGTTTGATTATTGAACCCCGATTATTTTTACGCATCGTTGCTATTTACTCATCGTTGCTGAAAGCATTTCACCGGCAAAAAAAACAATCGTATCGAGGTGTACTTTATGTTCTGACCTAAAACCACGTACTTAGTATCAATTAAAGCCAACTATAGACACGAAAATACCCCCAGAGCCAAGGCGCTTTTGGGGGTATTTTTTGTTGAAGAAAAACTTCCGTATAACTTCCTGTAAGGATTTGTTTTTTAATTGGGTTTTACAAATCATTTTTGTTTTATAAAACTAAATCCTATATTAAATCGTTAAATTTGTACTATGAACAGATCAGATTTTCTTTTTTCAAAAATGAATTTTTTGACAGGTGCCGGTTCTGTATTAAATATAGCAGGAAACTATTATAGCTTCAACAGCTCAAAGAATGAAAGAGAAGCCGATTTAAAAGCCATAAAATCAGACTGGTGCAGTGTAGGGGAAGACATCTCTCATGCTTATAAAACTATGTTATCTGAGTAATTAGAATTCAATTATGTCAGATGAACTAATACGAGGTGCTAACGAGCCTGAAGAAGAGCTTAAAGAAATAGAAAAACACCTCAGATCCATTAATCCAAGATTGTTTGAAGGAATCGGTAAAAAGAAAAAAGATGAAATTCTTCGCAGTATTACTTTTACTCTCATCCAGGAAAAAACACATTCTGGCCCTATACCAGATCCTGAAACCCTAAGTCATTATAATAAAATCATTCCAAATGGAGCAGAGAGAATTATGGCTATGGCTGAGAACCAACAAAAGACATAGACATGAATTAGAATCCAAAGTTATAACTGCTCAAATTAGTCAAAGTAAAATGGGTCAGATTTTTGGATTCATTTTGGGGTTACTTGGCCTTGGGTGTGGCACTTTCCTTGCATAAATAGGTCAGCCTTACGTTGGAGGAATCATTGCAGGCGCTACAGTTGTTAGTTTGGTATCTGTCTTTGTAATCGGAAAAAAAATTCAGAAAAAAGATTTAGATAAGAAGTAACTTCTACAACCACCGATTTTTCTTCGATTCGGCAAGCAGCGCGGCCTTCTCAATAGGAACAACCCCAATATGCTCGCAAACGAGGCCACCCCCAAGATTGGACAAAGCAGCAATGAGATATGGTGAAAGTTTGAGGGCAACACCAAGAGCAGCAATACTTATAACTGTGTCTCCTGCACCGGATACATCGGAGATCTCACGCACATGGGCGGGAATCAGATGTTTTTCTCCGGCAAAATGTATATATACACCTCTCTCGGAAAGTGTGATCAAATTTCCTTTGCTCTTCAGTTTTTCTCCAAGCAGCTCCACTGCCTTTTCCATAGATTGCTGGTCATTCTTTTCTAAATCCAGCTTAAGGCCTTCCCGAAGCTCTTTCAAATTGGGCTTAAATAAAGTTACCCCTTTGTAGTTGAGAAAATTACGCTTTTTGGGATCAACTACTGTCGGCACACCCAGTTCATTAGCCAGATCGACCGTTTTTTTAATGATATTTTTGCTGATCACTCCCTTGTCGTAGTCTTCAAAAATGATGACATCAGCTTGTGGCATAAGGCTCTTGATTCGTTTCCACAATGCATCTTCCTCAGATTTGCTCAGCAGTTTATCTGTTTCTTCATCAACACGCACCACATGCTGATGAGATGTCATAATACGAGTTTTTACTGTAGTGGGGCGCTCCCCGCTGGTGACAATACCTTCGGCAGAAATATTTCTTTCATGTAGTCTTTCAACGAATTTTTTTCCACTATCATCATCACCAATAACAGCGCAAAGCAAGGGGTCAGCGCCAAGTGATTGGATATTGAGCGCTACGTTAGCCGCACCACCAAGCCTGAAGTCCCGCTTGGTGGCCCTAACCACCGGCACGGGAGCCTCAGGTGAGATTCTTTCAACAGCACCCCAGATATAGGCATCAACCATTACATCTCCGATAATTAATACCTTGAGCCGGTCAAATGCGTCAAATATCTCTTCAATGGTTCGGTACTGCATTTAAGAAAGTTTGCTTAATACTTCTTTAATTCGTTTTATGGCCTCTCTTAATTCCTGTTCTGATGCTGCATATGACAATCTAACACAATCGGGGTCTCCGAAAGCATCACCTGAAACCAGGGAAACATGAGCTTTTTCAAGAATATACATACAGAAATCACTTGCATCATTTACTTTGAATCCATCGGCAGACTTACCAAAATAAGCGCTTACATCAGGAAAGAAATAAAATGCACCCTGAGGCATATTTGTTTTAATGCCGGGAATTTCCCTGAGCAGGTCATAAACGATCTGTCTCCTGTTCTTGTAGGCTCTGGTCATCTCATAGGTAGGTTCCAAATCGCTGGTGATAGCGACATAGGCAGCTCTCTGAGCGATGGAGCAGTTGGCCGAAGTAATCTGGCCCTGCACCTTATTACAGCCTTTCGCCAGCCACAATGGCGCTCCGATGTATCCTACACGCCAGCCGGTCATGGCAAACCCTTTGGCAAACCCATTTACAGTAACAGTACGGTCAACCATTCCTGGAAGTGAAGCTATACTCACCCTTTCTCCGGTGTAGTTGATATGTTCATATATCTCATCAGCAATTATAATAATATCATCGTGTGCTTTGATCACTTCAGCAATTGCTTCCAGTTCATTTTTGGTAAAAACAGAGCCTGTCGGATTGCAAGGAGAAGAATAGATCACTGCTTTGGTTTTGTTGGTGATCGCCTCTTTCAACTGCTGTGCTGTTGCTTTAAAATCATTCTCAATGCTGCCGTTGATAAACACAGGTGTACCTTCCGCCAATTGTATCAACGCAGAGTAACTTACCCAGTATGGCGAAAACACGATCACCTCATCGCCAGGGTTAAGCAAAGCCAACATCACATTGGCAATGGATTGTTTTGCTCCATTTGAAACCACAATATTTTCAGCAGTATAGTCGATATTATTCTCCTGTTTCAGCTTTTTAGCAATAGCTTCTCTCAGGTCCTGGTATCCTGCCACGGGAGGATATGCAAAGTATTTACCTTCATCGATAGCTTTCTTTGCGCCTTCCTGGATATGCTTGGGAGTTTTAAAATCGGGCTCTCCCAGACTGAGACTAATAACATCGATCCCTTTGGCCTTAAATTCCCTGGCCTTTGCCGCCATTGCAAGTGTGGCGGACTCTTCCAGATTGTTGATTCTGTCAGATAAGTTCATGTGGTTTATTATAATTTAATTGAAATACTTCCGGGAAACTGCATTTGCAAATCCCTCCGATATTACTTCCACCATATGTCCAATCTGCCTGGCCCGGCACATATTAGTGGGATTTAGACAAAACAGCCCAAAATTATATATAATGACATTCAGTTACTATGATTAGGTGAATTTTATTCGGTTGCCGGTTCTTAGTTCTCCGTTCGCAGTTCGCAGTTTGTTCAAGTCTTTTAGCTGACTAGCCATGAACTAGTGGCCAGTGACTAGTGGCCAGTTCACAGTTTGCCCGTTTGTAGCTTAGGGCCGTCTCCGCTATTGATTATAGGTTGTCCGGCTCAGGATGCTGCGCCCGAGGGTGATCTCATCGGTGTATTCGAGCTCTCCGCCAATGGGAATTCCACGGGCAATGGTACTGATCTTAATATCGAATTCCTTGAGCTTTTTTGTCAGGTAAAAGGCGGTGGTATCGCCTTCCATAGTGGGGCTAAGTGCAAAAATAATTTCTTTTACCTCTTCTTTGTTTGTATCAATGCGTTTCAAGAGCTGTTCAACATTCAACTCGGAAGGCCCTACCCCCTCAATAGGAGAAATAACACCACCGAGAATATGATATAGCCCCGTATATTGCGAAGTATTTTCAATGGCTAATACATCTCGTGTGTCTTCTACAATACAAATAGTCGATCGGTCTCTTCGGTGGCTGCTACAAATATTGCAAATCTCATCATCCGAAATATTATGGCATTCTATGCAGTATTTTATTTTCGACCGAAGCTCGTTCAGCGCCTCGGACAAGGCATACGTACTGTTTTCGGGCTCCTTCAGCAGATGAAGCACCAAACGCAGGGCAGTTTTCTTTCCAATACCTGGTAGACGTGATATCTCTTCTACTGCGTTCTCAATGAGTCTAGAGGGGTATTCCATAGTGTATTAATGTCAAAGATATGCAACACCACAGACATAGAAAAGGAAAATATTCGGGCAAGAGTTTCGTGGATGCCTGGCAGGAGGAAAAGCGCAGGCCTTGCAAGGAAAATTGAAGATAAAGGATGTAAGTCTACATCACGCGTGCATCAATACCAGCATCACAGATGGCCTCTTTCATAGGCTTTAGTATTTTTAGGAGGCCTTTTTTGACTGAACACTTACCTTTATAGTGAATAATATAGGCACACTGTTCAGCTTGTTCTGCAGAATGCTTGCATACACGTATAAGAGTGTCGATGACATGATCAAAAGTATTTACATCGTCATTAAATACCATTAGATCTTTAACATCTGCTACATCCTCTAGAACGTCAATTAATTCTTCTTCTTTGTGTCCTAAATCCATATAGAGCTTTGGTTTTGTTTGTCAAAAGTAAAAAAAAATTACAACTTTAGCCGGTATATTCCATGATTTATGAGTCCATCACTAGTTATTACTGTCATATCCGGCTACTTTATCCTGCTCATTGCCATTTCTTTACTCACGGGCAGAAAGAGCGATTCCAAGACTTTTTTCACTGCCAACAGGCAATCTCCGTGGTACCTTGTTGCATTTGGAATGATAGGCGCCTCTCTTTCAGGGGTCACCTTCATTTCCGTACCTGGCTGGGTAGCAGGAACCCAATTTTCCTACATGCAGGTAGTGTTTGGATACCTGTTGGGCTATTTTGTGATAGCTACAGTTCTTATGCCACTTTACTATCGCCTCAATTTAGTCTCTATCTATGGCTATCTGGATCAGCGTTTTGGCTTCTGGTCATATAAAACAGGCGCATTTTATTTCCTGCTTTCAAGGGTAGTAGGCGCCTCATTTCGCCTATTTCTTGTGGCAGGGGTTTTACAGTTGGCCCTCTTTGATGCATGGGGCATAGATTTCGCGGTTACGGTAATGGTGACTATTGTATTGATCTGGCTCTATACTTTCCGGGGTGGTATAAAAACAATTGTATGGACTGACACCTTGCAAACTCTTTTTATGCTATCGGCAGTGGGCATAGTCATTTACCTGATCAGTCAGGAGCTCAGCTTGTCAGCCGTTGAGCTAACAACCACCATAAGTGAAAGCAAGTATTCGAAAATTTTTTTCTGGGACTGGCAAACCAGCAAAAACTTCTTTAAGCAATTTTTCGCAGGCGCTTTTATTGCCATAGTGATGACAGGACTGGATCAGGATATGATGCAGAAAAACCTGACCTGCAAAAATATTGGTGATGCGCAGAAAAACATGTTCTGGTTTTCACTTACTCTGGTAGTTGTGAACCTGATGTTTCTTGCACTGGGAGCCCTACTCTATATATATGCAGATACTAAAGGTATCGCTATTCCAGTGCGTTCTGATGATCTTTTTCCCATGTTGGCGCTTGAGCATTTCAACATCTTTGTGGGTATAATTTTTTTACTGGGCATAGTGGCCGCTGCATACTCCAGTGCAGATTCTGCACTAACAGCCCTCACCACCTCATTTTGCGTTGATTTTCTCAATTTTAACACCCTGGAAGACACGCTGGAGCTACAGAAAAAGCAAAAAAAGACCAGACTGATAGTGCATGTAGGCTTTTCTGCTTTGTTATTTCTTGTAATCATGGTTTTCAAGGAAATCAATGATGAAGCTGTGATCAGCGCTGTATTTACGGCCGCGGGTTATACCTACGGCCCGCTATTAGGACTATATGCTTTTGGATTGTTTACCAACCTGCAGGTCAGAGATTATGGTGTACCTATTGTATGCGTCTTATCTCCTGTACTTTCCTATCTGCTCAGCAAGCATTCTGAAGAGCTCTTGTTTGGCTATAGATTTGGTTTTGAGATATTAATTGTGAACGGAGCAATAACATTTATAGGCCTGCTTCTACTACAAAAGAACCAATCAAGTGGAAGTGTTAGGATGTAGTAGTCGGAATAATTTTTCTCAGTTCTCAGTTCAATGTTTCTCAGATTGCAGTTTGGCCTGCTTACTCTTGAAGCTTAAAGCTTGAGGCGCTACTTCCTACTGACACGTGTTTGATTGCGATGTTTGATGTTCTGCCGGTTAAAATTCAAAGCTTGCAGGCTATCCGGTCTTGACTGCCTGGAGATTCAATCTGATCAAAATCGAGTAGGAAGATAGGGATTATTTCCCTATCTGTCCTCTCACACCACCCTGCGTACCGTTCGGTACAGGGCGGTTTGTTAAAATAATGATAGCTGTGCTGCTTTGGTCAGCCGCAAGTATGTGTTTCATACGACTTTTGCTTGCTCGCCTTTAACTTCAACAAATTAACAACCCTTGTCCGGCACGTTTTCATCACCCACACATAACCGCCTTGTATGAAGTTTCTGTTCGTAGGCTCGAATATTTGCCGCCAGCTTCTTTCAGATTCGCAGTCGCCCACGACACCCTTGCTATTGGCTAACGATAAGTACTGTAACTCTCGTTCGGGACTTACACCCTAGAGCATTATGACCATGCCTGACACACAAAAAAAGCCGCCCCTAACCAGGGGGCGGCTCTTATGCTGTACAGTGTTAAAACCAACTAAAAACACAGTTTCATACAGCTTTTGTAAATCAACCTAACCTACTAAGTAATTGGCAATACCTGTGCCAAAGGATAAACCAGCTTAAAATACACGATTAAGCATATCCTACCAATAATTCAGTCTCAATTTGAGACAAAAGTCCCATTTTTATAAAACCTCTTAGTTTGATCAATGGTTTACCAGGCCTCTTTTCGGAGTATTTTTTTTGCTTATATGTCCTTTATCATTTTACTACTCCTGCATTCCAATTAGTTTTAACAGAAAATTAATAGTGGTTCCTTTTGGAACTCAAAAATTGTGTTTTAAATAACAGTTTAAGTGGCAGCGCAGCTATATCATGCAAAGGAAGTCGAAGAGTTATTGACCTCATTTAATACTGACCTAAATAAGGGCCTCAGTAATGCTGAGGCCCGCAAGCGGCTGGTTCAGTATGGCCCAAATATTCTCATCGAAAAAAAGCAAAAAAGCATAGGCAGGATCCTCCTCGACCAGTTCACAAGTCCCATTGTGTGGCTGCTAATTGCTGCAGGCACACTGGCATTCTTTCTCGGGGAGATCCCGGAAGGAATAGCTATAGCCATTGTGGTTATCATCAATACCTTCATTGGTTTTTTTATGGAATGGCAGGCGTTGCGATCTATGCTTGAATTGAAAAAAATGGGTCGTGCAAAAACAAAAGTTTTTAGAGAAGGTACTCGTAAAGAACTTGATTCCGTACAATTGGTACCTGGAGATATCATTTATTTCGAAGGAGGAGACCTGATAACTGCTGATGCACGCCTGATTGTACAGCATAATCTCGCCATAAAAGAGGCTGCATTGACGGGTGAATCGGCCCAGGTGAGCAAACATACGGAAAAACTGCCTGAGGACACGGTATTGGCCGATCGCACGAACAGCGTTTTTAAGGGCACTCTGGTAGCGCGTGGAAATGGCAAGGCTATAGTTGTTGCCACCGGCAATGATACTGAGCTGGGAAGGATATCAGAAATAACACAAGAGGCTGAAAAACATGCAACTCCGCTGGACAAGCGGTTGAGCAAGCTAAGTAAAAAGCTCATATGGCTTACGTTGGCGATGACTTTTTTGATATTCATTGCCGGTATTGCCAGAGGCGGTGAATTGGTGATATTACTGGAAACAGCCGTGGCGCTGGCAGTGGCCGCCATTCCCGAGGGGCTTCCAGTTATTGCCACCATCACACTTGCCAGGGGTATGGTACGGCTGGCAAAAGACAAGGCAATAGTAAAGACCCTGAAGGCCGTGCAAACACTTGGAGAAACCAACGTAATACTTACTGACAAAACGGGCACATTGACGGAAAATGATATGTACCTCGAAACCCTCTTCTTCAAAAGGGACACTGTTAACCTTTCTACCTATAAAAGAAATATCGAGGCCGAACGGGAAAACATGGAAAGTGATATTGAGCTTTTACTTATTGTCGGTACTTTATGTAATGACAGCACATACCACCCAAGTGAGACCGAAAGCACTACAGGAGACCCCATAGAGATTGCCTTGCTAAGAAGCGCCAGTGAAATACTGGGAGCCCCTGATGACCTCAGGAAGAAGTATCCGAGAATAGCTGAAGTGCCTTTTGATGCGGAAATAAAAATGATGGGCACTGCAAATAAAGCCAATGGTGCCTATCTTATCTCTGTAAAAGGAGCCACTGAGGCTGTACTGCAAAAGTGTACCAAAATGCTGGATGAAGATGGCAATGAAGTGCCATTGGGCGACCATGATGAGTGGCATAATGCGGTCAACGAAATGGCTGGAAAAGGACTGCGGGTATTGAGCTTTGCCTACAAAAAAACAGGCTCAGAACCCGACCATAAAAATTTCATACAAGATCTGACATTTATAGGGTTAGGAGGCTTTATAGACCCCGCCAGAAAAGATGTAAAAGAAGCGATACAATCTTGCAAAGAAGCGGGGATTAAAGTAGTGATGGTTACGGGTGATCATCCTGAAACAGCCGGAAGCATTGCAGAAACCGTGGGATTGGTAAAAGACGGCAGAGAAGCCACTAAAATACACGGACGGGATCTGGGAAAAGGAGTCGGCAGCAAAGTGACTATTCAAAAACATATTCTGGATGCCAATATTTTCGCAAGGATCAATGCTTCGCAAAAACTTGACCTGGTAAAACTCTATCAGCAAAATAACTATATTGTAGGCATGACAGGCGATGGGGTGAATGATACCCCTGCCCTGAAAAAAGCTGATATAGGGATAGCCATGGGGAAGAGGGGAACTGAAGCAGCCAAAGAAGTGGCTGATATTATTTTGAAAGACGACTCCTTTTCTTCCATAGTGTTAGCTATCAGGCAGGGGCGTGTCATATTCAACAATATTCGAAAGTTTGTCGTTTACCTGCTTTCCTGCAATCTCAGCGAGATCCTGGTAGTGGGAACAGCTTCCTTTCTGGGTGTCCCGCTACCATTGCTTCCACTTCAAATCCTCTTTTTAAATATGGTTACTGACATATTCCCGGCCCTGGCCCTGGGCATGAATAAGGGGGAATGGGATGTAATGAAAGAGACGCCACGAAGATCTGACCACCCTATAATTTCCAAACCGTGGTGGGGCTCAATTGTAGCATATGGCATGGCTATGACTCTGGCGGTATTGGGTATAGAGCTTTTAAGTATTTATGTGCTGCATTTTCCTGACCCACTGGTGAACAACATGACTTTCTATACTCTTGTTCTTGTACAGTTGTGGAATGTTTTCAACCTCCCTGTCTCAAGCGTTTCTTTGTTTAAAAATGAAATTACCAAAAACAAATACATCTGGTTGGCCTTTATTATATGCATAGCTATTGTAGTAATGGCATGGCTGACACCTCCCTTAAGAGAAGCGCTGGCGCTTCGTCCCCTTGAATTCACTCACTGGATCATTATCCTGGCATTCAGTTTTATTCCGAATGTCTTGATACAGGTAGCAAAACGGGTGTTTAAAGTGATCAGGTGAGTATGGGATCCGGAAGTTCAGATCAGATGCAGTGGGTATAAAAAAAGCCGCCCTTTATCAGAGGACGGCTTTAAGCTGCAATATGCTAAAACCAACTAAAAACAATCTACAGCTTTAAATAATCAACCTAACCTGATATTCGTATTACAATGGATATGCCAAAGTACATATGCTTCAAATTTACATGTTTAAACACATTTAACTGTCTATGAAATCCCTATTAGAGAAAGCGTTCCCAGATTGGATCTAAAAGTAATGTTTGTACAAATTCCCGGGATTCAACTTGGCAGTAGTGAAAACCTCCTGATCGACAGATACTGCATTTCAGCGGGAAGGTGATCATCTGCATTTATATCAGAGCATTTTTTGATTTGTGATGAATAAAAAAAGCCGCCCTTTACCAGAGGGCGGCCTAGCTGTACATGCTAAAACCAATTAAAAGCAAATTTACAGCTTTAAAAATCAACCTAACCTGTAAAAACAAAAAACAACCACTGTGCCAATAGCACTCATGTAGTTGAATTTATATGTTTAAACATATTTTAGGTTCAAATCAGTTCCTTGTTTGGGAAAAAATTCCCAATGTTCTTTTAGTGATCTACAATGTCGTAAAAAAAGAAAGCCGCCCTTTACCAGAGGGCGGCTTAGCTGTACATGCTAAAACCAACTAAAAACGAAATTATACAGCTTTATTTTCAACCTAACCAATTTAGGTATCACAACTTGCGTGCCAAAGTATGATTCTGACCAAAAATCCCTCACAAAGCTCACTTGAAGCACATGGTCTCCCATCCTAGGAAAGAACTACATAAATCGGGAAGGTCTACTACCGCTTTTCGGAAGCTTTATAAACATCCGGGTTGTGCCTCTCCATATAGATGTCTGGGTTGGGTAGCCTTACAAATCCATATTTTTGATACAACCATTCAGCGGTGCTTGTAAGTAATATCCATCGTCTCAGGCCTTGAAGGTTAGGGTGGCCAATAATTTCATCCATCAGCCACTTGCTCAACCCCAAACCTCTGTAATCTTTAAAAATAAATACATCACCCAGATATGCAATGGTGGCATAATCAGAGATTATGCGGGCGAAGCCTATCTGATTCTCTTTTTTGTACAGCCCAAAATTAAGAGAGTTTTCAATTGAATTTTTTACTGTGTCGTAGGGAATTCCATCGCACCACCCCGCCTCAGCGGTAAGAAAGGAATGGATCAAAGGGATGTCCAGTTTTTTCTTGTCTGTGGAAATGAAAAAATCTCCTCTGACTGATTCTATAACATTCATAAAAGAAGCATTTACGCCTTTAAATGTAATATTATTTCCAGAGGTGTAAACACTTGATGTCAATAATTTCGACCGTCTTCAATCCCAGATCTGGGCACGATCTATCCCGAATATCCTCAGGTAGCTCAGCATCTGCCCGGTGTGGACAGCTTCATGATATGCAATTCGATTGAGATAATCGCCAAGAGCCCTGTTCTGACCCACCTCGCTTCGCTCAATCCGAATTTCCTGCAGGTCTGCTTCTGACAGCTCCCGGATCATATTCATAAACCGGTGCCTGTAAGGCTCAGCGTATTTCAGTTCGCTTTGCAGGTTAGCATACTCCCTGCCAACCCAGGGAGATCTGTAATCACCAAGATTTCCGCGATTTTCCACTATTTTATGAAATAGGTGCTCACCTTCCAGCACATGACGCACCATTTCTATTATTGAAAAAGCATTTTTATCCGGCCGCCAGCCTAAGTATTCCTCAGGTATTGCCCCCCACAGTTTAATGCTACGCCTCCTTATTTCTGAAAAGTTGAGCAAAATGATCTCTTTTGAATCCATTCAAATTACTAATTAGTGTTTGTAAGAAAACTCTAAGTGCTTTAAGAAAAGGTTCCCGCCAAAGGGATGTCCTCCGGGACTATATTTACTGTTAAGTTAACGGTCATGGCCAAAGAGCGTGACGAAGTGCCAAAAAGCCGCAATCCGTACAGTTGTTACAGTTGCCGGGAAGAGCGTTTTTGGAACGAGCGTAACGCGGACATTGATGTTTCTTAGAGACATTAATTAAGGTGATACACTTGGTCTGTCATAAAGGCCGGCCATCCAGTTATCCGAAATAATTTTAGCTTTTTCATAATCATCGACTACCAGGATCAACTGATTATAATGATCGCTGTAAAGTACCTCTATATTTACTCCAGCCCTTTCCATCAGGCGGGTGATCTTGCCAAGCTGGCCGGGTTGATCCTGTTTCAGGCGCTGAATAAGTATTTTATTTTCCTTGAGCACCTCAATTCCTTTTTTTTCAAGAGCTTTTCGAGCCTTTTCTGCATCTTCAATGAGAAAGTGTGCCACTCCGTCACCACCTACAGTCCATACACCGCCCCCTTCAATGCTTACACCAGCCTCTGCCAGCGTTTCGCCCATTGCAGCCAATGATCCGGGTATATTTTTTAAACGTATCGTCAGATCCTTCATATGTATATTTTATTTACGATTTTTGATTTTTGATTTACGAATTAGTGTTTGCAAGAAAACTCTAAGTGGCTTTAAGAATGAAGTCCCAAAAGAGGAGTCCCGTACAGTTGTTACAGTTGTCGGAAAAAGCATTTTTGGAACGAGGGTAGCACGGACATTGGCGTTTTCTTAGAGACACGAATTAAGTTTGAAGCTGCTTGCCCACTGCTTCTGCCAACTGCCGGTTATTCATCCTGGGTGTGTTGGATAATAATTTTTGTTTTTACAGAATTAGCCAGAAAGCAACGACTGTGCGCCTGTTCATGCATTGCTGCTAGCTGCTGTTTATCAGGAAAATGGTTACCGGAGAATTTAACAACGGGATTAAGAACAACCTGATCCATTGCCATGCGTCCGGAAGCATCCTTGTTCATAATACCTTCTGCAGCATCGGTGTACTCTTCTACGATATATTTCTTTCCTGCAGCAATGGATAGAAAAAATAGCATATGGCAGCTACACAATGCGGCAACAAACGCCTCTTCAGGATCAACAGCAGAGGCATCCGACATCGGTACGGGGATGACTTCCGGTGAGGAAGAAGCCTTTAAATGAATGCCTCCGTCAAACTGCCATTGATGCCCACGGTGGTATTTACCATCTGTAAAGGATTCAGCGGATTGCTTCTGCCATTGTATTTTAGCGTAATGTTTCATGTGTATATTTTAGTATTGAGATGTTAGTATTGAGTGTTGAGACTGTATTTATGATTGACGATTGACGGCCTGCTAAACAGTGATTCACGATTGCCTACTAAAGCCTTACTTCCGACTTCGGTCTTCCGCCTCCCAAACTGGGGAGAGGTCCGAAGGACAGAGGGGGCAACTTCCGGCTTCGGACTTCCTAACCCACCTCTGTGTCTCCTCCCAAGAGGAGATTAGTTCGCGTGTTTGGATGGAGATCTGTCTTTTTACTCAAGACTCACTATTAATGAATAGAGAATTGCCTACTGCTTCTGCCAACTGCCGATTATTTAGCTTGAGTTGGTATGGCTTAGCCTTATAGTTATTTCATAACATCTGATTTTAATTTCCGATGCTAAGATATAGTGTCATTTTGTTTAATACTTCAGTCAAGAATGAAGTATGAAATTAAAGACCGCCATGAAACACAATTACACTCTTCTTGCGTGAAGACCTACCTGACGTTAAAGGTCATGATTTGAAAACCATCATCAAATTTTAATGTTTCGAGTAGCTGGAGATCCGCGTTTGAAGAGGAGGAACCAAAGAGTTTGATACCCCTTCCTAATATGATAGGATTCAGTTTTATTTTCAACCGGTCGATCATATTGTGGTCTAGGAGCCATCCGGCAAACTCCCCTCCTCCGCTAAGATAAATATCTGCTCCTGCCCCTGCTTTAAGTTCCATAATCCGGTTGATATCCCGCTTTTCCACTTTCACTTTTTCGTGGGGAGTTTCTAATTCGAGTGTATCAGAAAATATGTAATGCTCCATATGCGGATATGCCGGTTGGCCGGGCTGCAAACCGTATTTATAGCCAAATTCGTAGGTCCTACGACCCATGATCACGGTATCAAACGCCTGCAGGTCTTTAAAATATTGATCCACGCCGGCACCCTGCTGTATAAATGCACTGACGTCATCATCAGGTCCGGCAATGAATCCATCGAGTGAAGTGGCAACGTAGTAAATAATTTTTCTCATGGTAGTTGGTTTTGATTTTTTATTCTCGGGTATGGATCAAATATACTATGTTGAGAATAAGATCTTAACTCCCGGCAAAAAGTTTAATACGAATTAAAGTTTCATTCATCAGGGAAAATCCGGATATATCAATTATTCCAGATCCACGACTCTATGAGGTATCTGGCAATAGAATCAGGCCGGGAAAGCATTATTTTGTCAGCCGCCACAAGCTTCCTTAACTCTGTTGCAGTGAACCATCCTGCATCCTTTATTTCTTCGCCATCTACCTTGAATTCCATAGTTGCTGCTTCCGCTACAAAGCCGGCCATTAAAGACGAAGAGAAGGGCCACGGCTGAGAGCTGACATAGCGTATACGACCTACATTTAGGTTTACCTCTTCCTGCATCTCCCGTACTACTGCTTCTTCCAGACTCTCCCCCACCTCTACAAACCCGGCAAATGTAGAACATACCAGACCATCACTGGTGCGCCCTTTACTAAGTAGACAGAGAGGTTCATCGCCTTCAGGCCGATACTCGATCAGCACAATTACTGCCGGGGATATCTGCGGAAAGAACAATGTTGCACATGCCGGAGACGTACACCGTCTGACATGTCCATTTTCCCGGCTTTCCGTGGGCGCTCCACAGGCGCCACAGAATCGAGATACCGTGTGCCATCTGTGAATGCCTAGAGCATACGACAAATAGGCGGCTTGCTCCCTGTTTAGGAGCCCGACCAGTTCCCGGATGTTAAAAAATTCACCATCGGAAGGTAGCACCTGCAGATCCATTAATCCAGAGCTGGGTAACTGTAGCGTCCACAGGTTTTTGTCTTCGACTCTCCCAAGAAAAGTGATTTCCCGGCTAAACGCTTTAAATAATTGCAAAGGGAATAAAAAAGGCTCCGGCTCACCGTTGCTGTGGCTGAAGTAAAACTTTTCTTCAACGGAAATGATTAAAAAATCATTTTGCGAAATGCTTGCTGTCTCTTTTCTGAGCCAGGTAGCCCTGTCAAAATAGGGATTGCTATAATGTTGAGGTTTCATTGCTTATTGAAGTTTGCAGCCCAGGTTTTTGCCCACTTACCCAGTGGGTTCAACAATTCATAAAGCTCCTTTCCCTGCTGGGTGAGCATATATCCGTCCACAGAACGCTCTATGAGGTATGAGTCATTTAGCTCTTTGAGTCTCTTGTTCAGTGTGGTAGGCGAAATCGATTCGCAATATTCCTGCAGTTTGCGAAAGGTACTGGGGCCTCTGTACAAGTGCCATATTATTCCCATGGCCCAACTCCTTCCAAGCAGATCGAATAAAGCCATTATTGGTTGTCCGGTTTTTGAACCTCTTACTGGTTTTCCAGGTGTTGGTATTGCCATATGCTACATATTTAGTAGCAAAGCTACAGAAAGTGTAGCGATTATTTATGCTAAAAATTGCGAATTAAATCGTCCTTCGTCTACCCGCTTGTGTGTCAAACGGGTGTAATCTTTTAGATACTTCGTACTTCAGAGTGATCTGGAAAGCGATTTTATGCACGGAACAGATAGCAAGTCTTATAACAGAACACACGCACCAATTTCAATATATGATAAGATACAGCGAAAACCCTGAATTGTCAGGGCCTCGCTGTATCTAAAACAAGGTAGGTTGATTATAAGTTAGATTTCAATTTTTTAGTGACAACAGGTGTTGGTAGCCCAAACCGGAGAGCCATTTCTATAAATCACCACGTTGCCATCATTCTGTGCAACAAGCCACGCTCCCGGATTGCCATGGGTATTTGAAGCCCATCTGGCCCTGTTGAGGTTATCATACAGCACCAAATTACCATCATTTTGCATAATGCATCGCGTCACCGGCAGTCCGGCCGTGTTGCTTGCCCAAAGTGGAACGTTGTATTTGTATAATACCAGGTTGCCATCACCTTGCATCACAAATAGAAAACGATTGTCGGCAGACCGAATGGACTCATTGCGATCCAACTGGTCTCCGGGCAGCAGTTTATCAGGGCCCGGAGGCGGAATGGTGGGCGCAGCATACAAAATCTCGATAGCTTTACTGTCGTAATATGATAGCCCTGCCCAGGAATTTCCACAGGTGGCGCCATTCATTATTGACGCCCCATCAGAAGAAGGAGTACCGGAAATATGAATAGCAGTAGACTCGCCCAACGACTGCCAGTTGGTATGGCGAAATCCTATGCAATGCCCAATTTCATGTGCCACCAAAAGCCTGAGCTGACTGGCGCTGGTCAATCCATACTGGATCAGCACAGATTCGGAGATATCCACATTATTGAAAGGGCGGCCGTTAGAAAACGGAAATCCTGCACGACCACATACGCCCGCTCCTATAGAGTTATTCCTTTTCACTATAATATCGGCAGATGAGGCTGAGTATACCCTGGAAAACTGCAACTCCGAGCCTACGGCATTAAACGCTGCAATAGCATTGTTCACCGCATCATTGAGGTTGAGCGAACTGAACGAGGCCTGGTCCAGGTAAACTCTGATATTTCGGTAAGCCGGAGCCACAAGATAGGTAGAGCGCGCCTGCTCTGTTCTACCATTGTGATCTTCGTCACCAGGAAAATGTGGTTCTTCCTTATAGAACACAATGTCACCCTCAGCCACATAGTGGTCGTCATAGGCCACAATGTCTTCAAGAGCAATACCTGCATCGAGTATTCTCTGAATAACCGGATCATTAGGATCCACGGTTAACGCATCATTCACCCCAGGCTCAAACTCATCGGAGCATCCGATCGTGAAGGCAGCCATGCCCATCCATAGGCACAGCATTTTTAAGCTGGTTTTTAACGTCATTTTGGTTGGTTTTGGTTGGTTTTTGGTTAGGAAAATTGAGAAGTTAAGGTAGTAATAATTGAAGGTGAAAATCTGATAAATTTCAGCCAACTCCTTGCATGGGTAGGTAAGATATTGGAACAACTTTCTATGTAAAATGATTTCCAGCAGCATTTCTGATAAGAAACTTTACTAACTAAGCACCTGCTGACGGAAATTCACCTAACAAAAACTCATATCTTCCTTATCTATAGCTGGTTAGCCAGGGAACGGTAAATAGTAAAAAAATAACAGCTCTGATGCATCAGCCGGTGCAATTTCTTAAAATGGGGCCAAAGCTCGAAGTATAGTCATAGACAATAAACTCAAACAAAGTTGCAGACCGCTTGAAATTTTACTAAAAAATTACGTCACGATGGGTTGATAAGCATCCACAAGTGTGGCCTTTCTATACCTGCTGACCATCTGATGTTTATCTAGGAATGCCTTGCTTAATCTCTCTTCTGAGCAATCAGTGTATGCATCCTGTTTACCGGCCGACTGAATGACAATTCCATTCCAGAGTTCATCACTATCGTCTCCACTTCCCGGGGTGTTATCCGCACTTTGCTATAAGTACTCACCTTTTGCTTCCATCCTGAGCCGGTTTTTTCATATAGCTGGTCTGTAACCTTAACTTTTTCTGATGTATACTCAAGAATACAGGTAAAAATACGCCTTTCATCACTTTTTACCGGGATAAACCGTTGCAGATCGTCCAATTCTACAGTATAATCCCGGAAAGACAGTATCAGCTTACCAAGGGGCACAAGCATATCAGCACAATCCTTGATCAGTTTTTCCACCTCACTCTTACTTTCCAGGTGAGTGATGGTATCTCCACAACACACTATGAGTTCGGGCTGCAAAGCTTCAAATTCCCAGGTATGACGAATATCGGCTTCGATGGTGCGTATTGCCTTTCCATCAGGGTGAGATTTCAGCTCTTTCAGCAACTGATCGTTAAAATCAACTGCTGTAACGTCAAATCCGGCCGTTTTCAACGCAATGCTCTGGATGCCATGGCCGGCACCCAGATCGACAGCTACTTTGGTGCTGACGGGGGTGATATTCTGGTCCTCCAGGAATTCCCCGAAGGCGATACTTTGCTGGTCAAAATCTCCGGCCATCCAGGAGTAGAAGGAGGCGAGATGGTTATCGTAGTGTTCTTTTACTGTCATGGCATAACGTGTATTCTCATAAGGGCAACCACAGAGGTATTATTATCCTTATTAAAAGGGTAATTCACAGCGATACTATCTGCTTCTTCACTTTCGCGGGAAGCTTCTCATAAACCAGCTTATAGGCTATCTGAAGAAACTCCAGCCATTCTGCAGCGGTCAGGCGGGAGATATCATCTATATGCACCCATTTATACCTGGCCATATACGGAGCAGGTATGATCCCTTCTCGCTGGGATAGCTGCCCGAAAAGGTCATCTGATGTTTTAAATGATGCAGTAACCGGAAAGTTATCCGGGCTTGTCACCACAAACATCTTCCCGCCCACATTAAAGCATAGGTGGTCACTCCACTTGATGTCTTCCGTAACACCCGGAAAGGAAAGACAGCAGGCTCTTATTTCTTCTATGGTCATATCCTTTAGTTTATTATGGCAAACCCAGGAAACGGACTCTGCCCCTCTTGTAGATTGTTCATGGGAATAAAATCTGCCACTAGCGTCATTTTTTCCCAAATATCAGCCACTGCCGGATGTTCGTGTGCAGCACCAATGGCACCTGTAGAGGTCCATTCAAATACTTCTATGATTGTACCGTCTTCAGATCTGGCTATGTAGTTATTTCGGTCGGTAGCCAACTGCAAATCACGCAATATTGGCAAATGTCTTTTCACAAGCTCAAGAAGAGCCTGCTCCTTGCCTGCTTTTGGTTTGTAACTGGCAAACGCCAACACAGTACCATCAGTGCTCACTTTTCTTTCCATCGCTTCAAAAGTTTATTGTTTATTATCGAACCATTTCAGCCAATTGTTGACAATCCCCAGCAGCCGATCCTTTTTCAGTGTATAATGCTGCTCCCTGCTTATTTTATCCACACTTATTAGCCCTGCCTGCTCCAACTGCTTTAGGTGCCGGGTCATCGTAGGCCAGGAAAACGGAAAACGCTTGACAATGTCGCCCGCTGTCATCGAACCTCCCCTGGATAGCAGTACCACCAGAATATTTCGCCTCGATTCATGCGCCAAAGCCTTAAAAACGAGGTCGAAATCCTCCAGGTCCTGTTCTCCACGTGTTTTCTGTTTTGCCATCGGCCTTCGGTAGTCCGGTAAATATATAAATTATTTAGCAATATTGCTAAATAAATTTGATACTTACTACACCGCAGACCAAAAAAAACGCTGCTTGAGGTTCGCCTTTGCTCCCAACCGTTGATAAAATGCGATGGCATCGGTGTTAAAATCGGGCGTTTGCCATCGGATAATTGTGCACCCTTCTGCCTTTGCATACGCCTTTATCAACTGCATGATCTTATAGCCAAAGCCCTGCCCGCGAACCTCCGTTCTCAGGTAAAGACAGTCGAGATACAAGTAAAAAGCAGCGTCCCAGGTGGAAAACTGCCTCATAAAGGTGGTATAGCCCATTAACCGATCGCCTCTGTCTGCTACAAGGCACTTTAGCATGCTGTCTTTGGCCAAAAGGTGTTTTGAAAGCAAAGCTTCTTTTCCTCCCGGATCAAAAGAAGCCTTTTCATACTCTGCATGATCCCGGCACAGGCTTATTATTTGAGCTATGTCTTCTTGTTTCGCGGGTCGGATCGTCATCAGCACGCACACTGTATTTCTGAGCCTTTCGTAGGATTGATACCTGTTGTGGCATAGCCGTCAAATTTCCACCACTCGATCCCTCCTATCAGCTCTTTTACTTTAAACCCAAGCCTGGCCAGGTTCAGAGCTCCTTTGGTAGAGGCATTGCAACCTATACCATCGCAATAGCACACATAGGTCTTGCTGCGATCAAGGCCGCGGGTGGTTTCTTCATTCATCTCCCGGTGTGGCAAGTTGATGGCGGTCGGAATGTGCTCCTTTTCATAGCCAAATGGTTTCCTGGTGTCCACCACCACCACATTTTCATTGTTTTCAAGGGCATCAAAGAGATCGGACGGATCCATTTCGTAAGCAAGTTTGCTCTCGTAGAATTCAATTTGTTTGTTCATAGTTTGCTTGAGATTTGAGATGTTAGATTTGAGTATTGAGACGTGGACAGGCTCGAAGCCTGAACTCTCTACTCTTTTTCCTACAAAGCTAATGTCCCTTCACACCGGGCTGTAACCTTTATGGTTGAATGCTTCTAACGGCTGATTGAAATAATTTCAAATACAGCATAAACAGATTTGCAGTAACTTAGTGATATGGATATCAAATACTTCCGGCTTATTAAAACCATTGTGGAAGAGGGCAATATGGCCAGTTCATCGGAAAAGCTTTTCCTTACGCAGTCAGCGCTGAGTCACCAACTGAGAGACCTGGAAGAGCGCCTGGGCTTTAAGGTATTTCACAGAACGCGGAATAAGTGGAAGACCACTGAAGAAGGCGAAGCGCTGTACCGGCTGGCGAACCAGGTGCTTGACGCCATCGACCGGGGCCTGAGCAATATTGAGCAGATCAGAACAGGCTCAAGGGGAACAATAAAGGTGAGTACGGAGTGCTATTCTTTTTACCAGGGGCTACCCGCGTTCATTCAGAAAATGGGCGTGCTGTACCCGGAAATAGACGTGGACCTGATCCTTGAGGCCACACATCAACCCATATCAAAACTTTTATCACACGACATAGACATCGCGCTGGTCACTTCAAAACCTGTCAACGATTTATTATCATCCATCGAGGTCTTTGAGGATGAGATATTTGCCATTATGCACCGGGAGAATGTGTTAAATGATGCCGAATACCTCGATGTCAGTAACTTTGCAGATATACATTTGATCATTCACTCCTTTCCGCTGGAGACGGTGTCTGTTTTTGAGAAATTTTTAAAACCTAATGGTATCACTCCTGTAAAAATTTCTGCCGTCCCGCTTACGGAAGTGGCCCTGGAGATAGTCAGTGCCAACATGGGGATCATGTGTATGCCAAAATGGGCGCTGAAGTCGTTTAGAATTTCTGACGATCTGGTCTTCAAAAGGATCAGCCAGCATGGATTGAAAAGGACACACTACCTGGTGGTTCGTGAAGTGGAGAGGAGTAAGAAATATGTCCATGATTTTATCTCGAACTTTGAGGAGCATTTTGCTGGAGACAGTTTGGCTTAGACGCCATACCTTCCCAAGGATCAGGGGTAAGGATCAGAAGATTACGCTCAGCGCTTTGCCCTACACTCTCAACCTCCCCACCTCTGTCCTTCGGACACCTCCGCCAGCGGAGGATAGTGTTAATGAAGTTCACGATAAACCATTTTAGAATTTTCCCCGAAAAAGAGCACCAGTCCCGGATCTGAGCCTGTCCAGACTACTGTTGGGATTCCGGGGCCCCGTAGCGAAACGCTGCTGCACAATATGGCGAAGAGAATCCGGCTCTTTAGGTCCGAAGTCGGAAGTTAACCCCTCTGTCCTTCGGACATCTCCCCAGGCCGGGGAGACTTTGGCGATGACGTTCGGTGCTTTGTATTTCAAGCTTCAATACAAATTTCATCATGGTCATGGCGAGGTATCGAAAGCCATCCTCAAATTCAGAGTTGGCAGACGGCAGTGGCAGTAGGCAACCTAATCTTGGGTATAGAAATAAAAGATGGATCTCCTTCCAAAACACGCGAGCCAGTCTCCTCTTGGGAGGAGACACAGAGGTGGGTAGCAGGCTCGATCACTGAGGTCAGAAGTGCGTGATGGAATTATGCTATGGTTTCATTCTCTCCACCTCCGTCCTTCGGACACCTCCGCCAGCGGAGGACAGTGCTAATGAAGTTCACGATAAACTGTTTATGACTTTCCCCCTTTGGAGGACTTTAGGAGGCCTTTGGGGGGGGCAGGGGGAGGCAAACAGTTACTTCTTCCGCTCCAGACTTTCCTTCACTCTAAATTCAACAATCCTGGAAATCAGGTCTAACGGCATGGGCTTGTCCAATGGAAACTGCACAGAACCCTTTCCGCTTTTGTAAACAGAAAGCTCTTTTTTAAATTCTTCAGTGCCGGTAGGTGTGGGATAAAACCCGATATGGTTTTTGAAAGCGGCAAAATGTACCAGATTGCCATTGAGAACGAATGTTGGAATAGCATATTTGATAGCTTCCTGTGCGTCAGGTGCTGTCTTAGCTATAGTTTGCCGTATTTGTTGCAGTATATTTTGAACATCGACAGGGAAATCAGCGATGTATTCATCAATGGTATTGTGTTTTGTATTCATAGGAATGAGGTTTTGCATCTATTTCAAAATTACATCGGTTATTTCTATTTCATGATGTACGAAACCGGCAATTTTGGTGGTGAATTGCGGCATCCCTCTGTCCTTCGGACATCCCCCCAGGTCGGGGAGACTTTGATGACAGAGGTATATGCGCAACCCTCTTTCAGAGAAGTAGGAGGGCGCTAGGGAAAAACGGGAATACTGATGATCGAAGTCGCACGCCAGGGTGCAGTATCTACTTTATGAAAGCACTCGCACTTAGCTGTTTCAAATTGGTATGCTTTTCTTCAGAATACGCTTCATTCTTTGCATAAACGTAAAGATAAGCATCCGTATCGGACGGATCAGTCAAGGTATCCGTTGAGGATCCTACATTGCTGTCACTTCTATAGGTCCACTTATCATCCTCACCTTTGGTGTTTGCTGTGTAATGACCCGATTTTGGTGTTTCCCCACTGTTGTAGACCACAACTTTCAGTTCATAAACAAACCCATTGAGTACAAAAGCATCAGGCATGTCTATTTTAGTGGTGATTTTTTTGGAATCTTTATGGGCAGTAAAGCGGAGCAACTTTATTGTTAATGCCTCTGGCGTTTCTTTTCCCAAGGCAACTTTTTTGGTTGCGGGCGCCTTAAATGCTTTATCCTGATCTTCCTCCTGCTCGGATTTTTTTCTGAAGCTGATATCTTTGGGTTCAGACTCACTAAAAAAGCGACTCATGATTGTATTCAGATCATCTTTTTCGTCAGTAAGGTGTAAAGTCAAAACGCTTTCATTGGAAGGAGTCCCTGCTATCTGATTTTGTTCGTTAAGCTCTGATAAACCCAGAGGATTCTTAATCTCCTCATCACGTACGGCATTTTCAGGGTCAATAACAGTGTGCGTGGGACTCTGCTCAAGGGTATAGTCTGATTCAAAATCACTTTTAGCCACGTATGGTAGCAGTTTGTTAAGGAAGATTTCATCAGTATCTTCCTGGCTACCTAATTCAGAAGTAATGATCTTGTGTGATCTTAGCATTCCAAACAATATAGCTATTTTCTTATCGTCCACTCCTTTGCGTCCTTTTATAATATCAAGCAACGATTTTACTTCTGCTTTTAATACCTCTTTTGACGAGTCTCCTTCTGAGTTGGGTTTAAACAAATTGTAATAAGGAGAGAAAGCCAACATGTTCAGGCCTGCTGAAATATAGCAGGTATTCCCAATATTTGAAATCCCTGTCGGAGAGGCGGTATCTTTACTATGCTTACTGTCATTATCCCCTCCACTCTTATCCTTCTCACCCCCACCCAGTTCTACCTCTTTTTGTTTAATATTTACCATTTTCAGCATATTTTCCTCTTGCTTGTCCGCCCGCTGTTGAATTTTTTGAGCTATAGATTTGAGCTCTTCAGTAAGTTTGGACTGGGCAGCTACCGGTGAGAGATCGCTTCGCCTTAAGGTGATATAGGCGGTTATCAGAGAAGACGCCAGAGCTGTTCCTCCAAGCGAAAACAGCATGATCGGGAGGTATTCAGTTCCCCCTCCTTCACTGGTGGTCTTTGATCCAAAACCTCCCTGTATTTGGTCCTGGGAGATTGTAATATTGCTAAATGCATCATAGACTGCCTGGGTAAGTACAGGAATAGTTGAGTTATCAATGGTTGTATTTAAAGCATTTGATAGTGTAGAATGTACTGCTTCCTGCAGTTCTGTTGAATTTCCAATCAACGAGCCAAAAGTGGCAACTATGGGAGTTGTAACGGTCGCAACCGGGGTCACAAAATATTGTGAAAATATTCCTCCTAAAAATGTTGAAAGACCAACGACCCCGCTTTGTATAGTTCCTGTCCACCTATTGTAAAAAGACTCTGTCTCTTGCTTACCTATCGCTCCAGCCAGCTTTTTCTCAAACATTTTCATAATATAAGTGCCTATTTTGACACATTCTGAATTCAAGAGGGTGATCTGTTTCATCATTTCACTAGCCTCACGTCCGGAGTAATTTTGGATCAATGCCAACTTCTGTTTTTCAACAACTTCATTGATCCCTTCCTCGATACCACTCAAAACACCAGGCTTTAGGATCTCATCTGGCCACGAAGGCGCATCCGTTATCCCTTTGGCTTTATTGCCCCTAAAGGCATAAAACCATGGTTTTTTCCAATAGCTTTTATCTTCGAACTCCTGCTTGGTCCGTGAATGTTCCACCAGTTGATCAATAAAACTATTAATTTTTACCACCGAGTTTAAGATCTTTGGGCTTGATCCCATCAACCTTAAGAAGTTTTCTTTTTCAACACCCTCTCCCATCATTATCACAAAGCCCTCTTCTCCACTGGTACCGGAAACCGTCATACTGTTTTCGGTTACCCAGATTTTCCCGGACGGCTTCCCTTCAAGTTCTTCTTTTTTGGTTGCCTCACGTGAGTCGAATGTTTCAATATAAGCCAAGCTGGGGTCGCTTGAATCTTTTGCCGATGACCTGGCATTATTCAAATCTTTGTCTGTCTTATACTTGTCATCCCATGTTACTTCACCAGACAGGTTCCTTACCCACACACCTTGCAAAGGCGCAACGTACGGACCATTCTCAGCTTCCGTTTTTGTTTGAAGAGTTAGTTTGCAAGACCCACTTTTAACTTTACTGCCCATCACGTCCGCCTCCTTCTCTAAACCGGCGTCATCATTTATACTTACCTTACCATTTATCTGTCCGGTAGGTTTTACCCTTCCTTGCTTTTGTTGTACCACGTGCCACGCTTCATGAGACAGGTGCTTTTCCTGCCCCGGAGCCAAGTGAATGTCCGTTCCTTGCGCATAAGCATGCGCTTGTAACTGCGCAGGTTTATTAGAGTTATAATGTACTTTCACATCATCCATAGCGTACCCGGAGAGATTTTCAATTCCTGATTTTATATGATCGGGCAAACCAGTATCATTGGACTTCCGAAGTATTGGTTCGTACATTGTATTCTCATCTGCCGCTTTCTGAAGCTGCATCATTTCTTTTTTCTGCTGACTATTTTCCACCAGACCCCGGACAGCCCTGAGTTGCGTAGCTTCGGGAGTACTGTTAGCCACTGCTTGCAGCGTACTCTGCTGTTTTACATCTGCACTATTATTTACCAGTTGCATTTCTCTGCTCCCGGTGGCTTCAAATTGACCATTAAGCCCAAAGGCTGGAGTCGCTGTTTGGGCATTCGGAACTTTATTTCTCCTGGTACCGCTCTGGCTGGCTTTTTTCTTGTCAGCGTGTCTTTTCATGGCGTAGTCTTTATTCTGTTCAGCATACTTCCGACATTCAGGAATTGACAATGTTTCAGAATAGCTAATATTTTAATTAAAATAGCAGAATTTTATTTCAGTTCAAAAATGAGATCAGATACAAGGGACTAATTTAAACATAACTTTGCTAATCTTGTCATGGCAAGGAACCTAAGCCATCCCCAAATTCGAAGTCGGCAAAAGCAGTAGGCAATTTCTTAGTCATTAGTGGTGAGTCGTGAGTGAAAAAACAGATTCCCATTCAAAAACACGCTAACCACTCTCCTCTTGGGAGGAGACACAGAGGTGGGTAAGTTAGATTTGAGATATGAGATTTGAAATGTGAGACTTTAAAGCAACTCCCCCAACTCCTAACGTCATGGCGAGGAACGAAGCCGTCCCTGAATCGGAGGCATTAAGTCATGCTATCACTCTTTGCTCCCACTCTTCAATCTTTTGATCTTTTCCATCATATAGAAAAGCTCTCTTTCAAAGCTGTGTAGCATCTTCCGTGCTGATGTCCTACTCAAATGGAATGGTATAATCATAAAGCCTATGGGTAGAATAACACTGGCAACTATCGCTACAACAGTGTCCTCCATTCTTAAAGTAATTGGTGTTAAAAGTAAAAACAGTAACCCTCCTGCAAAAAAAAGTAAAGTTCCTTAGCGTAATGCCACTAACTCTAAACGTGCACCTCAGTTTTTTGCTCATTTCCTGTTATCTGCCCTGTAATGACTGCATCATTGTATGAAGAGTCAAAAACGTGATGGTTTTCCTTAAGCTTGAAAGCATCTTGCGAAACTGATCCTTTACACATATTTTTACCGCTTGAAAACAGTGGCAGGATTATTTGCTTCATCTATGTTTCCGGATAAAATTTCAACAAATTGCTTTCTTGGCAGATCAAAATATAGAGTAAGGTTAATAACTACTCCAATTTTCTCAAGCATCTTCTTCATTTCTTATTCTATTGTACTGTTTACTGACTTGCAAATCCCGAACTTCCTGCTCAGTGAGACCAGTCAGTTCCACAATTGTAGCAATTTCATAACCCTTCTCTATCATCTTTTTCGCAATCTCGATACTATTCTGCTTCTCAGCAGTTTCCCTGACTACTGCTATCTTCAGATTCGTCAGTTCTGCTTTTTCACGATCCATGAGTACGTAGTTGCCGCTGTTTTTCAGTTCGCTGATAATGTTTTCATCGGCAAAGCTGAGATAGGCTTTTTCGGAGATGATAAGGTGGTCGATGACCTCTATGTTGAGCATTTGTCCGGCTTTGATCATGCGGTCGGTGATGTCCTTGTCGGCATCTGAGGGGTCGAGGACTCCGCTGGGGTGGTTATGAACCAGTATCATCTTCACGGCCATTTTATAAATCGCTATACGGAATACCTCCGGGGGCGCCACCTGCACCCGGTTCACAGCACCCAGACTTACCAGCTCAATGAACAATATCTTATTGGCGCTATTCAGTCCAACCACCCAAAAATGCTCCTGGTTTCTGCGGATCTTGTTTTCACGCAGCAGCACTTGCTGCATCATAGTATATACATCTGCAGAGTGGAAAACTTTAATTTTTTGCTCTTGGCTTAATCGTACGTTCACGCCCACAAATTAATCGGAGCAGGATTAAAGATTAGCAAGTGCTACATTGATTTTTTTTACACCCTAGTCATTATGCGAAAAATTTTATTGATTATCTTATGAGAACGAACTATTATTGCATTTACAATGAAAATACAACCCTCCTATCTCAAGAGTGTACTATTAGCGCTTTTCTCCGGCTATTCATTTCGAGGGAAAGTACAGGATGACCCGCAAGGGGATACTGTAGTAATTCAGATGAAGGATCTTGAAAACAACTATACCGAAATTGGCTCAGCGTTAACACGGGTAGATTCGACATCCATTTCTTCGAAACATCATTTACAAAAAGGAGATGTGCTGTTTATTTCAAAGGGTGCTAACAATTTTGCACTTGTTTATGATCTCAACTTTCCCAGAGCGGTCGCTGCATCCGCTTTTTTTGTGTTAAGGCCAGATCCTGCAAAAATACTTCCGGGATACCTGGCCTGGTACCTTAATCAAAAACCAGTGCAGCAGTATCTGGTAGATAACAGAGCCGGTACATATATACCCAATGTGAACAAAACTGCCCTTTTGGGAATCGAAATACGCCTTCCGGAAAAAAATATTCAGGAAAAGATCGTAAAAGTCGATATTTTAAGAAAACGCGAGTATTTATTGATACATCGACTGCTGGAAAAGCGAGAGCAGTTGATTTCAAATAAATTACTTAATATTATTAATTGAAAACAATGATTCAGGAAAGACAAAAAAGAGAAGCAAATAAATTATTTAAAGAACTGGAATCAAAGTCGGCTAACAAGAAGGTAGAGCTAGATAAGATAAAAGACAAAGGTGAAGATACTATATCGGCATTCATGGACATGAAGGAAGTGCCAGAGTCATTTAATGATCCAGTGTTAAATTCAGGATATCATAAACTGAGTTTGTGTAACAAGAAAATTGATCGATTAAGAAGCTGGTCGACACAAATGATTCTCGAAAATAAGATGAGTGGTATTGACTATCTTAGGGATCTGGAAAATGCAAAGCTAAAAATAGAAGAAGAGTTAGGTAACATTAATGGAAACTAGAATTACACAAGATCAGATCAACAACACCCTTTGGGCGGCATGTGATACATTTAGGGGTGCATTTGATTCATCAGAATATAAAAATTATATCCTCGTTTTTATGTTTTTGAAGTACCTCAGTGATGTCTGGAAAGACAAACATGAGGAGTACCGTAAGCAATATGGTGATGACGAGGCGCTTCTGCAGCGGAAGATGAGGCGGGAACGCTTTGTATTGCCGGAGGATTGTACCTTTGAGTATCTCCATAACCATCGGAATGATGCTGATATTGGCGAGAAAATAGATAAAGTGCTGGCGAAAATCGAGGATCAGAACCTCGAAAAGCTTGAAGGTGTATTCAGAAACATCAGTTTTAATTCTGAAAAGCTTGGCCAAACGAAGGACAGGAACAGAAGGTTGAAAAACCTCATCAGCGACTTTGCTAACCCCATTCTGGATTTCCGCCCTTCCGTACTTGGCCGTAAAGAAGACCTAATCGGTAATGCCTACATGTACTTGATTGAAAAGTTTGCTTCGGGTGCAGGTAAAAAAGGAGGAGAGTTCTATACGCCACATGAAGTTTCTGAACTATTGGCCAAACTTTTGGCTCCAAAGGCTGGAGCGCGTATTTGTGACCCGACTTGTGGCTCAGGTTCATTGCTGATTACCGTTGCAGAAGAAGTAAAGGATGGGAAGGGCAAGTCTTCGCACGACTTCTCTCTATATGGGCAGGAAAGTAATGGTGACACCTGGGCATTGGCCAAGCTCAATATGTTCCTACACAGCATGGACTCGGCCGATATTGAGTGGGGAGATACTATCAACAACCCTCTGCTGCTGGAGGGGGATAACCTGATGAAATTTGATATAGTGGTGGCCAATCCACCGTTTTCACTCGACAAATGGGGGCATGAAGTAGCAGAAGCCGACAGGTTCAGAAGATTTTTAAGAGGCGTGCCGCCCAGAAGCAAAGGTGACTATGCCTTCATTTTGCATATGATCGATACCACTCTGCCGACTGGTAAAGTAGGCGTGATTGTGCCTCATGGTGTGCTTTTCAGAGGAAGTGCGGAAGGTAAGATCAGGCAGGCGCTGATCGAAGAAAACCTACTCGAAGCCGTGGTGGGTTTACCTACCAACCTCTTCTTTGGTACAGGTATTCCTGCTGCTATCCTTATCTTCAATAAAGCTAAACAGCATAAGGATGTGCTGTTTATAGATGCGAGTAAAGACTACCAGGAAGGGAAAAAGCAAAACAAGCTGCGTAATGAAGACATCCAGCGTATTGTTTCGACCTATCAGGCTTTCGATACGGTAGACAAATATGCTTATCGTGCTGATTTGAAAGAAATCAAAGAAAATGATTATAACCTGAACATTCCACGCTATGTAGATACTTTCGAAGAGGAAGAGCCGGTGGATATTCAGGCGGTGCAGAAAGAAATAGAGCAGTTAGAGGGTGAGCTGGTAGTGGTAAGGAAAGAGATGGACAAATACTTGAAGGAACTTGGATTTTAACAGGCCATGACAAAACTAAAAGACCTTTTACAAAAACTCGACACCAAAAAAGCAGAGCTTGAAAGCCTGAAGCCGCTGAAAAAGAACTGGCAGAGAAAGCTAGATGACAAGTACCGGCTGGAATGGAATTTTCATTCCAACCATATTGAAGGCAATACCCTGACCTATGGAGAAACTCAGATGCTGCTTTTTTTTGGTAAGGCTACCGGTGAGCATGAGAAAAGGGAGTATGACGAAATGGAAGCGCATGACGTGGCTATTAAAATGGTGACGGAGTGGGCTCAGGATGAGAGCAGGGACATTACTGAGAGCGATCTGAGGGAGCTGAATAAAATTATTTTGGTTAAGCCATTCTGGAAAGAAGCCATTACTGAGGATGGACAAGAAACACGAAAGCAAATCATACCCGGACAGTATAAAACTTCGCCCAATTCAGTTCGGATGAAAAGTGGCGAGATCCATCACTATGCTACACCCGAAGAAACTCCTGCGAAGATGAAGGATTTGATGGAGGAGTATCAAAAGAGTAAAGATGAACACCCTATTGTAAGAGCAGCTAAGGCGCATCACGAATTTACAGCCATACACCCGTTTGACGATGGCAATGGAAGGGTTTCGAGGCTATGGGTAAACTACATTATGCTTCGGGCAGGATACCCGCCATTAATCATCCGGGTAGATAACAAAGAAGCCTATCTTACCGCGCTTCAAAAAGCAGACACCGGTGATTTGGTGCCATTTATTGAGTTCCTGATTGCTGAAATGGAGTGGTCTTTAAATAAGGCGATTGACGCAGCTCATGGACAATCTTTGGAAGAGCCTGGAGATTTGGATAAGAAATTGGCTCTTTTAAAGAAGGAGATAGCGGGAGAAGATTCGGAAAATGATATAAAGATGAATTTGACTTATCAGGTTGTACGAGAATCTTTGGTTGACTGGGGAAGTGAATTATTTGATGAACTAGCCAAGGTTACGTCCAAATTTAATGAGTTTTATGATCAGCCAAATCATCGGCTCAATGTGAGAATGGAAGGGAGAGGTGTAAGTTTGACATTTAGGGATAAGATCGATTATACAAAATTAAACGAAGAGTTTCGCTACAATGAAACTAATCATGAAATTCGAGAAGCAGAGGCAATTTTCCAAACTCACTTTGCTGCTTACAAAAAAAGTGGCATAAATCCTTTTGGGTGTAGTTATAGTGTGAGGGTAATCTATGATCGTTACACGTACGAAATACATTTGGGATATTTTGATAAAGAAGCTCAAGGGCAAAAAACAAAACTTTTTAAAAAAAATCTGTTGCATAAGCCATTAACCTCAGAAGAAATTGGAGAAATAGCACTACAATGGGGAAATACACTTTTTGAACATCTCGACTATAACAGAAAGAAAAATATTAAACAATAGTGCCTGTACTTGAAATAAATATGACGAAGAGGACTTCTCAAGATTGTAAACATACTAAGCTAGGATGGATTCCCGCTGAATGGGAATACCTTGAATTTGGTCTATTTGTTCAAAGGTCTTCAACGAAATATGATCCTCGTACAGATGAACAGCAATTCCCTTGCATTGAATTGGAGCATATCGAACAAAACACTGGCCGAATAAATGGTCATATAAATTCTAAAGCTCAAAAAAGTACAAAGAATAAATTTTCAAAAGGAGAAGTATTATTCGCAAAGCTCAGACCGTATTTACGGAAATATTGGCTTGCAGAATTTGATGGAGTAAGTTCGAGTGAGGTATGGATATTACGAGGAGTTAAAGGAAAATGTTCAAGTATTTTTCTTTTCTATCTGATTCAACTTCACAAGTTCATTGAGCTTGCGAATAGAACAAGTGGCACAAAAATGCCTAGAGCAGATTGGAGTTTAGTTTCTGAATATCCTTTTCCCCTCCCCCCACTCCCCGAACAACAAAAAATAGCCCAAATCCTCAGCACCTGGGATAAGGCCATCAGCAAAACCGAGCAGCTCATTACCAAAAAACAGGAACGCAAAAAAGGGCTGATGCAGCAGTTGCTCACGGGGAAGAAGCGGTTTAGGGAGTTTGTGAAGTCGGATAAGATGAAGGAAACGAAGTTGGGGGTTATTCCGGAGGATTGGGAGGCTAAAAAATTAGGTGAATTAGGAATATTTCTTAAAGGTAAGGGTGTGCCTAAAGCAGAAATTAAAAAAGAAGGGTTACCTTGTTTGACATATGGCGAACTTTATACAAGGCACCATAACATCATAAGATCCTTTTCATCCTACATTCCTAAAGAGATTACTTTAGAAAGTCAAGAGCTTGAATATGGAGATATTCTTTTTGCAGGATCTGGTGAAACTCTTGAGGAGATAGGTAAGAGTGCGGCATTTATCAATTCGTTTAAGGCTTATGCAGGAGGGGATATCATAATTTTGAGACGCCATGACCAAGACCCCGAGTACTTGGGCTATTTATTAAACCATAATTCTATCAACAGACAAAAGCACAAATTAGGTCAAGGACATTCTGTTGTTCATATTTATTCAAGTGGTCTAAAAGCGTTACTAATTCCGTTACCTGACAAAAAAGAGCAACAAAAAATAGCATCTGTCCTGTCAGAAGCAGATACCGAAATTAAAATACTTCAAAAACAGCTCGTACACCTCAAAGAGCAGAAGAAAGGTTTGATGCAGAAGCTTTTGACTGGGGAAGTGAGGGTTAAATTGTCAGCACAGGATTTTAAAAAGATTACCGGATAGACAGGATGATTGATTTTGACTCTTAAAATATGAATGGTATAATAAAAAATGAATATTGGTGGGTTTCGATTAATAAAAATCCTGTTCATCACTAACATCACTAAAATCCTGTTAAAGACGAATAATTGTCAGCACAGGATTAGAAGGATTATAAGATAGACAGGATGATAATCAAGATTATCCTGACCATCCCTAAATCAACTAAATCCTGTTTAAGACTATGAATATGGAAGACATTAATCAACTAACTCACAAGATAATCGGATGCGCCATGCAGGTGCATAATACATTGGGTAATGGTTTCCAGGAGGTGATTTATCAACGAGCTTTAGCCATTGAGTTGGCTAGTAATCAGCTTGATTTTGTAAGAGAGCAGGAAATGGACATTCTTTACCGGGGTGAGCAAATTGGTAGACGCAGGGTTGACTTCTTCGTTGAAGGAAAGGTGATGGTGGAAATAAAAGCAGTGGAGCTGTTGCTTCCCGTTCATAAAGCTCAGGCCATTAATTATCTGGAAGCTTACCATTTGGCTAATGGACTGCTGATTAACTTCGGAGGTACTAGCCTGGATTTTAAGCGAGTGTATAATAAAAAGCTTGTTGATGTCAGTACAGGATTTTTGAAGGATTAGACAATTGTCAGCACAGGATTTGAAAAGATTATTGGATAGACAGGATGACAACTAAGATTATCCTGTCTATCCCTAAATCAATTAAATCTTGTTAAAGACGAAAATGAATACAGAAGACCAAATAATTATATACGAGTCACCTGATGGTGTGGCCAAATTAGAAGTTAAACTGGAGGAGGAAACCGTTTGGCTTACACTTAATCAAATAGCTGATTTGTTTGATAGAGATAAGTCAGTTGTATCACGACATATTAGCGCAGTATTTAAAGAAGAGGAATTAGATAGAGATGCAACTGTTGCAAAATATGCAACAGTTCAAACAGAAGGAGATAGAACTGTATCAAGAGATACCGTTCATTATAACCTTGATGTAGTAATATCAGTTGGATACAGAGTTAAATCAAAAAGAGGTACCCAGTTTAGAATATGGGCCAATAAGGTATTAAAAGAGTATCTGGTTAAAGGATTTGCCATTAATGAAAAGAGGTTAAAGGAGAAGGTGGAGCAGTTGGAGGAGTTAAAGAAGGTGGTGCAACTGCAGGATCAGGTAATAACGAATTACCAGTTAGAGGGAGGTGAAGCAGAAGGTTTGATCCGGGTAATTGCGGACTATGCCCTGGCGCTCGACATATTAGATGACTACGACCATCAGCGGTTAAAACTACCCGGAAGCTCTACAACGGAAGTCTATCAAATAGGCTATGATGAAGCCAAAAGAGCTATTGAAACATTAGGAAAACAAACGAACTTTCAGGGATTATTTGGTAAAGAAAAAGATGATTCGTTCAAAGGGTCACTGGAAAATATATACCAGACCTTCGATGGTCACGATCTGTATCCTTCAGTGGAGGAAAAAGCAGCTCACTTACTGTATTTTGTTACTAAAAATCATTCGTTTACAGATGGTAATAAGCGTATAGCGGCCTTCCTGTTTGTGTGGTTTTTGGAGCGTAATGGCATACTGTTTAAGGAAAACAGGCAAAAACGCATTCCTGATAATGCATTGGTAGCACTGACCTTGCTCATAGCCGAAAGCAACCCTGATGACAAAGACATGATGATCAAGGTGGTGGTTAACCTTTTAACCGAAAAGAAACATGACTAACTATACCGAATGGACTGACTCCCAGAAGCCTGCTCTTCGCTTACTGAAAAAGCTAGGCTGGCAGTACATCTCACCAAAGCAAAGTGAAGAAGAAAGAGAACAAATTCTCTCCAATGTAGTGCTGGAAGCCATTTTAGAGAAACAGTTGCATCATATCAATGCCTTCGAATACAAAAACAAGTCGTACAAATTCTCTCAAAGTAATATACAATCAGCCATCAATGCACTCAAAAATGTGCTTGATGAAGGCATTGTCAGAACCAATGAAAAGATCTATGATCTGCTAACCCTCGGCAAGAGCTTTGGAGAAACCATCCAGGGAGACAGGAAAGACTTTACTTTAAAGTACATCGATTGGGAAAACCTGGAGAATAATACCTATCACGTTACAGAGGAGTTTGTGGTAGAAGGCGTTAAATCCCAAAGGCGGCCGGACATTGTACTTTTTGTTAATGGAATACCCTTTGTTGTGTTTGAGAATAAAAGGCGGGATAAGAATGAGTCTTTGGAAGAGGCCATTTCGCAGCATATCAGAAATCAGAAGAAGGAAATGGGCGCTCCGCGGTTGTATCATTATGCGCAGCTACTGCTGGCGGTACATCCAAATATGGTCAAATATGCAGCAACTGGTACACCACTGAAATTTTGGGCGGTATGGAAGGAAGAAAACCTTAAACAAACGGAAAAATTACTGAAGTCCAAGGCTTTTGGTACTGAAGCGGAAAATAGAATGGGCACCCAACAAGACCAGTCCATTGTAGCACTCTGCGAGCCTCACCGGCTGATGGAGCTGGTCTATAAATTCATAGTATTTGATGGCCCGGATAAGAAAGTAGCCCGGTATCAGCAGTATTTTGCAGTGAAAGAGGCGCTGCAAAGGGTGAAGCAAACAGATGCTGATGGCGTAAGAAAAGGTGGTGTGATCTGGCACACGCAGGGAAGCGGCAAGTCGCTTACCATGGTGATGCTATCAAAATCCATAGCGCTGGAGTCCTCCATCAAAGATCCCAGAGTGATTGTGGTCACCGACAGGATAAGTCTGGATAAGCAGATTTATAAAACGTTTTCAAATTGTGGTAAAACAGTCCACAAAGCTAAGTCGGGCAACGATCTCATAGAGTTGCTTAAAGACAAAGGCAATGAATACATCACCGCGGTTGTTGATAAATTCCAGACAGCCCTAAAAAGAACCGATTTTAAAGATGTCTCCAAAAACATCTTTGTACTGGTAGATGAAAGCCATCGCGGGCAGTATGGTTCTGCTCATGCAAAAATGAAGTCGATGCTACCCAACGCAGCTTATATCGGTTTTACGGGAACTCCTTTACTAAAGTCTGAAAAGAGTACGGCCAAAAAATTTGGCGGCTTTATCCACAAGTACACCATCGATCAGGCCGTGGAAGATGAAGCCGTTCTTCCCCTGCTGTATGAAGGCAGGTCGGCCAAACTCAGTGTAAACAAAGAGCAGATCGATAAAGGCTTCGAAAGGTTATCAGCGCCACTTTCAGAGGAGGCACAAAAGGATTTGAAGAAAAAATTCGCATCCATATCCAGAATATACGAGTCGGAGCAGGTAGTGGAAGAAGTGGCCTTTGATATTTCAAAACATTATTGCCAAAACTGGCAGGACACAGGGTTTAAAGCCCAGCTCGCTGTTCCGAAAATTGATACGGCCATTCGATATCAGAAGTATTTTGAAAATCAGCATGATCCTCAGCTAAAGATCAATACCAGGGTGGTATTCACCCCACCAGATAGCCGTAAAGACTATGAGGATGTATGGTCGGAAGCTTCCAGTGAAGCGAAAAACTACTGGAATAGCCTGATGGAGCGGTATCACGGCCAGGAAGAATATGAAAACGACACTATAGATCGTTTTAAAGACTCCTCCAATGACGTGGAGATGATCATTGTGGTGAGCAAGCTACTTACCGGTTTTGATGCTCCTCGAAACACAGTGCTGTACCTGGCAAAGCCATTGGTAGAGCATAATTTGCTTCAGGCGATTGCCCGCGTCAACCGGCTTTTCGAAGGTAAAGAGCATGGTTATATTATCGACTATGTGGGAATACTTGGCAAACTGGACGAGGCCCTGACGCAGTACAGTGCCTTTGAAGGCTTTGAAGAAGAAGATTTGAAAGGTGCTGTACTGGACATAAAAAAGGAGATCAGAAATGTGCCGCTGCGCCTCGCAGACCTTTGGGATTTGTTCAAAGGTGTGCCGCGCAAAGATCTGGAGGCATTAGAGCGGCATTTGAGCCCTAAAGACATCAGAGATACATTTTACCAGCGGCTTTCTGCTTATGCCCGGATACTACAGGTTGCTCTTTCATCTGATGACTTCTACAAAGAGTACAGTGATGACGAAATTTTCAATTTCAAAAAAGAGTTAAAGTTCTTTCAGAGAATGAAAATATCGGTGCAAAACCGATATGCCGAGGTTGTTAGCTACAAAGAATATGAGCCACGGGTAAAGAAGCTTCTCGATACCTATGTGCAGGCTGATTATGTAGAAAACCTCACCGGCCAGTTCAACATCTTCAATAAAAATATGGTGAATGAAGCCCTGGAGTCGTATGGCAAAACACCGGCATCCAAAGCTGATATGATTGCTCACCAGTTGAAAAAGGTAATTACTGAAAACATGGAGAAGGATGAAGCCTTTTACAAAAAGTTTTCAGAACTGATCGAAGAGACTATTCAGGCTTTTCAGGAGGGTCGTATAGATGAAAAGGAATACCTGGAAAGAATACTTCATACCAGGTCTGACCTTGCCGCAGGCTATCAGGAAGGTATACCCGATATCTTGATGGATAAATCTGAAGCCCGGGCGTTCTTTGGAGCGTTATCTGAAGTATTAACGGTTTCGCATGGTAAGGAGCAGACAGCAAAGATTGGAGATCAACTGGCACAAGCGGGGCTCCAGATAGCTTCGATTGTAGAGAAGCTAACTATAAGAGACTGGAAGCGGAATCTGGATATTCAGAACAAAATGGAAAACGAGATAGAGGATTACCTGATAGAGCATCGTAAAACTCTAGGTATTGAAATTACCTTTGAAGAGATAGATGATATTCTGGCCAAATGTTTGAAAGTGGCAAAAAACAACTATTGATGCAGGAACAAATTTCTTATGGAAATACGCTGCTGGAGTTTTCTGTCAGCAGGTCAGCAAGAAAGACACTCGCTATAGAGGTGCACCCAGATCAGTCCGTGCAGGTTATAGCACCGCCCTCTGCAGACCTTGAAGACATAAAACAAAAGGTACTCAAAAGAGGCAGTTGGATTGTTAAACAGCAACTGTATTTTGAGCAGTTTTTGCCACGCACACCAGAGCGGGAGTATGTATCGGGTGAGTCTCATCTGTATCTGGGAAGAAAGTACCTGCTTAAAGTGCGGCAATCTGTGGACAAAGATGTCAAGTTACGGGGAGGTGAACTGCAGGTTTTTGTTCCGCAACCAGAAAATAACGATATGGTTAGGCGGCAGTTGGCCGACTGGTATTATCAGCATGCCAGGAGGCGATTTTCCGAATCCATCAGAGATTCCCTGAAAAAGTTTGATAAGTACCAGTTGTCGGAACCTCCGCTGATTATAAAGAGAATGGCAAAAAGATGGGGAAGCTGTACTCCCAATGGTAATATCATTCTAAACCCTGAAATTATAAAAGCACCATCAAAGTGCATTGAATATGTTGTCATCCACGAGCTATGCCATTTAATCCATCAAAACCACAGCCGACAGTTCTACCATCTGCAATCTGAGATAATGCCTGGGTGGGAGAAATGGAAGGAGAGGTTGGAAAGGACATTGATCTGATAGCATGGAAATGGCATCGGAGAATCATGAATTTTGTAATTTAAGTAGTGTCTCTAAGAAAACGTCAATGTCTGCGTTACGCTTGTCCCAAAAATACTCTCGTACCTTAGTACGCTCCGCTTTTTGGGACTTCGTCCCGCCCTTTGGCGGGAACGTTTTCTTAAAACCACTTAGAGTTTTCTTACAAACACTAAGTAGAAAGCCCGAATAATTAACTAGTCCGCAGCAGCTAACAGACCTATTAATTTCCATTGAGGTGAAGGTTTGCACCGGCAGACTTTTCCATTCTCCACAAAAAAAGCCGCCCTTTACCAGAGGGCGGCCAAAGCTGTAACGTCTAAAACCAACTAAAAACGAAAATTTACAGCCTTTATTTTCAACCTAACCTGTTAAACCGTAAATCAATGACTGTGCCAATTACGATTTTTCAGATAATATACGTTTAAACGTACATTTTGTCAATAGTAATTCCATATTTGGGAAAAAATTTCTCATATAAATTTTTTCCATTACAATTCCAGTTCAACGGTTGGATCCCAAAAAACGGCTTTAAAATTCTTTACACGGTCATTTTCTACCTTTATACCTTCCTGCTCAAGCAGGTGCTGCATCTGGTCAGGGGGAGTGAAATGGTGCCTGCCCGTTAGCAATCCCACACGGTTCACTACGCGGTGTGCAGGTACATCGTCCAAATCATGTGCGGCATTCATGGCCCAGCCTACCATTCTTGAGCTACCTTTCGCACCCAGGTAGTTGGCAATGGCGCCATAGCTAGTGACACAGCCTTTTGGAATAAGTCTTACCACCTGGTATACCTGGTCAAAAAAGTCCTTGTGTTTTTGCTCCATGTGCGGCCAAAAATAGAGCAATTGTCATAACTTTCCTTTAAATGACAGAATTATTTATTCATATACCACTATGGATCAATGATTTAGGCATCAAAACGATTTGAAATTCTTCAAGTCATTTAAAATCCCTATTTTTAAAAGGCACTTTTTGACCACAAGTTGAAATGTTTAAAAAAATAGCAATAGCAATAGCCTTTTCGCCCAGGCTTCAGACACTATTGGCAGAAGCCCGGAGAACGCAGAATCTGTTTGATGCCGACCTGGTGCTGATCCACGTGGGGTCGCATACTGAGAGAGATGATCAGTTTATGACTGAGCAGCTTGAACAGGCAGAGCTGGTAAATGATCGTGTAAGAGTAGTATGGGAAACAGGAGACCCTGCCAGGATGATCCTCTCAGTGTGTAAAAAGGAAAAAGTGGACCTGCTGGTAGCCGGGGCATTAAAAAAGGAGGACTTTTTCACCTACTATCTCGGGTCAATTGCAAGATACATTCTGCGCAAAGCGGATTGTAGTGTGTTGATGATCACTGAGCCTTCTGCTGAAAGCAATCCTTTTGAGCGTATAGTGATCCACGCAGAAGATAGTCCGTATGCTATTGATGCTATAGAAGCCGGTGTCTACATCGGCAAACTACAAAAAGCACGTCAGTTGCACATTGTCAGGGAAATAAAACTCTACGGCCTGGCCATGTCGGTCAGCAGTGGGCTTACGGAAGAGGAGCTGTCTGACGCCAGAAAGAATATGGTCTCAGATGAGATCACGAATGTAGAAAAGATATTAAAAACGATGGATACGGAGGGATTGAAAATTAATATAAAAGTGATGTCGGGAAAATCGGGATTCGAACTGTCTAAATTTTGCTCGCGTGTAGATAGCGACCTGCTGGTGGTAGGCTCTCCACATCGAAAGATGGGCATTTTTGACAGGATCTTTCCCCACGATCTCGAATACATTTTCGCAGATCTGCCGTGCGACATATTAATTATTCACCCAAAGAAGAACAATGGATAAACTCAACCATACAGAAGTTATCAACTTATTGATCCAGTTGGCCGTCATGCTCAGCTTTGCGCGGATAATGGCGGAATTAGCCCGCAAGTTTAACCAACCGGCCGTGGTTGGTGAGATACTGGCGGGTATTATCCTGGGACCCACCATACTGGGCACCTTCACCCCCGACCTTTTTGATATGCTTTTCCCAACTACCGGCGCCTCCGCAGTAGTACTCGATGGTTTTATCCAGGTGGCTGTGGTGCTACTATTGTTTATAGCTGGATTGGAAGTAGACCTGCATATTGTTTTCCAGCAGGGTAAACAAGCGCTGTATGTGAGTATGATGTCGCTGATCATTCCTTTTGCTGCAGGATTTGTGGTCACGTGGTTTTTTCCGGAGCTCTTTCACTACGCCAATGAGGGCCAGTTGCTGGTTTTTGCGATGTTTATCGGTACTGTAATGGCTATAACGGCCCTACCGGTAGTAGCACGCGTACTTATGGACCTGGAGGTATTCAAAACCCGGATGGGAATGCTCATCATTGCCTCCGCCATGATCATCGACCTGTTAGGATGGATCATCTTTACGGTGATACTGAACATGATGGGTAACGCATCAGAAAGCCTGAGTCTTGGAAAAACTTTGTGGCTATCGATTGGCTTTACCATTTTGATGCTAACTATTGGCAAAGGGCTCATCAACCGCGCACTACCATGGATCAACAAGAGGCTGGCGTGGCCCGGTGGTTTGCTCTCCCTCTCACTGGCCCTCTGTTTTCTGGCCGCAGCTTTCACCGAATACATCGGCATACACAGTATATTCGGAGCTTTCATACTCGGTGTTGCCCTTGGCGATTCCAAGCACCTGTCTGAACGTGCAAAAGAGATCATTCACCAGTTTATCAATAACATTTTTGCCCCGTTGTTCTTCGTCTCCATCGGGCTGGGCATCAATTTCATTGAAAGCTTTAACATTCAGACGGTACTGGTACTACTCATCATAGCGTTTATCTTCAAAGTGCTGGGGGCCACATTGGGCGCACGCATGGGTGGCCTTTCCAAATACGAATCCTTTGCCGTTGGGTTCGGAATGAATACGCACGGAACGCTGGAGGTAATCCTGGGAGCCATAGCACTGCAGGCCGGGCTGATCACCGATCAAGTGTTTGTGGCCATACTGGTAATGGTGGTGGCTACCATAGTAGCCTCGGCACCACTGATGAAGTATTGTTTGAAATTCAATAAAAACGAGACCATTTAGAGGGGCGGTAATTTCATCGTGTGGTGAAATAGATGTTCCGGTAAAGGAGGCTTGCTATGTTTGGTTGACGCTTCCGGGCTGTTACTACTGTGTGTGCCAAATCTGGTTGTGTTTCATAGTGGGGTTTTCCTATGGCACACTTTTGACGTTTGATTATTAATTACCGGGCTTTACCCGGTACTATTCGTATTTGCCCCCTTCAGGGTCATGTGGGATAAGTACCAATAGAAGGTATGACATCAACATCGTCTTATGCTGGCGCGCGTTTAACGGATAGTGTAACACGTGCCTTTAAGTAAATCTATTTAATCACGAAAGAGCCTTCTCAGGTATTTGATCCGCCAAATAAGCAGTTGATAGAAGATTGCTATGTTGACTGCTAGTATTTAGTTATCTTTATATAGGTGTACATCAAAAGTTTGAAATTTCAATGTTTAAAAATCCCAAAGAAGAAAAAGTGTCGCAAGACTTTGTTAATTCAAATAACATTATCGGTAAGGGAAGCACTTTCACCGGCAACATTGATACGTATGGAAATCTGCGCGTGGAGGGTAGGATCATTGGCAACGTACGTTCAAAGTCAAAGATCGCTGTGGGGCAATCTGCCTATATTGAAGGCAATATACTCGCCCAGGTCTCTGAAATTGAAGGCGAAGTAAAGGGCTCGGTTGAGGTAACTGATATGCTTATCTTAAAGCCCACCTGTGTTATTTCAGGAGATATTATTGCCAACAAACTCGTGGTGGAGGCTGGCGCCAAATTCGAAGGCCAATGTAAAATGGGCGGAGCCGCCAAAAAGATTGACTTTGACCTGAAAGTTGATGAGAAAGAAAAAGCAAGAGAAAACACTCCTAAAGAAGAAAAGTCGATACCTAAGGCTACGGGATAATTCTGATTTACGATTTTAGAAAAGGGGACTGCCACGCTCCTTATCAGTCGCTCGAAGTGACGTTAG